>JBQNBA010000200.1:0-2508 GCA_052170175.1 Sphaerochaetaceae bacterium | reverse complement strand
CATAACGCCATCAGAGCGCATCAGATGCCATAAGAGAGCATCAGAGAACGCCATGGCCGGTCTCGAGAATGTCAATCCCACAGAAATCCGTGAAGAGCCAATAAAAAAGTTGCGTTGCCCGGGTTATTGGGATATACTCTTGTTCCATATATACAGCTTTGTTTGTTTGAGGTGATGCAATGAGTGCTTGGTTTGGCAATGGTTATCTCGATTTGATTAATTACGGTGACTTTTTTCTGCGTCTGATTGCGGCCGCTCTCTGCGGCGGATTGATTGGATTGGAGCGGGAGAAAAGGTACAAGAACGCAGGGCTCAGGACGCATATAATTGTGGCTATCGCATCAGCCTTGATGATGCTGGTTTCAAAGTACGGCTTCCTGGACATAGTCAACCATCCGGAGCTGAAGCTTCAGGCTGACGGCTCGCGTGTGGCGGCCAGCGTTGTCTCGGCTATAGGATTCCTCGGCGCAGGAGTGATATTTGTCAGGCGCGAAAGTGTGGTGGGATTGACTACTGCGGCGGGGCTGTGGGCCACTGTGGGCATAGGGCTTGCTCTTGGCGCGGGCTTGTATGTCATCGGAGGATTCGCGACGTTCCTGATTCTTTTTGTTCAAGGGGCGCTTCACAGGCATCATTCGATGATGCATACGCAGAACGCCGGCATTCTGACGTGCAATATCACGAAGCACAATGTCACGGCAGAGGAGCTTAAGGATACGCTTGAGGCCAAGGATATTTCTATCAAGAGCGTTGAGATGAATAAGACTGCGGATGGCGATTTGAATCTTTCCGTTGAGGTTCTGTTCAAGGAAGGCTTCTCGATAATGTTGGTGATGGATCAGCTTCAGGATATCGATATCATTGATACAATCAATATTTATCCGGCGTTCTAGGCCGGCGTGGGAAGGAGGCTGCCATGTTGCTGGAGGTTGGGGCGAAAGCGCCTGATTTCACTTTGCCCGACCAGAATGGGGTGAACCATAGTCTGTCAGATTATGCGGGAAGAAAGGTTGTTCTTTATTTCTATCCTAAGGACAACACGCCGGGCTGCACGAAGCAGGCCTGCGGATTCTCGGCGTTGGGGCCGCAGTTTTCAGAAAAGGGAGCGGTTGTGCTGGGTGTGAGCAAGGATTCGGTGGCTTCGCATAAGAAGTTCGAGCAGAATCATGGTCTCGGATTCACTTTGCTGTCCGACCCGCAGCTTGAGGTCATAAAGGCTTATGGTGTCTGGCAGGAGAAGAAGAACTACGGGAAGGTGTCAATGGGTGTTGTCCGAACCACTTATCTTATCGATGAGAACGGCTTGATTATAAAGGCGATGGGAAAGGTGTCGGCAGCGGAGAACCCTGCGCAGATGCTTGCGGCGCTTTGACCGTGACGGTTCGGAGGAAAGGGCGGGGAAGCTTCCTGGGCCTGGGCACAAGGGGATGGAGGCCGATGATGTCATTGCCGCCATTGCTTTTGAGTTCAAAAATGCCAATCAGGTCATCCTTGAGGTGATAAGGCTGGCTTTGATGCCCTGTCTGGGCTATGGATTGATGATTTTCACTTTGATGTGGAGAGGATGCGGCTGTCGAACTCTCAGGTGCTTTCGGATTGCGGGGTTTTTGATTGAGAAACTGATGAAATCATGCTATTAATTAATAGCATAAGCAATGGGGAGATGAATGTTTTTTGACCTGCAGAAAGCGAGCTTGTGGAAGAGGGCCAGCGCATGGCTCTTTGATAGCATTCTTCTGGGGATTCTGGCTGTGGGGTTCGGGGTTCTGATATCTGCGGCTACGGGTTATGATTCGTATAGTCTTATCCTGCAGGAGGGATATTCCAGATACGAGCAGGCTTATGGCATTTCATTTGACATGACAGAGGACGAGTACAGCGGGCTTTCTCAGGAGGATAGGGCGAGGCATGATGCGGCTTATGAGGCGCTTGCCGGCGATTCCGAGATTGCTTCTGCGTATGTGAAGGTCATTGATTTCACTATTTTGATAACCTCTTTCGGGATTTTCTTGGCGTATCTGACCCTGGAATTCATTCTGCCGCTATCATTGGGAAACGGGCAGACTCTTGGCAAGAAGATATTCGGGATAGCGGTGATGAGGACGGGCGGTTTCAGGGTAAGCGGACCGGTGCTCTTCTCCCGAACGCTTGTGGGCAAGTACGCTATAGAGACCATGGTGCCGGTTTATTTGATTCTTATGATTTATTTTGGAAAAATCGGGCTTGTTGGCACCATTGTTTTAGGGTTAATATTGATTCTGCAGCTTGGATTGCTTCTGGGAACGAGGAACAACAGCTTGATGCATGATTTGCTGGCGGATACCGTGGTTGTGGATTTTGCAAGCCAGATGATATTTGGCAGCGAGGCTGAAATGCTGGATGCCCGGCGAACGGCGGAGCTGGACGCAGAAGCCGGGAAGGGTGGTTCTTTAGATGCATCCGCGCGGTGATTTGAATGCTACAGGTCTGAATGATGCAGGTTTGAATGATACAGGGAGAAGAGAGCAT
>JBQNBA010000199.1:0-2535 GCA_052170175.1 Sphaerochaetaceae bacterium | reverse complement strand
ACGGAAGCCAGATAAAACGGATTCTGAGGTTCGCATCGGCGGCATCTGCCGAGAACTGCAAGAGAAGCGGCTGCAACCCGCCTGCTCTTAAGGAGCTTGAGAGCCTTGGCTTCACTGTCTGACAAGCCGCCCTTGGGGGTCTTGGCTTCACTGTCTGACAAGCCGCCCTTGGGGGTCTTGGGGGCTCCGCCTTGCGGCAAGCCGGCCGTTTGGGCATACGTTGTCCTGTCATGCGTTTCAGCGGCTTTCATCTTGATTCTTGCTGTTTCCTGTGGAAATGAGAAGCTTGTTCAGTCCAGCAGGCTTGTCTTCGGCACTTCTTGCAGCATAGCGGCTCCTGCGGGTGCCGATGTGGAAAGCGTCTGGGAGAGGCTTGCAGAGCTTGATGGCTGTCTAAGCGCCCACGTTCCGGATAGTGAGCTTCGCAGGCTCAATGAGAGGGCGGGGCAGGGCTGGGTCAGGGTTTCCGATGATTTGCACAGGGTCATTGGTCTTGCTCTTGAGATGGCAGAGGCAAGCGGGGGCGCTTTCAACCCGGCGGTGGGGAATCTGGTTGAGCTGTGGGACATAGGCGGAGAGAATCCGAAGGTGCCTGGGCAGGAGCAGATTGACCGGGCCCTGGAGCATTCTGACTGGAGGAAGGTTGAACTGGGGCCTGATAATTCAGTGCGGATTGTTGATTCAGAGCTTAAGCTGGATCTCGGCGCAATAGGCAAGGGCTTCGCCGCGGACGAGGCTGCCCGGATGCTGGCAGGGCAAGGGGTCGACAGCGCATTGCTGAATTTCGGCGGAAATATCATGGCGGTGGGGCGCAGGCCTGATGGGAAGATGTTCAGAATCGGAATCCAGGCGCCTTTTGAGCAACGGAACTCATACAATCAGGTTGTCCGGATAGCCGGCGAGAGCGTTGTGACAAGCGGTGTCTATGAGAGGTTCTTCACGGGGGAGGACGGGACGCTCTATCATCATATATTGAATCCGGACACTGGATATCCCGCTTTGAGCGGATTGCTTTCTGTGACGATAATAGGGCCTGAGAGCGCAGTATGCGACGGGCTGTCCACTGCTTGCTTCGTGCTTGGGGTCGAAAGAGGTCTTGCGCTTTTGGAAGGCTTCCCGGGTTATCGGGCGATTTTCCTTATGGATGATGGCTCCGCCGTGCCGTACGGGATTTCGATTTGAGAGTTTGCGAGACGGCGCTTGTGTGCCTGTTTTAAGCATCACCCATGTTGGCACGCCTTTGCTGTTGTAGTATCATTGAACCATGGCTAAGAGCAAGTTGAAGTTTATCTCCAAGGTGCTTATGGCGATCTTGGCGGTCGCTGCTCTCGTGGCGTTGCTTATGCTTCTGCGTTCATGGACCAGGGCTATTGAGGAGCGCAGCAAGAGGGCTGAGCTTGTGTCGGCGATGAAGGACGTTATCCGCTCTGACGGCGAGCTTGGGCTGTTTGGTCTTGCAGGAATACCGGTTGACAATGTTTACAAAGGCGCAGACGGGTATTATGTCGCAGGCGGTGACGAGCTGGATTTCAAATACTCCGGAGTGGAGCTTCAGAACATGAACGTATACAGCAAATGCGCCGGCTCTGTCGTGCATGTCAGCGTTTATGAGGAAAGTCAGGATCAGCTTTCGCAGGGCAAGCTTGCCAGCTCCGGAAGCGGTCTTGCATACAGCAGGGACGGCTATATAATCACCTGTCATCATGTCGTGGAGGGCGGGACTGTGATAAGGGTTTCGTTTGCCGATGACAGCACTGTTCCGGCCAGAATCGTGGGCTTTGACAAGGAGAATGACATAGCTGTTCTTAAGTGCGACAAGGAGCTGGATTTCGACCCGATTGCCTTTGATGCGTCAGGACAGCTGGCTGTCGGCCAGAGGGTGTTTGCGCTGGGCAATCCTCTGGGATTTGACCGCACTCTGTCAAGCGGTTACATAACGGGGCTTTCCAGACCGCTGCGCAACAGCTCCGGCCAGGTCATCATGGGGATGATTCAGACGGATGTCGCCGCCAGCTCGGGGAATTCCGGCTGCCCGCTTCTGGATACGCGCGGGAACGTCATAGGGATAATGTTCTCTGCTTACACCTCGGCGGGGAATTATCAGGCGATGAGCTTCGCCATCCCATCTTCCACGGTGCTTGGCATTGTCGATGCTCTGATTTCGACAGGGCGCATAAGCCGCGGCTGGCTTGATATAGTGTCGATTCCCCTGACCGATGGTCTGGTGAGCTACATGGGTCTTGACATAAGCCATGGACTGCTGGTCAGTCAGGTGGCGCCCAACGGCAATGCCGCCAAGGCGGGCTTGAAGGCGGGGCTGCAGCAGGTCAAATACGGCAATACTGTGATTTTCCTGGGCGGGGATGTAATAACCATGATAGACGATGTGCCGATATTTGATGCAAGCGATGTGTATACCGCCCTCATGAACAAGGCCGCCGGAGCAAAGGTGAGCCTGACGGTGCATAGGAATGGTCAGGACTTCAAGCTGTCGGTTCAGCTTGTGGAGCGGACTGATGACAATCTTGGATGGCT
>JBQNBA010000198.1:0-2547 GCA_052170175.1 Sphaerochaetaceae bacterium | reverse complement strand
TCTTATAATCCTAAGGATTTTGAGGACAGAATATACAAATCATGGCGGGACAGCGGATTCTTCAAGCCCAATGGAGACGATGCTGCTTCGCAGTACACAATAGTGATGCCGCCGCCTAATGTGACAGGCATTCTCCACATGGGCCATGCTCTGAACAACAGTCTCCCCGACATCCTTATCCGATATCACAGGATGCTCGGGAATGACACTTTATGGGTTCCGGGGACAGACCATGCCGGAATCGCAACACAGAATGTCGTGGAGAAGATGCTGCTTAAGGAAGGAAAGACACGCCAGCAGGTCGGACGAGAGGCCTTTCTGGAGCGCACATGGCAGGTCAAGGACAAGCATCACAGCATCATAACCCATCAGCTGGAAAAGATAGGATGCAGCTGCGATTGGGATCATGAGTGCTTCACGATGGACGAAGGGCTTTCCAAGGCCGTCCGGGAAGCGTTTGTCACGCTTTATGAGCGCAACTTGATATACAAAGGGAATTATCTGGTCAACTACTGCCCGAAGTGCGGCACAGCACTGGCGGATGATGAAGTTGAATACAAGGAGATTCCCGGCAAGCTTTACAGCATCAAGTATCCGTACTCGGATGGTTCGGGCTTCATAACAATTGCAACAACCAGACCTGAGACGATGTTCGGAGATGTGGCTGTCGCCGTCAATCCGGATGACGAGAGGTATAAGCACCTTGTGGGCAAGACGCTGGACCTCCCTCTGACCGATAGGAAGATTCCAATCATAGCGGACAGCTTCGTTGATATCGCCTTCGGCACAGGCATGGTCAAGATAACACCCGCCCATGATCCGAACGACTGGCAATGCGGGAAGCGCCACGGGCTTGAGGCGATTAACATCCTCAACCCGGACGGCACATTGAATGACAACTGCCCTGAGATGTACAGGAACATGCCCGCAGTCGAAGCCCGCGCGCTTGTCGTGGCCGACCTCAAGGCCGGCGGGTGCTTCCTGGGCGAAAAGGAGCATTCCCATGAGGTCGGGCATTGCTATCGCTGCGGCACGATTGTGGAGCCGTATCTTTCCGAGCAGTGGTTTGTCCGGATGCAGTCGATGGCGCAGAAGGCGCTCAAGGCATGGCAGGACAAGGAAGTGAACTTCTATCCCAAGAAATGGGAGAACACATACACGCACTGGCTGGAGAACATAAAGGACTGGTGCATATCCCGCCAGCTCTGGTGGGGGCATCGCATCCCCGTCTGGTATTGTTCCAAATGCGGCCATATGATGGTAAAACGTGAAGATCCCGACCGCTGCGACTCCTGCGGAAGCTCCGAAATAACACAGGAGACCGATGTTCTAGACACCTGGTTCAGCTCCTGGCTGTGGCCTTTCAGCACCCTTGGCTGGCCTGAGCGCACGCCCGATTTCAAGCGTTATTTCCCAACTGATTGCCTCATCACCGGCTATGACATCATATTCTTCTGGGTTTCACGGATGATCATGGCGAGTCTTGAGTTCCTTGGCGCATCGCCGTTCCACGATGTGTTCCTGACAGGATTGATCAGAGACAAACAGGGCCGCAAGATGAGCAAGAGCCTCGGAAACGGAATCGATCCGATAGATGCGGTTGACATTTACGGCGCTGATGCGATGAAATTCACGCTCGCCCACATCTGCACGCAGGGACAGGACATACTGATTGACATGGACTCATTCAAGATGGGTTCGCGCTTCTGCAACAAGATATGGAATGCCGCCAGATACCTTCTGATGAACCTTGACGGTGTCACGCTGAATAATCCTTCTTCCGTCAAACTCGGCACGATGGACAAGTGGATATACAACCAGATGAATCAGGCAGCCCTCAAGGTGGCTTCCGGATTGGGCTCGTACAAGTTCAATGAGGCCGCTCAGGCTGTCTACGAATACTTCTGGAACGATTTCTGCGACTGGTACATAGAAGCCTCCAAGCAGGCGCTCTACAGCGGGAACCAGGATGCTAAGGATGATGCAATGACAATCCTGCTGGATGTTCTTAAGAAATCCCTTTCTCTCATGCATTCGTTCGTTCCATTTGTGACAGAGGAAATCTACGCCAAGCTGCCGAACGCCAGCGGCCAATCCTGCATGATGAGCCGTTTCCCGGTCTACTCTCCGGAGCTTGACCATCCTGAGGAAACAGAGCTTGTGGGCAGGCTCCAGGAAGCCGTTCGCCTTGTCAGAAATGTGAGAAGCGATCTGCAGATTCCTCTCGATAAGAAGATTCATGTTGTCATCAGACCTGATGAAAAAGGAGCCGTTTCCAATTTCCTGACCGCCAAATCCTCGCTGCTTTCATCCTTCATCACCGCATCCAGGCTTGTTATCGACACTGACAAGACGGAGGATGTTTCCGGAGCGCTGCCGGTCGCAGGGCCTCAGCTGAATATCTACGTCTTCGTTAAGGAGGCTGTGGATGTGGATGCCGAGATAAAGAAACTTGAGGACGAAATCGAGAAATGCTCCAAAAGCCTTGACGGTTGCGAGTCCAAGCTTTCAAACTCAAAGTTCATCGCCAATGCGAAACCGGATGTA
>JBQNBA010000197.1:0-2585 GCA_052170175.1 Sphaerochaetaceae bacterium | reverse complement strand
ACGAAAAGAATTCAAGATGAAGACCGGACAGAGCCAGGACATGGAGACATCCGCTGCTTCGGGCAAGCTCCTTTATCCGGCGGCCGCCGCCGCTGCTGCGCCCTGCAAGCAGCATCTTCATCAAAGCTCCGGCCTCATCATCACCGAGCCTTATGCTCACCCACTCCAGCGCCCGGGCGCGCCTGATATCGGATAAGGTTCGTTCACTCAGAACTGCGAATGACCTGGCTTTGAACCAAACCCCGCCATATCCATCTGTCTCCAAACATCCAGTCGCCTTCACGATTGCGCCCGATTCCAAAACGGCGGCATCTCCGCCAATGCAGCGCACAACACCGCTGGCGGAAGCGCTCAACCCATCGCCGGCATAACAGCGTGACAGCTTAAGATTCATGACCATAGCCCCCGCATCAGTCTCGTCTGAATCGGCAATCAGGCGACCTTCTATCGCCTCAACGCCTCCATCAATCGGAATCGACAAGCAGGCATCCCTTGATATGAAGCAGCACTGCAGGAGAATCAGAGCCCCAAGTCCGACAACGGCAAAATCCCTGAAAGGCTTGTGCAAGATAATCATAAGCGGGCAGACAGCCAACAGGCACAACGCCGCCGCCAGGCAGACTCCCGGCGCAGCCAATCCGATTGCAAGACAGGCGCACAGATAAAAAGGACGAAGCCTCATGCCCTCTCAGCGGGCATCAAGACAATACTGCTGAATCAAAAGGACTCGCAGGCTTTCACATACAGGGCAGTCAGCGCCAATCCGAACACACCCGACTGCCCGGCACGGACCAAACGCGAGTTCAGCTTCATGTTGCAGTCAATATCCTTTCTCGCAAGCCGAATCTCAGGCACCAGCGCAAAAAGCCTCGGAAAGCTCGATGAGAGGTATTCGTGCAGGCAGGGAAGGAAATCATCTCCGGGAAGCCCGGAAAGAGGAGGCAAATCATGATTCCTGCAGCGCACAATGCAGTCGGCAAGCTCCAGAACAGGCAGGGAAGACACGTCAGAGAGCCAGCTTTCTATATCGAAGACACTCTGATCAATCAGAATCTCAGCATCCGAAACACGTTGTTTCAGCTCAAGCCTCTGCCTGATAGAAGAATCCGAGGCAATCGCCTTTCGCTCCATGCCCACCCAGACGGCAGCGGCGGCGATTATGCCGGCGACAAGCTCATCAAAGACCGGTATGGGGTCACGCACTGCAAACGAAAGCGCAAAGTACACCACCAGGAACGTGGCGGCGCTCAGGAAGAGGCGCGGAAAATACTTCACATCCTGAATCCAGCGGTTTATCCCCCTGTCAATCTGAGAGAACACCTCCTTCTCCAGCACGTCAAGCTCCCCGGCTTCCAGGCTCTCCCCGACAACCCAGGAGAACTTCTCGCTTATATCCCAAGATGCCGAACTCTTGGGATTCTGAAATGGCGTTAGAATAAAATCGGGGCCTCCGTGTCCCGTAAGAAAGAAACCTCTTTTCAATCCTGCCTCCTGAACTCATCCTCAAGCTGAGCCATTGTTTCAATAAAAGCGTCTTGATGCACCCCAAGCGCTGCAAGAGCCTCTTTGCTCCTGAATCCCCAAGTGACAATCAGCGTCCTGACATCCGCATTCCGCCCGGTCTGCCAATCCACCTCGCTGTCCCCGACATACAGGAAATCGTCCTTAGACAGCCCCATCTCATTCATGAAGCGGCGCAGCCCCTCAGGAGACGGCTTGCGCGGAATCGATGGGTTCAGCCCGCAGATGTAATCAAACTTTATCTCTGAAAACAACTTGTCCAGTATGATGCGGAGTATTGCGTCCGCCTTGTTGGAAAACACACCAAGCTTCAACCCCCGCTGGTTGCAGATTGACAAAGCCTGTATCATGCCATCGTACGGATATGTATGGTCACAAGGATGAGCGGCGTAATAATCCTCCAGCTGGACAAGCATCTCGTCAAGCCTTTCGTCCGAACAGCTCAACCCGCAATAAGCGACCGAATCCTTAAGCTCATTCCGAAGCCCCCTGCCCACCGTGCGCCTGCATTGCTCCAGATCAATGCTGAATTGCGGGCCGAAGTTCTTCCCAAGCGTATAGTTCACCGAAGCGGCGATATCGGCGACGGTGTCAGCCATTGTGCCATCAAAATCCAGCAGAACGCCTTTCAAGCTCATCTGATTATCCTCATGATCAAAACTTTAAGATACTCGCTCTCGGGGAAGGAAACCCTGACCGGATGGTCTTCTGGCTGCCCGAGCGACATCAGTATCTGCGCCTCCGCCCCGGCATCCTTTGCCGCCCATCCCATTATCATCCTGAAATCCTCCATCGACACAGCCCCGCTGCAAGAACAGGTCACCAGCACCCCTGTGTTCTTTATCCTCTCCATGGCGTGGCGGTTCAGATCCTTATAGGCCCTCATGGCTTTCTCCGCAGCTCCCTTTGTGGCGGCGAGCTTCGGCGGATCCAGAATAATCACATCATAATGATTGGGCTTTATCAAGCGAATCTGCTCAAACAAATCGCATTTGGTTGTTGTGACCCTGCCTCTCGAGCCTTCCCCTATCAGCTTCTCCTGCTCATTGATATTGACATTTGCC
>JBQNBA010000196.1:0-2586 GCA_052170175.1 Sphaerochaetaceae bacterium | reverse complement strand
CTCCGCTTCTCTATGCGAGGGAGACTCCCAGGAGAAGGCGTGAGATAGCCATGGAGGCCCTTGAGCGGGTTGGGCTGGCAGACCGCACCAAGCATAAGCCAAACGAGCTTTCCGGAGGTCAGAAGCAAAGGGTCGCCATTGCCCGGGCCTTGGTGAACAATCCGGCGATAATACTGGCCGATGAGCCGACCGGGGCTCTGGACACCAAGACCGGAGGGCAGATAATGGAGCTTTTCGAGCAGCTTAACTCGGAAGGCAGGACTATAGTGATAGTCACTCACAACAGGGAGCTGGGCATGGCCTGCCCCAGGCAGATAAACATACGGGATGGAAGGGTGGAGGCGTGATATGATCTGGGAAAACATCAAGCTTGCATTCTCTTCGATGAAGTCCAACAAGATGAGGACGATGTTATCGCTTCTGGGAATCGTGATAGGCGTAGGCTCGGTTGTGGCGATACTGACTTTAGGCAACAGCGCCACGGAAAGCATCACCGAAAGCATCTCTGCCGGAGGGCTTGAAATGGTTTCCATATTCCCGGTTCCGGGGCAGAAGAGCGACAGCACCTTCACTGAGCAGTTCTCCGAAACGCTCAAAGGCAATGTGGATGGGATAGATTTCGTCCTTCCTGTGAACACCAGCTCAGCGAGGACAAGGAGCGGGCAGAACACATACACAGCCCAGATTTCGGGCGTGTCCTCTACCTATGCCTCTCTTATGAACTACGAATCTGAGCAAGGATCGTTCTTCACTCAGGAGGACAATATCTTCAAGCGCCAGGTCTGCGTGCTGGGTGCCGGCGTGGCAGAGGAGCTTTTCCCCGAAGGCAATGCCGTAGGGCAGTATGTGAGCATATTCAGGACTCAGGCCAAGAGCTATCAGGTCATTGGGGTCATGGAGAAGAAGGATTCCCTGCTTTCCATTTCATTCGATGACTATATCTACATACCTTACAACACCTTCACACAGCGTTTCAGGAAAGTCTCCACGGTGGGAAGCTATGTGGTGAAAACCTCAGCGAACGCTGACCCGATAGCAGTGGGGGATGCGATAAAATCATACCTTGACGCCTTGGTCGGAAGCGATTCCTACATGCTTTTCTCGCCTGCCACCCTGGCGGAGATGGCGGGGCAGATAACCGGCACCTTCAGCACATTCCTTGCGGCGATAGCGGCCATATCGCTTCTTGTCGGCGGCATAGGGATAATGAATATAATGCTTGTAAGCGTCGCTGAAAGGACGCGGGAGATTGGAATCAGGAAGGCCATAGGGGCGACTAACCGAGACATCATGGGGCAGTTCATAACAGAAGCCATCTCGCTTACAGTGGTCGGCGGCCTGCTGGGCATACTGCTTGGCACAGGCATAAGCGTCGCCATCGTCAACCTTGTATCATGGTCGTTGCACATTTCGTATTCTTCATATATCATTGCCGTAGGGTTCTCGATGGCTATAGGGTTGTTCTTTGGCTGGTACCCTGCGAGAAAGGCGGCCAGGCTTGATCCTATAGAATCGCTGAATTACGAATAGGCCTGAATGAAACCGAAACGATTCTCTCATTTCTTCATCTCAAGGGAAAGAACCGTGGCGTTCCTGCTTATTGGATTATTGTTCTGCCTTCTTGTCGCCATGATTCTGGTGGTGAGCTTCTCCACCCAGGAGAAAGAAGAGCTGCTGATGAAGAGCGAGGCGGAACGGGCCTTCAACTCCATATACATGGCCCTGACCGAAGACTCCGCCACAGAGAAGGCCGCTTCGATAATGAAGGAGGAGGGCGTCATAGGCATCGGCATCTATTCCAGCAACGGCCGTCTTTTCCGATGGCTGGGCACTGTGCCATACCTCCTGCCGTATGAGAATTTCAACATCGAAGCAGCGACTGCGGCAGAGGCGTCCTACGGTCTTTACAGCTTCGACAAGAAGACCGAAGTCCTTCAATACATGCGGATGGCGCGGCTTGCCATAGACCTCGATGCCGGAGGTCTGGTCATCGATGAGACAGGGGCGATAAAAACAAATCTTAACTTTCCCGATATACTTTATGTGGTGATGGATGGCTCGTCATACGCCAAGGCCATATCGCGCATATGGCTTCTGACGCTGATTGTCATACTGGCGGTCATCGTCATGTTCATGTTCTTCATCAGGCTGTACATCAACAACCGCAGGTACCGTGAGATGCTTGCCAGGCAGGAGAGCCTTGTCAGCCTCGGAGCGGCGGCAAGGACGCTCGCCCATGAGATAAAGAATCCGCTTTCCGCAATGACGATACAGATTGCGCTGCTTAAGAAGATGCTTCCTGCCGGCTATGCGGAGGAGCTTTCTGTCGTGGATCAGGAGATAGAGCGTCTGACGCAGCTGACGAACAAGGTCAGTGATTTCCTGAAGAATCCTGTCGGCAACCCCGAGTTGATTGAAGTCAGAAGCTTCATGGAGGGAATCATAGGGCTGTTCTCCTGCCATATAAGCTTCACTCCGGACAGCATGAAGGCCGCTTACATAGAATTTGATCCTGACAGGGCGCGCTCTGTCTTTGAGAACCTCATAAAGAATGCGGTCGAAAGCTGCTCCGACAGAGACCCCCAG
>JBQNBA010000195.1:0-2589 GCA_052170175.1 Sphaerochaetaceae bacterium | reverse complement strand
ATACCCGGAAGAAGTTCGCCGATGTTCTGAGCGAGCATGATTCCGATGGTTCTGATTTGAATGCGATGTTCGACGAGCTGCAATATGACCTGCTTAGGGAGTCAATCCTCACAAAGGGCATCAGGGTTGATGGAAGAAATCCGGAGGAGATACGTCCGATAACCTGCGAGGTGGGAGTGCTTGCCAGAACTCATGGAAGCGCCCTCTTCACAAGAGGCGAGACCCAGAGCCTCGGCGTGACCACATTGGGCACAGCCAGTGACGAGCAGCTTACGGACAACATAGACGGCGACAAGTCCACAAATTCCTTCATGCTGCATTACAACTTCCCGCCTTATTCCGTGGGAGAGGTAGGCAAGCTCTCTACAGGCAGACGTGAGATTGGCCATGGTCATCTTGCCCAGAGGGCTCTTGAGTATGTCATTCCATCAAAGGAGAAATTCCCATATACCATTCGTGTTGTGAGCGAGATACTTGAGTCAAACGGATCTTCATCGCAGGCTTCGGTCTGCAGCGGATGCCTGAGCCTCATGGATGCCGGCGTTCCCATAAAGAAGATGGTGGCGGGTGTCGCCATGGGGCTTATCACAGCCGACTCAAGTTATTCGAAGTACGTGGTGCTTTCGGACATACTCGGAGAGGAGGATCATCTTGGCGACATGGATTTCAAGGTCGCCGGAACCGAGGAGGGCATAACGGCGTTCCAGATGGATATCAAGATCGCCGGTGTTTCTCAGGAAATCATGGGCAAGGCTCTTGACCAGGCGAAGAGGGGGAGGCTTCATATACTTGGAATCATGAAGCAGGCTATCTCAGCGCCCAGAGCCGACATAAGCGAATATGCGCCCAAGATTCTTTCCACCAAGGTCGATTTGGAGAAAATCGGAGCTGTGATTGGAACCGGCGGAAAGACGATAAAGGCGATAGCGCAGACGACTGGAGCTGAAGTCAACATAGAAGAGGATGGCACCGTCACCATATACGGCAAGAACAATGCCAGCGCAAGGCAGGCTCTTGAGATGGTCAAGGCGATTGTCGAAGAACCTGAGGTGGGCAAGATTTATCAGGACACCGTCAAGCGGATAATGGATTTCGGCGCATTCATAGAGATTCTTCCCGGCAAGGAAGGGCTGTGCCATATCTCCAAGCTTGCAAGGGCTCGTGTGAACAATGTGTCTGATGTTCTCTCGGTGGGACAGGTCGTGCCTGTGCTGCTCACGGAGATTGACAGGGCAGGAAGGCTCAACCTTTCCTATATCGATGCAATCGATCCTAAAAAGGCGGATAAATAGGGTAGCCAATGGATACCTGCAAGGTTCGGATAACAGCAAGCGGGGAAGCCCGTATTCCCCGCTATTCCTCTGAACAGGCTGCAGGGGCGGATATATGCGCTTGTCTTCCTGATGGCAGCATCACTCTCAGACCCGGGGAAAGGACGATTGTCGGCACCGGTCTGAGAATCGAGCTTCCGCTCGGATATGAGGCTCAGATACGTCCCAGAAGCGGTCTGGCCGCCAAGCATGGCATAACAGTGCTGAATTCCCCGGGTACGGTTGATTCTGATTACAGGGGAGAGATATGCGTGATATTGATCAATCTCTCTGACGAGGATTTTGTCATAAACGATGGTGACCGCATAGCGCAGATGGTGATTGCGAAGCATGAGCGCGCCTTGTTTGTGGCCTCTGATGAACTTGATGATACAAAGCGCGGGGAGAATGGATTCGGTTCTACAGGCATAAGCGGATGATGCGGAGATGAAATCAATCTGCGGCTGACAGGAGAAAAAGGATGAGAAGGGGGAACAGGTCTTTTTCTTTGCTCTACGGCTATGTCGCCCGTGAATTCCTCCTTTCTTTCTGCATAAGCTTCCTTTTTTTCTTCTTTATATTCTTTGTCAACCAGATATTGGTGCTGGCCAGGGAGATTCTTCTCAAGAATGTCTCTATCAGGATGGTTCTTTATCTCGTTGTCCTCACCATACCGCAGTTCTTGCTGTATACATTCCCGTTCAGTTCCCTTACGGCTGCAAGCATGACGATAGGAGGGCTTTCGTCAACAAACGAGATAATGGCCATAAGGTTCTCCGGCATGAACATAAAGAGAGTGTTCATTCCGATTGCAGCGGTTTCGCTTGTGATAAGCTTTGCGGCGATTCTCATCTCAAACAATCTTATTCCTTATACTTCAAGCAAATATAAAGAGCAATACACTAAAATACTGAGGGATATCCCTACCATAGAGCTGGAAAGCGGCAAAGTGACCCAGATAGATGACCTGGTGCTCTCCAACGGTGATGTCGAGGGGAATCAGGTCAATGACATAACGCTGTTTGATATCAGCAGAACAGGCAGCGTGAATTCGATAACGGCGGAGAAGGGCAGGATAAGCCTGATAGACCTCCAGAACTTTGTGTATGAGCTTTCTCTCGACAAGCCCATGGTTCTTTCAAACAAATCGTCCAGCATGACAGACTGGGGGGTGGCTTCAGCATCTTCGATGACGCTCTATCTCGATTTTTCCAACAGGATTCCGGCCGTGCAGTCTCTGACTCCTTCCCAGATATCGCTTGCTGAATTGAAGGAGCTT
>JBQNBA010000194.1:0-2630 GCA_052170175.1 Sphaerochaetaceae bacterium | reverse complement strand
CTTCTGATTTAAAGACAATGGATCTGGCTTATGCATGGGATTATCTGGCAAAGGCGAAGCGGCATGACCGCTCAGACTATCCGAAGCTGGCGACCGATTTCTATCAGCGTCTGCTTTCCTGTCTCACGCCGCTTGTGCTGATGATAATAGCCTGTTCGATGAACTACAGATTCAAGAAGAACATTCTGCTGTTCTCCATAGTTTTCTGCCTATGCATAGGAGTGGTATACTATGTGCTGCAGATGCTCATGCTTATAATGGCAAGCCAGGGGATGATACCGCCCATAAGCGGCATGCTGATTCCATTCGGGTTGATTCTTCTGCTTTCGATGGGACTGGCGGCTGCCTTGAGGACATGATTGGAAACAGGCAAGATTCATAAGAGGAACAAGGATTTGAACGCAAGGATATTTCAAACGACCCACCGGGATGCCGGAAGCAAGGCGCGCACAGGAGTTCTCTCACTGGGGCATGGGGATGTGGTCACGCCCGCCTTCATGCCTGTGGGCACTAATGGCACCGTCAAGGGCATTTATCATGAGAAGGTGGCCCGGATGGGGTACAACCTCATACTCGGGAACACGTTTCACCTGTATCTCCGACCCGGTCTGGAGGTTCTGTCGCGATACTCGGGGCTGCACCGATTCTCCCATTGGGATGGGAACATACTGACCGACAGCGGCGGCTTTCAGATTTTCTCTCTTCCCGGACTCCGGCGCATAACTCAGGAGGGGGCTCACTTCCAGAGCCCCATAGATGGCTCCAGGCATTTTTTCTCTCCGGAGAAGGTTGTGGACATACAGCACGTCATCGGCAGCGATATCGCCATGGTGCTGGACTGGTGCACCCCTCCCGATATTGAGCATGGCGAAGCGCTCAAGGCATGGAGGATGACCTATGACTGGGCAAAGCGTTCGCTTGCCAGACGGAATGAGCTTGGCGAGGAATTCAAGGGCTGTCTATTCGGGATAGTCCAAGGGAACTTCTACAAGGATCTGCGCAAGGAGAGCGCTCAGGCCATATCCGAGATGGATTTCCCCGGGCTTGCCATCGGCGGGCTTTCTGTCGGGGAGAAGCCCGAGGTCTTCAAAGAGTTCCTTGCATACACCGCAGCCCAGCTTCCCGATGAGAAGCCGCGCTATGTAATGGGAATCGGCTCGCCTGATTATCTTATGGAGGCTATGGAAAACGGCATCGACCTCTTTGATTGCGTCCTTGCCACCAGAATGGCGCGCAACGGCACTGTCTTCACAGATGACGGTCCGCTTGTGCTCAAGCGCTCCTTCAATGAATTTGATATGGGTCCCATCAGCGAGGGCTGTCAATGCACCGCCTGCCGGGATTATTCCAGGGGGTACCTGAGGCATCTGTTCAAATGCGGCGAGATGCTGGGCGGGATGCTGGCGACTGAGCATAATCTTGCATACCTGCACGATTTGGTGGAGAAGGCGCGGCAAGCAATCCGCGAGGACAGGTTCATCGGGTTCAAAGCGGCATACCTTGCGCGCTATATGTCAAATAAGTACAAATCAGGCAAATAGATGGATGCTAAGAAGTCTGTAGGCAGGAATTCCTTTATAGTGATGGCTTTCACTTTTCTCTCAAGGCTGCTTGGAATTGTGCGCATCAGGATATTCGGCAGCGTGCTGGGCGCTTCATCTGTTGCGGATGCGGTTAATTTCAGCTTCAACATACCGAACAATCTCAGGAAGCTTTTCGCCGAGGGCGCACTTTCGGCGGCGATTGTCCCCCAGTTCTCCCGGATAGAAGACGATGAACAGAGAACGCAAAGGCTCTTCTCCGCTTTCCTTGCATTGCAAATGCTGCTTGGAGGGCTGATAATCGCGGTTGGCGTCCTTCTGAGGAAGCCTATTGTGATGTTTCTCAGCGATTTCAGCGATCTGGAGCAGAACCGTCTTGCAATAGAGCTGCTTCCTTTTTTCAGCGTTTTTCTGGCATTCATACTTCTTTCCGCATATTTCTCGGCTGTGCTCCAGAGCCGCAATCTGTTTCTGATTCAGAGCTTCGCTCCGCTTTTGTTTTCCATTTCCGTTATTTTCAGTCTCCTGCTGCTCTCGCATAGGCTGGGGCCTTTCTCGATGGCGTTTGGAGCAATTCTGGGCGGATTCCTGCAGATGGTCTGCACTGCCATAAGGCTTAGGTCAAAGGGCGTTCGGTTCATTCCTGACTTCCGTTTCCGCTCGGAGGATTTCAGAGAGGTGGCAAGCAGATGGATGCCGGCCATGGGAATATCGGCGATATCAATGGCATCAACTCAGGCGGCATTCTACTTCGCATCTTCTTTAGGCTCCGGAGCTGTCTCGGCTTTCACCAATTCGCTTATTTTCTGGCAGACGCCGTATGGCATCTTCTTCACAGCGGTTTCCACTGTGTTCTTCCCTTTGATGAGCGTGAAGATGGGCAAGGAGCTTTCCGCTTCATACCGCGAGGGGCTTGAAAGGCTGTCGGGCTTTCTGGTTCCCAGCGCTGTCTTCCTTTTCTTTTTCCGGCGTGATGCTGTGTCCGTCCTGCTTGTCACAGGCAAATTCACCCTTGACAATGCGCTCATGACAAGCCGGGTGCTGGGGATTTTCCTGATAGGCATGACTTTGATAGCATGGTATTCCTTC
>JBQNBA010000193.1:0-2641 GCA_052170175.1 Sphaerochaetaceae bacterium | reverse complement strand
TATGAGAGAATCGATTCACAAGTATTTCAAGGTTGGCACGATTCAGTGGATGAGCTTTCCCAAGAGCGATCCGATGGATTCGCTGCTTGCGATAGCAAGGGATGATTATTTTGATGCCGTGGAGATAAAGGGCTATGGTTCGGATGAACTGAACGCAAAGGCGAAGGCCATTCTTGACCAAAGCCACATGAAGGTTTGCTTCGGAGCGCAGCCTTGGCTTCTGGGGCCCAAGCTTAATTCAAACGACATTGACGAGGCGGGCAGGCAGAAGGCCGAGGATGCTCTTAAGAAGGCGGTTGAGCAGGCTCAGTGCCTCGGGGCGCAAGGGATTGCGTTCCTCGCCGGGAAATGGGAGCCCAAGACAAAGGATCAGGCATATTGCCAGCTTCTCAAGACGGCACGGGCTGTTTGCGATTACGCTGCATCAAAGGGGATGAACGTGGAGCTTGAGGTCTTCGACTATGACATGGACAAGGCCGCCTTGATTGGCCCGGCGCCTTATGCAGCCAGATTCGCCGCCGACATGAGAACCACGCACAGGAACTTCGGACTTCTTGTCGACCTGAGCCATTTCCCCACAACATACGAGACAAGCAGATTCGTCATAAGGACGCTGAGACCATACATAACGCATTTCCATTTCGGCAATGCTGTGGTGAAGCCGGGCTGTGACGGGTATGGGGATCTGCATCCACGGATGGGCTATCCGGAGAGCGCAAATGACGTGCCGGAGCTTCTTGATTACCTCAGGGTTCTCAAGGAGGAAGGTTTCTTCAATGCAGAGGAGCCGTATGTGCTTTCGATGGAGGTCACGCTTCGCCCGGGCGAGGATGAAGGCGTGGTGCTTGCCAATACAAAACGCTGTCTCAACAGGGCTTGGGCTCTGCTTGAGGACTGAGGAGGGAAATCATGAAGATTGTGGTGTTGGATGGATACACGGAGAACCCCGGCGATCTGAGCTGGGATGCGCTTGGAGAATTCGGGGAACTCACTGTTTATGACCGAACGTCATATGTTGATGCGCCCATCATCGCCGAGCGCATCGGAGATGCGGAGATTGTCATCACGAACAAGACACCCATAAGCAAGGCGACTATTGACAAATGCCCGAACATAAAGGTCATTCCTGTCCTGGCGACAGGCTACAATGTGGTTGATTACGACTATGCCAAGGCAAAGGGCATTCCTGTTGTGAATGTGCCTGCCTACGGAACGGCTTCGGTCAGCCAGTTCTCAATAGCCTTGCTTCTGGAAATCTGTCACCATATAGGGCATCACAGCGATTCGGTTCATGCGGGGAACTGGGCGAACAACGCTGATTGGTGCTATTGGGACTATCCTCTCATTGAGCTTGAGGGCAAGACGATGGGAATCGTGGGCTTCGGAAGAATCGGCCAGGCGGAGGGGCGCATTGCAAAGGCAATGGGCATGAAGGTCATTGCGTACGATGTTTTCCAGAGTGAAAGCGGAAAGGAGATAGGGGAGTATGTTGACCTTGAGACGTTGTACAAGAGGGCTGACGTTATAAGCCTTCATTGCAACCTGACTCCCGAGAACACAGGCATGATAAACAAGGAAAGCATAGCCAGGATGAAGGATGGCGTCATCATAATCAACAATGCAAGAGGCCAGCTTATCAATGAGCAGGATGTCACAGATGCGCTCAACAGCGGCAAGATAGCCGCCGCGGGGCTTGATGTTGTCTACTCCGAGCCAATCAAGGCGGACAACCCTCTTCTTGGGGCTAAGAACTGCATCATCACGCCTCATATCTCATGGGCTCCGAAGGAAAGCCGGCAGAGAATCATGGACATCACCGCCGATAACATCAGGGCCTTTATCGCAGGGAAGCCAATCAACGTGGTGAATAAGTGAGTGGTGAATAAGTGAGCGATGAATAAGTGAGGGCTTTTGCAATGGGAATAACAGAAAAAGAGGTTAAGGAGCTTCAAGCGCTATGCCGTCAATTCAGGAAAGACCTGATAACGGTGCTGCACGAGAAGCAGACGGGTCATCCGGGCGGGTCTTTGTCCGTATGCGAGATCCTGACGACTCTCATCATGAAAGAGATGAAGGTGAATCCGCAGGATCCGTCATGGCCTGACAGGGACAGGCTTGTTCTCTGCAAGGGGCATGCCGCTCCTATGCTGTACAGGGTTCTTGCTGAGCGTGGATTCTTTCCTGTCGAGGAGTTCCGCACTTTCCGCGATATTGACTCCAGGCTGCAGGGGCATCCATGCATGCTGGACACCCCGGGGGTTGATTTGACAAGCGGCCCTCTCGGAATAGGGCTTCCGGCCGCCATCGGCATGGCGCTGAGCCTGAGGCTGGACAACAGCGATGCAAGGGTGTATGCGGTGTTGGGAGACGGCGAGATTGACGAAGGAACCGTCTGGGAAGCCTGCATGGCAGCCTCCAAGTTCAAGGTTGACAACATTGTCGCGATTGTTGACTGGAACGGCGTGCAGCTGGATGGAAAGAGCGATGATATCATGCCGACCGGCGATTTGAACGCCAAATTCTCGTCATTCGGATGGCATTGCATCGAAGTTGACGGGCACAATGTCAAGGAACTGTGCGATGCATATGACAAGGCCCGGACAATAAAAGACCAGCCGGTGATGATTCTGGCCCATACCGT
>JBQNBA010000192.1:0-2665 GCA_052170175.1 Sphaerochaetaceae bacterium | reverse complement strand
ATGTCCATGCCGTTCTCGTGGATTCCCCAAAGGTCATATTTCACAACAGAGACAAGAACCTTCTTCACCAATTTCCTGAAGGCGATACGCGGGAACCACGGCGACAATATCTTCTTCAGGAACCTTGCCAACTCCATAATAGTTGCGACAACATGCGGCGTCACAACTGTCCTGCTCTCAGCTCTCTGCGGCTATGGCCTTGCAAAGTTCAGATTCCGCAGCAGGAATTTCGTGTTCATGGCAATAATGAGCACGATGATGATTCCGTTCGAAGCAATCATGATACCCCTTTACATAGTGGTGAAGAAGCTCGCCCTGATGAACACCATCGCCGGCCTCATAATCCCGTTCGCCGTAAGCGCCTTCGGGGTGTTCCAAATGCGGCAGTACCTGCTGACGTTCCCCAGCGAATACCTTGATGCATCGCGCGTTGACGGGCTCTCCGAGTTCGGTATATTCAGGAAGATAGTCCTCCCCAATTCCACACCGGTGATTGCGACCCTCGGAATCCTTTCGTTCAGAAACCAGTGGGACAACCTGCTCTGGCCGATGCTCTGCTCTCAGAGCGAGAAAATGAAGACCATCCCGCTCTACATCTCCAAGTTCGCAGAGGAGAAGCAGACAGACGAGGGAGCCTTGATGGCCTGCGCCCTTCTGGCATCCATCCCCATGTTCATGCTGTTCTTCTCGCTCTCCAAATACTTCCTTGGCGGGGCGGCTGTCTACGAATCCCGAAAAGGCTGACATATGCTTTATGCATTTGACATGGGAAACGTCGTCATCAAGGGCATCGATGTGCTTGATAAGACAATCAGTCTCCTGGGTGTCGGCGCCCCGGAATTCCTTCTCGACTATGCTCATTACAACCATGTCCTTATGGAAGGCCTGCTCAGCGACGAGGATTACTACAGGCATGTCGAGCATGCTTTCGGAATAAAGGTTCCGGGCAGGCCTCTGTCGGATTTCTTCAATCCACGCTTCAACCAGCCGGTGGTGAAGGCCATCGAGTTCCTCCATTCAAAAGGCCAGCGCATCGTATGCGCCAGCAATACGTTCGAGCCGCACTGGTCAATAATAAAGAAGCGCGGGCTGGACGCAGTCTTTGACAAATGCTACCTGTCCCACGAGATGGGTCTGACAAAGCCCTCCGCCGCATTCTTTCGCCATATAATGAAATCAGAGGACGTGCAGCCCGAAGAAATGATGTTCATAGACGACATGAAGGAGAACATCGATGCGGCAAAGCAGCTTGGCATCAGAACACTCTGGTACCACGCAGGCGGCGATGATTCGGTGTTGATGACCAACTTCAGTTGCTGACTAACTTCGACGACCATCCATAAGACGCAGATCTCACCGCAGCAAACCGGCCTGTTTCCCTTCATTCATGACAAGCGCCTGCTATCTCGTCACGCCTGTCCCCCACGCGGGGAATGCAGAACATCCTGTCAAGCACGCACACGCAAGCACCCTGGCTGACATCCCAAGTCGGATCTTCCAGAGTCTCTATGATGGGGCCGCCTGCGGCAGACCGCCGCCGTCCGGATGAACTGAACGATTCCCTCATCACCTCGCTCACCAGATCGCCATCGACAAACTCCCCGCCCAGATATATGACCCTGGGGTTAATCACAGCTTCTATGGAAAGCAGATTGCGCAGCAACTCAGCGAGAAAAACCTTGTGCTTGGCGCGGTCAGAAACCATGGCATTCAGATTCTCGTTGGACATATGCAGCTGACCAGGAGAGACGACATCATCATACAGAAAAGAGCGGAACTCCCCCGCCCTGTCCGAGTATCCGCGGAAGAGGGCGCCATTCAGAACAATTCCCATGCCGATTCCAACCGATGGAATCCTCTCGGGAATATTCTTCTTTTCATGGAAATGAACCAAGGCATAGAGAAAGCAGTCATTCTCGCGGACATTGGCGAAAGTATACTTGACGGCGGCGCTGTTGGCATCGTTTTCGAACCATACCGGATAAGGAAACGCAGCCAGCTCATCGGTGAAATCCTCGCTGACCAGACCGTGCGTCCAGGAATCCTCTATGCGGCATCCCCCCTTGCTCACAATGCCGGGAACCGCTATGCACAACCCCCTGATGGGTCTGCTGCCGCAGGTCTCCCTCAGATGAGAATCCACGCAGGCAAGCAGCTGAAGGAAACGGCTTCGGGTTCCCTTGGGCGCTGTGGCAGATTCATCATACATGCAAGTCTCGCGAACCATCTCGGCGCCCGTTATATCACAGATTACAAGCCGGTATTGACCGGAGAGCAGCTCAACGCCGGCAACCACCCCATAGTTTGGGTCAAGCCCAAGCAATATGCCCCTTCGACCCGTGCCTTCCGACCTGGCGGGCTCCGCATCCTCCTTGACAATCCCCGCCTCAATCAAACGGGCTGTCGAGTACGTGACAGTTGAAGGCTGCAGCCCCAGATCCCGCGCCAGCTGGACACGGGAACGCTTGCCCCGCAGCAACTCCCGGAGAATCAGGCGGGAATTAGCGATTCGCTGATATTCGTTGTTCGCAACAAGCTTTGTCCCGCTCCCTTGCTGTCTCCGCCAAGCACCGTCCGAAGTCATCTTTGCCTCACTCCTTTATAGCTCCCTCGCCAAAGCCCTTCACCAATGAATTATGAGCGAAAATATAAAAGATGAACATAG
>JBQNBA010000191.1:0-2674 GCA_052170175.1 Sphaerochaetaceae bacterium | reverse complement strand
AAGCTGTTTGACATGAAAAGGATGCCGGGATATCAGGCCTTGTTCTATGTGGAGCCAAGCTACCGCGCCGAATCCCCCCTTACAGAACGCTTCCTGCAGCTGTCGCCTTCGCAGATAGCGGAGATAATCCCTCTTGTGGACTCGATAATGAATGAATGCGACAGGATGGAGACCAGCATAGGGGCGCGCACCATGGCGTACTCAAAGCTGCTTCAATTCCTGGTGGCGTTGTTCCGCATCTACGAGAACTCAACGGCCTCGAATCCAGATCATCGCAGGATAATGCGGCTTGCGGAGGTGTTCTCGTACATTGAAAGCCACCTTGACAGCCCCGTGACGACAGAGGAGCTGATGGATGTCGCGGCCATGAGCGCCTCGACCCTGAACCGCTACTTCAAGAAGGCGACCGGCCTTTCGCCTGTCGAGTATCAGATTCACAAGAGGATAGAGCAGGCCTGCACGCTGATGAGGACAAGCGAACTCTCGCTCATGATGATCGCCGACCGCACAGGCTTCTCGGATCCGAACTACTTCACAAGGACTTTCAGGAAGGTGATGGGCGTGCCGCCTACTAAGTACCGCTCGGACAAGACCCTGTGGTACTGAGGACGCCGCTTTTCTCCAGGAACTCCCATATGGTCGCCCTGTACTCCTTCGGATGGTCTATATGGCTTCTGGCATGTCCCGATCCTTCAAAATACCGGCACATGCGGAACCCTTCCTTTGCGTTGAAGCATTCCGTCATCATCCGAGAAGGCACGAAATTGTCCTTGTCGCCCTGGAGGAACAGCATCGGCAGGTCATGGCTTGCCCTTACCCCGTCTATTGGATTTATCGCATTTATATCGTACCCGAAACGGCGCTTCGTTATCGAGGCGCAGAGCGGGAATATCGGCCATTTCGGCATATGGTTCAGTTTGGTTCCTACAAATATCACTTCATCCCGCAGTGTGCTGTAGCCGCAATCCTCGATGGCGAACGCAAGTCCCGGCACCTTGGGGGCGGCAAGCATGACGGTCGCCGCACCCATCGACTCTCCCATGATGCCAAGCCGGCAGTCCTCGCCCATGAGCGATCGTACATAGGAGCAGACCTGAATCAGATCCTCATGCTCATGAAGCCCCATGGTGCAGAACTCCCCGCCGCTTCGGCCGTGATACCTGTGGTCGTAGACGAAAACGTTGAAGCCTTTCGGAAAGAAGAAGCTGTAGTAATCAGAGATGCAGACCATGTTTGAAGTCCAGCCATGGCACAGAACCACCGCCCGCCTGGGCTTCTGCCCCTCCCACCCAGGTTGAAGGAACATCTTCCCTGACAGCTCGTAGCCATTGTCCGAATGCAGCGAGAAGTCCTTCTGGATTGCACCGGAATACCGGCCGCCGTCTATGCGCTTCATGAAATCCTTGTCGGTCAAAGCTTCCTCGTATGTGTGGCGATGCGGATGCGCAAGCTTCTCTGCAAAAAGACTGCTTATTAAATACGAAACCCCGGCAAGCAGCGCCAATGCCGCAGCCAACGAAGCAACCCATATCATATTCCTTCCTCCCGGACAAACAGAAGCCTGCCGAAGCTTTCGGGTCGGTGGAAGTCCGGCTTGGGCGAATCAACGAGATTCCATGCAAGATAATGCGGCCTCTTGAGCATGTCGCCGCATTTATAGAAATTGCCCCGCAGAACCGGCGGGATAGCCTCGCCATGACCGGCAAGCATGAAATCATCAAGAGGGATGCAGACATACAGGCGCCATCCGCATTCCGATAAGGACGGCCTTATTTCAATCCTTCTGATAAGCTCGGGTGAAAACAGCTCCCTGTCCTCCCTGCCCTTCCCCCTGGCCGCAAGACAGACCCCTGATGCGGAGAATTCGAAGTTCACGTATTCCTCTCCGATATCAGGATTCTGGAGAAAAATCTCCACGCAGCTATCCTGGCATACCCGCCCGTTAATCTCCCTGACCTCCCGCCTGACCTCCGGTTCGGCAACCTCAAACAGCGCCATCAGCCGGCAGCCATCAAAGGCAAGCGTGGCCGAGCATGACACATCGTCACAGGCGAAATCAGGCCAGCGCTGCTTTGCTATCTCTATCCTGACAGACCCGCGGCAGATATCGGGGATGAAAATGCTTTCCGCCTCTTCTTCAATAGGCTTATGCTTCATTCATAATCTCTTTTATGCAGTGCTGTCTGTAATCCTAACATATGAAAAAAACAAAGAACAGACGGCAATATGCCTTTATGGCGTTCTTCTCGGGTTTTATTTGTGTTTTTCAAGCCGTAAGCATCATCTGCGCCCGCCGCTCGCTTGTAATAATCAGCAGAAACGCAACATAATGACATCATGCTGAACGACATGAAGCTGAATGATGCCAGACCAGACAACGGCATGACACTGTCTGAAAGACCTGAAAGACCTGAAAAATCTGAGCGACCTGAAAAACCTGAACGACCTGAAAAACCTGAACGACCTGAAAAACCTGAACGACCTGAAAGAACAGGAAGCCATGCAAAGGCTGCAAGGCATGAGGTGACTGCCAAGCAGGAGCGGGCTGCAAGACCGGCAAGGGCTGCCAAACAGGAGCGGGCTACAAGACGTGCCAAACATGAGCGGCCTGCAAGGACGTTCGGCTCTTTCATATATGAAATGCTGCTTCTGGCCGCGGGAGCGTTCCTCTATT
>JBQNBA010000190.1:0-2714 GCA_052170175.1 Sphaerochaetaceae bacterium | reverse complement strand
CGACATATGGAATCTGTATTCCCAGAAGGTCTTTCTTCGTTTCCTCGCCCGACAGCCTCTCGTAGTCCTTCTCCGGATCCCAGTTCTCCAGCTCCGCCCAGAGCTGCACCTGCTTCTTCTCCCTTATCGCCCCTATGCCGTAGAGATGCGGGACGTTGATTATCCCAAGCCCCCTTATCTCCATGTGATGGGCCACCTGCGAGTTCTCGCCGCTGCCTATGACCATGGTTTCGTTTATGTTGCGGAGCTTCACTATGTCATCGCATATCAGAAGATGCCCCCGTTCCAGCAGTTCAAGGGCTGTTTCGCTCTTTCCGACCCCGCTTTCACCGGTAAGAAGCACTCCCATCCCGAACACCTCCACGAATGTGCCGTGTATTGTCATCGTGGGGGCGAATTCCTCGTCAAGTATCTGGTAGAGCCGCCTGGACAGCGCAGGGCTGAGAAGCGGAGTCACAAGCACAGGGCATCCGGCTTTCTCCGCCTGCGAGGCGAAGTGCGGAGTGGGCATTCCGTTGTCCGAGAAGATGCAGCAGGGAATGTCATAGGTCAGCATCTTGTCGATGGTTTCAAAGTCGTTCTCTGATTCAAGCTTGGCCAAATACTTCTGCTCGCCACGACCGAACACTTGAACGCTTATGGCGGAGAAGCTCTCGAAGAACCCTGCCAGAGGCAGCCCGGGCCGCGAGATGCGGCTGGCCTTTATCTTCCTGTCAAGCCCCAGCTTGCCCGCTATGCATTTGAGCTGCAGGAAATTGCCGCCTTCGGCATCAATCTTAAGCAAATCAAGAATCGAGATTTCGTCCATGGCGAAACTATATCATTTAAAATATCCTGTTGCAAGGAATACTTATCAACCGTTAACGTGTTGGGGCGGGGAGGGAGGGAAAGCGCCCGTTTCCGCTCAGCCTCGCCTCATTTGTGAGATTGCCCGGCAATTCTGTGATGCCGGGTCCCCTTCTTGAAACCGGCGATTGTTTTTGTATGATCCGAAGCTTTTTCATCACCAATGCAAATCCCACAGTATGGAATCATCTCTACTATGAACTGTTCAAAGCTATTGCCTTCTTTTTTAGAATAAAGTTCATACATTTGCTTAACTTCGGTGTAGGAATAATTGAATCTGATTCCAGGTAACAGATTCCATTCATCTGGTTGTGGAAAAGAATTTACATCTTCCATGGTCAAATTCCCGACAGCACTGCCAAATACCTTTTCTTTTTTCATTTTGCTACCCCTTTTCCCTCTCCAAAACCGCTTTTTGATAGAGGTATCCTCGCTTGGAAATCAAATCATCAAAACTTCCATCCTCAACTATTTCTCCGTCCTTCATCACAATTATCCTGTCCATGGCACGTATCACGGCCAGTCTGTGCGATACGCAGATGATTGTTTTATCATTTGCCTTAATCAGCTTTTTAAGCAGCCGTTCCTCTGTCCGTGCATCAACAGACGAGGTCATCTCATCCAGCAGCAGGAAAGCTGAATCCTTCATGTAGCACCTTGCCAGGCTTATCCGCTGTTTTTCCCCTCCTGAAAGGGCTGCGCCGTTTTCGCCTATCACCGTATCAAGTCCATGGGGCAATCTTGAAATCAGGCTTTCCAAATCCGCCATGCGTATGGCATCATTCAAGTTTTCCCGGCTGATATCTGCATTTGACATTGTGATGTTGTCTTTCACGCTTTTATCAAACATCATGGGTTGTTGCGGGCAATAGGAAAAAAGCCTCCTGAGAGACGCCAATGAGGCTTCCTGGACAGGCATGCCGCCGATTCTTATCTCGCCTTCTTCTGGCTGATAAAAGCCAATGAGCGCTTTAAGCAGGGTTGTCTTGCCGCTTCCGTTATCGCCGACAATGGCAATCCGTTCTCCCTGCTTTATGTTCAGACTGACATTGTCAAGCGCTTTTTCGCCCCCATAAGAAAAGCTGACATTGGAGAAAACCACATCCCCAACGCCTATTTCCTTGCCATCTTTTTTTTCTGTTGGAATGCTTAAGAACTCTCTGATGCGGTTCCTTGCCACAAAAACATCCTGATTGTTCAGGAAAAGGAACACGATATTCTGAATATTGTAGGCAATCCCTACGCCAATCGGCCATATATAAAACATATCAGCTATGAGAATCCTTTCGTTTCTTGCCAATATAAGACCCAAAATCAGACTGCCAAGGTATGAAATGATATACCCGATGCTTCGCAGGCTCATGGCTCTAGTGGATATCACGGCTTTTTCCCTGCCCAGCTTTGAGTTTTCTTTGACCGAATAATCATATTCCAAGAAGACATCGCGCTTGATATTGAAAAACCTGATAACGAACAGGCCATTGGCGATTTCTGCCAGAAGATTGCAGCAGTTGACCAAGGAATTGAAAAAGCGGCTTTGAATCCCGGCCATTTTCTTTCTCATGACAAAGACAAGGGAAAAGTAAATCAGCCCGCAGGAAATGCAGAACAGCAGCAAGCTTTTATCATATCTCCAAACCAGAAGCGCTCCTCCTGCAATGCTTATGCCGCTTGACAGAATATTTCCGAATTGGATTTTATAGCCATTCCCTACGGCGTCAACATCTCTTGTAAAGAGACCTATCCAATATGCAACGGATTGCCTGGCTCTTGTTTCCTCAGAAACAGAATAAATGTGAGCTGCCAAGGAACTGCGGATTGCAAAATCCATTTTCAAGCTGGGAAGCATGATGAAAAGCTCGCCTATC
>JBQNBA010000189.1:0-2726 GCA_052170175.1 Sphaerochaetaceae bacterium | reverse complement strand
GCCTGTGTTCTATTTCAACAGCAACTGGGGCATAGGGCTCTGCGGCGGGCTGAATGCATTCGCCGAGATATATACAAGCGACAAGGCCGAGGACACTGCCATCGCGGGTTTCTCTCCGATAAAGCTGACGGTCCATTACAGGCACTAAGGGAGGCGCAAATTGAAGAATCATGTAAAGACCATCATAGCATCAGCGATTGAAATTGCTTTATGCGCGCTTTTCGTTGGATGCAACCTTAACGCCACGCAGGGCATTTTCAGAGCTGTCTCAGAATCCGCCGAAAGCAGCGACTACAGAATCCTGGGCGCAGCGGGATACGACATGGCAACCCAAAAGGCCTATCTGGTCACAACCGGCGGAATTCACTCCAAGACCGAGGGCGGGGCGCTTGTGACGATTGCGGGCAACACCGCAGCGCGCCAGATAAAGCAGGCGTCATACTACAACGATGGGGCAAAGGACTGCGTGGATTTCATCTCGCAGGACCCCACATCAAGCGGCGGAGCAGTCAAATACTGGACATATGACATCACAGCGGGCAACGCAACTGAGAATGCAGACCTGATAAAGGATCTATCGGCGGGTTTCAAATCCGTCTGGACAAATGCTTCCAAGAACGAGCTTTCCATTTCATACCTTGGAAGCGCCAAAGCCCCGGTCACGATATCCGGCATAGGCTCTGTCACCCAGTTCATAGGCAGCCTGGATGCAAGCGGGGCGGCAATCAGAGCTGAGCTTCTTGTCTCCTACAAGGATGCAGGCAACGCCGACAAGCTGGAGCTTATCATTTATAATGGCGGCACCGACACCTTAGCAAGGAAAAGCCTGACTAGCCCAAGCTACGACATCGCCGCATTTGCCCTAAACCCTGACACAAACACCTTGGTTCTGATAGGCAGAAGCAACAGGAGAGTTTACTACATAGCAGACATCACATCCTCCACCGCCGCATTGGATTCAGGCATAAGCCTCAGCGACAGTTTCACGGCCTCGCCTTCCGCGATGTTCTACGATCACACCGAAGCTTCGGGCGATATGCATTTCCTGATAAAGGGCAACGCCGCCTACACTGACCTGTCCTGCAAATCCGATTCCAGCGCCTTCGGCCAATCCACGACAACCTCCGGCTTCGCAGCAGGGCTGATAGTCACCACTCCCAATATCATCAAGATAGGGACCAGAACGCTTCTTGCCTTCACCAGCGACAATGGTGTGTTCAAGATGAAAACCGATTCCAGCAACCCGCCGACAGCATTCTAGAAAGAAGTTCCCTGCCCTTCCGGCCATGTCCCGTCTGCCTCTGCGGACTCTGCACCAGCGGCTTAATGCTCTGGGCGGAGGGGTGAGAGGCAGGAACAGAAAGCAGGAACAGAACACGGCTTCCGGGTTTTCGGGTTTTAGGGTTTTCGCTTGTTTCTCCTTTACTTCCTGCCTGTTGTACTTTAAAATCAAAGAAAGTTTGAAAAACGCTCATGCAGCGGATTTCAAGGAGCAAAGGAGTGCATCAATGAAGAAATCAGCGACAATCATCATGGTTGTTCTTATTGCAGCAAGCTTCGTCTTTGCAGGAGGCGCCTCTGAGGCGACTGCTAAGAGCAGCATCAAGACAGCTCTCATAGTGTCCAACACAATAGACGACAAAGGCTGGTGCCAAGCTATGCATGATGGCATACTGCAGGCGATGGCCGAGCTTCCCGCCGGCAAGATCGCCGACTACAAGGCCGTTGAGAACACACAGCCAGCCGATACGATGACGGCGATAAGGACATATGTGAACCTCGGCTACAACATCATCATAGTCCATGGCTCTCAGTACAGGGCGCAGGTGGAGGAAGCGGCAAAGGAGTTCCCCGAAGTCATGTTCGCCTTCGGCACCACCACCGATATAATCGCCGATAATGTATTCAGCTACATGCCCCAGTCGGAAGAAACCGGATTCCTCAGCGGAATCATCGCCGGAATGACCACCAAGACAAATCACGTGGGACTGGTGGGACCGATTGACGGCGGCGATTCGGCCCGGTACAACAGAGGCTTCGTGCTTGGCGTGCAGAGCGTCAATCCGGCCTGCAAGATCGATGTGACCCATATAGGGAGCTTCAATGACACCGTCAAGTCCGGTGAATTCGCGCAGAACCTCATCCAAGGCGGATGCGATGTCCTCACCGGCTCTTCCCAGCAAGCCCTCGGGGCGCTCAGGGCAGTCGCCGACTATAAGGACAAGGACATATGGTGGGTAGGACAGGATCTGGCTCAGATCGGACTTGACGAAGGCTATAAGTGCATAGCTGCCTCCGCCTACAATTACAAGGCGGTTCTTATTGAACTGGTGGGCAATTTCGAAAAAGGAAATCTCGGCGGGAAGATAATACCCATGAACTTCAGCAACGGAGGATTTGAATGGGGCTGGAACACCGAGAAGTGCGCCCATAAGATCACTGCGGAGATAAAGAACGCCGTGGAATCCAAGATGGCTGAGTTCAGGGCGAAGGCCGACACCCTCTCCAACTGGAAGGATGTCGATTACGCCAAGCTTTAAGCACGTTCAATATTCTATGCTGCGGCTGCACAGATGTGCAGCCGTATTGTCATTCAATAATCTTATAAACTGGAAATTCAAATGGCAGGATTTGAGAGAATCAGAGAGCTTCGTGTGGAAAACATAACCAAACGTTTCCCCGGAGTCCTGGCGTTGGACAATGTCTCATTATCAGTCGGAGAACAT
>JBQNBA010000188.1:0-2754 GCA_052170175.1 Sphaerochaetaceae bacterium | reverse complement strand
GCCCTCCAGAGCCGAGAATATCCTGAACACAGACGGAGCCTTGAGACCCGTCATCGCCACCATCTCTGATTGCGATACGCCGCCACTGCCCCTCGCCGCATGAATCCGGGAAAGTATCATATTGGAGTTATGCTGTTTCACGTCAAATGCGCGCAGCGGACCACTGCTTTTCATTACTGCCTTCTTCCTCCAGAAATTGATATTACACGCTACTTGAAAAAAAATCCACCTGCATCAATTGATTAAAATCAAAAGCATTACGCAAAATACATTGACTATGCTGAAAAAAACATATAACAATAGCGGTCCGGTTCAAGCCATGCTGCACATCGAAGGCGTTCACGAAATGACGGCGGCGATTCTGTCTGCGATTTCAATCGCCCTTTCGGGAGCTATCCCCACATAAGAAGAAGCATCAAGGCTCTCCATCACCTCTTCGGGGGTCATGAACCCGCATATCTCCGGATTTGAGGCGAGCAGAGCCGAAAGAGGATTCCCCTCTCCCCTCTGAACAGCGCTCCAGGCCTTAAGGCTTTCCTCCCTTATGACCTCGTGAAGCTTCTGACGATCCGCCCCACGGCGCACAAGCCTCATCAGAAGCCTCTCTGTGGCGGCGAACACCCCGAACACCCCGAAGTTCCTTTCAATCACATCCCTGTTCAGCGTCATTCCCTCGATGACCTTTGTCATTGCAATGAGAATCTCGTCCGTGGCAAGGAAAGCTTCCGGCAGGAACACCCGCCTGTTGGCGCTGTCATCAAGCGTCCTCTCCAGAATGTTCAGCGCGGCGTTGTCCCAGGCATCAAGCTCATACGATCTGACCAGACGGCAGAGGGAGCATATCTTCTCGCAGTTTATAGGGTTGCGCTTGAAAGGCATTGCAGAGGAACCCACCTGCCCCGGAGCGAAATACTCATTCGCCTCGCCCACCGGTGAAGCCTGCAGAATCCTGAAATCCAGAGCAGACTTGTGGATGATGGCGCACAGCAGCCCCAGCGCCTGCAACACCTCCAGATCCTGCCTTCTCGTGTAAACCTGGGTGGCCGCCTCGAAGGCATCCAGCCCCAAGCGCTCCATCACCTTGTCTTCAAAGGCTCTGAAAGTCCATGAAGTCCCGTCCAGCAACTCACAGAATGAAGCGCCCGTGCCGACAGCACCTTTGAAGCCCTTGCCCTTTATGACCAAGCCATCAAGCTGCTTCAAGCTGGCGACAAGATCCTGCGCCGTCTGCGCAAGCCGATACCCTGCAGTGGTGGGCTCGGCGCTCTGCAAATGGGTGAACGCCATGCACCTTATGCCGCTTGTCTCGCGGATTCGCACCTCCATTGCCTTCAGGAGCTTTCCAAGGCGGCATCTCACCAGAGACACCGCATCCTTAAGCCGCAGCGCATCCATGTTGTCTTCTATATCCATCGATGTGCAGCCTAGGTGTATGATTCCCCCGCCCGTCCTGCATTGTTCGGCATATGCGCGGATTTCAGCCATGAGATCGTGATGGATTCCCCTCTCAATCTCCATTGAGCGATCGATATCGATGCATTTCTCGTGGGCCTTGAGGTCTTCAAGCTGCTCCTGAGTGACAAGACCGGCCTCCGACTGAACCTCAGCCACGGCCACCCATATACGCCTGAGGGCAAGACGCTTGCCTTTCTCGGACCATATGCTCTTCATCTGGGGAGAGCCATAGCGCCAGGTCATTGGGCTAAGGAAAGTATCAAATCCAAATTGAGCCATCGCAGCCTCCGCTTCCATGCAGACGCACCATTGGGGCGCATCGCTTTAACATCCGACCACTATCATCCGACCACCATCACATGGTCGCTATCATCCGACCACTATCATCCGACCACCATCACATGGTCGCTATCATCTGACCACTATCATCTGGTCACGCTCAGGCCCCACCGAGACATACTTCACCGGCGTTCCGACAAGCTCTTCAAGGCGCTTGACGTATTTCCGGGCGTTTTGCGGAAGATCCTCCCATCTCCGTATTCCGGTTATGTCGCACATCCAGCCTTCCATCTCCTCGTAGACCGGCCTGGCCTGCTCCTGAATGCGGGTTTCCGGAAGACTTCTCAGAATCTCCCCGTCAACATCATAGGCAGTGCATATCCTTATCACCGGGAAGGAATCAAGCACATCCAGCTTGGTTATGGCAAGCTGCGTGAACCCGTTCAGATAAGCCGAATAATCAGCCGCCACCCCGTCGAACCAGCCGCATCTCCTGGGGCGTCCGGTAGTCGCCCCGAACTCCTGCCCTATTGTCTGCAACGCTTTTCCATCATCGTCAAACAGCTCCGTTACGAACGGCCCGCCGCCGACCGAGGTAGAATAGGCCTTGACCACCCCAATCACCTCATCAAGGCGTTTGGGCGAAACCCCGCTGGTGGCGCATGCGCCGCCGCTTGTCGGATTGCTGCTGGTGGAATACGGATATATCCCCCAGTCCAGATCCCTCATCACGCCGAGCTGACCTTCGAGCAGGATGTTCTTTTCCCTCTCGACCGCATCCCGGATAACAGGCACTGTGTCTATTATCTGAGAGCCGAATCTCTGCGCCCAAAGCCCGCAGAGCTCCATCAGCTCATCCACCGTGAAGGTTCTAAGCCCGTAGAATCCCAGCTCCCTGTTCTTCTTGGGCAGCATAAGCTCCAGACGGGAGCGCAGAGCCCCAAGGTCATGAAGCTCGCCGGCCCTTATCCCGCAGCGCGCAGCCTTGTCGCTGTAGCACGGCCCGATGCCGCGCTTTGT
>JBQNBA010000187.1:0-2768 GCA_052170175.1 Sphaerochaetaceae bacterium | reverse complement strand
CAGAAATATCAAGATAAATCACATAATTCAAAATCTCACGGTCATGTATCGTGCGCTTCTTGATGTCGGTCACAACGCCGACTCCTTGAAGCGGGTAGACAACATGATCGCCAATCTTGAATTGCAATTCGCCAGCTCTCTGTCCCATAGCAAGTCCATTATACCCTATTTTTCGGAAACTAACAAGTTAAGCGAAGACGGTTGCCAATCATGGCCGGCTCTGGGTGATGTTTGGCAAAAACCTGAGCATCGCGGAGACATCGGCATCCGGAAAGCTTTGCTTTGGGCTTCAAGCACTTTTCTTTTTTCTCAACAAAATATAGAATGTCCGTTGCTTATAGTTGCTTATAGATTCAGGCGCGCGGATTCATGAACCAAGGACAGCGCCTGATTCGCATATAAGGAGTGTCAAATGGGCATTGATGTGAAGAGCCTCCACCCGCTGGAAGTGAAGCTTCTGAGACATGTTTCAAGGAACGAGGAGATAACGACAGACCGAATCGTTTCCGAGCTTGGATACAAGGTGGGCCAGTGCAACCAGGCTTTCAGCTGGCTTGTCGGCAGGGGATGCCTTGCCGAGACCAGAAGAGAGCAGAAGACTGTATACGAAATCACCGATATAGGCAGGCAGCAAGCCAGCATAGGAACGCCTGTGGAGAGAATATACATGCTCCTTAAATCGGAGGGAGGGCTTTCGCTTCCCGAAATCGCAGCGAGGCTGGAGCTTGAGCAATCGGAGGTGGGCTCCGCCTTCGGCCAGCTTTCAAGGGCAAAGGCGGCATCGATGGGCGAGGACAAGAAGGCCCTGCTCTGCGAAGGGGCGGAGCTTCCGGAGGAGACCCGCATAGTCGCCGGCCTGCTCTCAAAGGCGGCGGCGAGGGAAGATGGAATACTGATTGACAAGGAGCTTGGAGAAGCCGAGAAGAATGCGATAAGCAGGAACGCCAAGAAGCGCGGGGCCGCCGGCTCTCCGTTCAGGGTCGCCGAGAGGGAGGACGTCTTCTACGAGCTGACCGAAGCGGGGGAGCAGATGAAGAAGGCGGTCATTGAAGCCAGAATCAGCGGAGAGGAGCTGGGCGAGCTCACTCCGCAGATAATAGCAAGCGGAGAATGGAAGCGCAGCTCTTTCAGACCGTACAGCGTCAATGCACCTATCTCCAAGCTTATTCCGGGGAGACGCAATCCGTACAGCGATTATCTGCAGTGGGTGAAGGACAAGCTGTGCGCCCTTGGATTCGAGGAGTTCGACGGGCCGCTGGTGGAGAACGAGTTCTGGAACGGCGATGCCTTGTTCATGCCGCAGTTCCACAGCGCGCGAGATATTCATGATGTCTACTATATAAAGGAACCGCGGCACTGCAAGTCCATAGATGAGCCTTGGCTTGACAATGTGGCCCGCACCCATGAGAACGGCGGCGACACGGGCTCGCGCGGGTGGCAGTACAAGTTCGACGAGGAATTCACCAGACGGCAGGTGCTCAGGAGCCAGGGCACGGTGCTTTCCGCCCATCAGCTGACAAAGGCGAGGGTTCCGGGCAAATATTTCGGCATCGTTCGCTGTTTCAGATACGATGAGGTCAACGCAACCCATGGGGCCGATTTCTACCAGACAGAGGGCATAGTGCTGGGAAAGGATGTCAACCTGCGCTCGCTCCTTGGGCTGCTCAAGATGTTCGCCACGGAAATCGCCGGAGCAGAGGAAGTGAAGTACGTGCCGGGGTACTTCCCTTTCACCGAGCCTTCGATAGAAGTCCATATAAAGCACCCGGTGCTTGGCTGGTTCGAACTGGGGGGAAGCGGCATATTCCGCCCGGAAGTCACTCATCCATTGGGGATAGATGTCCCCGTCCTCGCCTGGGGGCTGGGAATCGACAGGATGGCCCTAATGCATCTGGGTCTTAACGATTTACGCGAGCTTTTCTCGCCGAACATCGAAAATGTCAGGACAAGGAGGGGAAACTGAATGCCCAAGATTGAAACAACTGAGAATCTTTTCTACGGACTTCTTGGCCGGACAATCACCGATGACGAACTGGAGCAGGAGCTGCCGAGGGCCAAGGCGGAGCTTGACGGCCATGATGCGCAGGAGCATATCCTCAAGCTTGAGCTGAATGACACAAACCGCCCCGACCTCTGGTCTGCGGCTGGGCTGGCAAGACAGCTTCGGACATACAGCACGGGCAAGCCTATGTCCTACGATTTCTTCTCCACCGCAGAGGAAAGCCTGGAAACGGAGGAGCGGGCCCTTGTCTGTCACAAGGAAGCCGCCGCCGTGCGCCCCTATTCCATTGGATTCGCCGCCGCAGGGCGCAAGGTCACAGAGGACATCCTGCTTGCACTGATTCAGAGTCAGGAGAAGCTTTGCTCCAACTTCGGAAAGAAGCGCAAGACAATAGCGATGGGCATATACCGAAGCGACCTGATTCACTACCCTGTTCATTACACGGGCGCAGACCCCGACAGCACAAGCTTCGTTCCGCTCGGGATGACTGAGAATCTCACGCTTCGGGAGATTCTGAAAAAGCACCCGAAGGGCATCGAATACGGCAGCATAGTCGCCGACAAGCCGGTGTTCCCATACCTGCACGATGACAACGGCGATGCGCTGAGCTTCCCGCCGGTGATAAACAGCGCGCGGATAGGGGCTGTTGAAATCGGGGATGAGAACCTGTTCATAGAGATGAGCGGGACAAAGCTTAAGGATCTGCTGCTCTGCGCCTCCATAATGGCCTGCGACATGGCCGACATGGGATTCAGGATTCTTCCGC
>JBQNBA010000186.1:0-2775 GCA_052170175.1 Sphaerochaetaceae bacterium | reverse complement strand
AACTTCGAGATGCTTGATGGAACCAAATTCAGCGGCGTTGCAAATTCCGATCTGCCCGCCGGACACCCTGCCGATATTGACCCCACGAATTAGGATTCATGCAAAGTGCTGCATATCATGATCAATGGCCAACAACCATGGCGTATGGACAGCAGGAGCACGTTTCAGGGCATGTTTTTCAACGCATAATTCACTTCTGTGAAACAAAGGTCCGCAATAAGCCTCGATGATATTAGGACAGGTTCAACGATTGCATGACATAATCAGCCTTGTCATCAACACACAAAGGAACCGCCTTGAAAGCCGAATTCTCCCCTCCAAGACGGTTCCCAGATACTTAATAATAAGGATATAAGGCTGATTGCAACTTATTTCGTCTTCACATACTCGTTCAGGTTCTTGACGCAATAGAAGTTGCAGTCGAATCTGTCGGTGGTCACATAGCCGCTTGGCGCATCAATCAGCTGCGGAATCCTGTTGAGAATCGTGGCGCAGGTAAGCTCGACTGTCGCCGGCCGGTTTGTGATGACAGTCGTTTCCGGCTCGCCGCAGAGCGTCCATTCATTCTTGTCGTACTCCTGCGGATTGTAGACCTTTCCAACGCACTCGGTCTCAAGGGTGATGCCCTCTGCGGTTGTCGTGGTGACAATCGCCCTCATTCCAGTGGCGTGTCCTGCCGGAATCGTCATGCCAAGAGTTGAGGAATGAAGAGCCTCCTTCTCGATGCAAGGCAGGCACTTCTGCGTCTGGGAAAGGATTGTCAGCCCCATCTTGCTGCAAAGCCAGCCGTTCTGGTTCCACATATAGGAAGGAATGTACTCACCGCTTTCGACCTTCTTCTTGATTTCCTCCGATGACCAGCTGTTGCAGGTGCCGATTTTTTTCTCGAATTCATCAAGCGGCAGTCCGGCGCCGTGCCCTTCGGCAAGAGCGATTCCGTAGTCCTCGACATTGTACCAGGAACTGCCCTTTATCTTGTGGATGACAAATGACGAGCCGGCCAGGTTGGTCACCATCGTGCCCCAGAACAGGTCGCAGTAGCCGACACCGGTCAGCGTGCAGCCTCCTGCCTTTGCCAGCTTGTCCAGCTTTGCGGTTATCGCCGGGGATGAGTTCCACGGGTACAAGGCTTCCTCGCAGGTTGTTATTGCATTGACGCCGTTCTTTGCGCAGATTGTGAAAATGTCTTCAAGTTCGGCGACAGTGCTTCTGGTGGCTATTATGCAGACATCGGGCTTGAGGGCGGCCATCATCTCATCAGCCTTTGAAGCCGGAGAGACCTTTACGCCGACTTTGCGGAAGCCGTCTCCGATGACCTCTCCGACATCCTTGCCGACAAGCGCCGGATTCATGTCAAATGCAGCGAGAAGCTCGCAGCCCTTGCCCATCGCATAGCGCATAAGATAGCGGCTCATCTTGCCGCAGCCGTACTGCATGAAACGAATCTTTCTGTCCATGTCAGACCTCCTGTTTAGATGTTTTCTATTTTCATGATGGAGGTTATACCAAGAATAATGTCAAATGATTTTTTTAGGTTCTTCACGGATTTCTGTAGGATTGACATTCTCGAGACTGGCCATAGCACTCTCGGGATCATGGCGTTCTCTGATGCTCTCCTATCTTGATTCGCCAAGATAAAGGATTGGAGAAAGCATCCCACAGAAATCCGTGAAGAACCTTTTTTTACGATGCATCACGAAGCATATAATGGGGCGCGTATTAGGGCGCATGGCATTTGCATATCGCAGGTGTGTTTGAGCGCATTCCATGGCGCAGGATTGGCGCAGCCGGGGTGTCTTGCAGGAACCCCCACAGCGTTTTCACCGGGGTTTCACTGGAATCTGTATCTTGTAGAAGATACCGCCGTCAGTGTCCGGCTCGGAGCTGATCTCCATTACGACCTCGCAGTAGTAATCCCCGGCTATGCGGTAATCTTTGGCCTGAATCTCATCAAGAAGCCTGCAGGCCAGCTCCTTCTCCTTGCTCAGCGCATCTGAGCAGATGCAGCAGTACAGCCCCTGGGGAATCTCCTCCGCCCCCTCTCCGACCGAATCGCCATCCAGCAGAATGAACACCTCATTCGAGAAAAAATCACGCTTTTCAAGGCGGCTTTGCCGCAGCAGTGTTCCTACGTTGCAGAAATCCGATATTGGAATTCCTTCGTCCAGAAGATGAATCTTCAGTTCCCTGAGCATCAATTCATAGCCCGTCATGTCCAGGCTGTCAAAGTAGTTGGAGGATGTTTCATGACAATAGGCGCATCGTCTGGGCAAGTATTGGAGGAAGGGTTTCTCGTCTTTTGGCAAGTTCTGGTAGCGCTCAAGATTCTCAAGCCGGCGCTCAATCGCCCTGCGCCGCACCATCATCGCCCCTATCCTGTCGTCCAGAGTCTCCAGCTGCCGCGCCAGAATATCATGCATATCATCGAGGCTCCTGTTGGAAAGCTGGCGCTTTATCTCCTTGAGCGTCATGCCGTAAAGCTTCATGCTCTGGATGAGGTCAAGCTGCGCTGACTGGGTTATATGGTAATACCGATATCCGGTCATGGAATCCACATGAGCCGGCGCCAGCAGACCATTTTTCGCATACAGCCGCAACGTCTGCTCAGAGACATTGTTTATCCTGGCCATCTGTCCTATTGTCAAATGTGAATGATCCATTTCAAAGTTCTCCCTGAAACATTGTACCTGCTATAATCTTTACGCAGAATGCTGCTTTTGTAAAGCGGCAAGGTTCATGCTTCCTGGCCGCTGCCCTAACGTGCCGCTCATGCAG
>JBQNBA010000185.1:0-2788 GCA_052170175.1 Sphaerochaetaceae bacterium | reverse complement strand
ATGGCTCTTCACGGATTTCTGTGGGATGCTTTCCCCAATCCTTTATCTTGGCGAATCAAGATAGGATTGCATCATTTCCGCTTTATTTCCGCCTTCAAGTATTCATATATATCGGATGCGGCGGGAGGACAGCCTTCCAGACTGCGGGCACAGCCTCTTGTGCAGCTTCCCACGCCGATTGCGCCGATTTCCTCTCCCCTGTATCCTTGCCCTATTCTTATCTTATCATCCAATTGTCCAATCAATCGCCCAAGCAGCCCTTCCTTGTCCATTCTGTAAAGAGCGGAGATCAGAGAGCCATAGCAGGCGCTGCAAGCGTTCCTTGAATCAACGTGCGCCGCAAGCTCCTGAGCCTTTCCGGCGGGCAAAGAGGACTCTTTGACCTTATCATGGCTGCTTGCCAAGCCATCCTCACTCATGTCAATGAACTCCACTTCGTCCAGATTCGAGCTGCCGACACCGATTTTCTCCGCCAGACCGATGTAAGGGACGTCTTTTGCATCATAGCCCATGAATCTGCAAACATAAGAATCACATGCAACAGGATCGGCGCAGCAGAAAACCCTGCCGTTGTAAACAGGATTCCCGCCCTCCTCGAAATCAAGGTCGCCGCATATATTGTCCACCACAATGAATTCATGGAAGGTCTGGGTCACAGCCTTTGCAAGATAGGCGATGGGAGCATGCAATCCTTCCGAATGGAATCTGCGCTTCTCAGGGTTGCTCAACAGGCCCTTGTGATTCTTAAGGGCGCAGGTCACCAAGGTCTGGCAGTGACCTTTCAATACAGGCATGTTTATTATCCAATCCTGGTCAAACAGCCGCTCAGTGACATTGAAGGAATGCCCGTCCGCAGAAAGTTTCCGGTATGAATCCTTCTGCGTGTTGAAGTAAGGAACCCCATGCCTTCTGCATACATCCCCTATGCCCGACACTCTGAAAGCCCTGTCCGTATCATCCCCAACCCACGAGCCTTCCAATACAACAAGGTTTTCAAATCCATTGGATCCAAGATAGGAAATGACCCCGTCAACCACCTCAGGATGGGTCACGCCCCCGTTCTCGGCACGGCCTGCCACAACAAGATTCGGCTTGAGGCAAATCCTGGCATCGCGATTCCCAATGAGAGCCGCCAGACCAGCTTTCTCAAGCAGCCTCACAGTCATCTGCATGTAATCTTTTCCATAAACAGAAATGATTGCGGCCCTATCCAATGAATGCATACAAAACCCCTTCTGCCCTATTCTGCAACAGAATCAAAGCATACTCAAACAAAAAGCCGGGATTATTCTGAAATTCCTGACTGCTTACGAAAAACCCGAACCGGGATTCAAAGCAACCCCGGTCCCCGGTCACACAAGCTCAAGACAAATGTTTCCTGGAATCAATATCCAGTTTCTGCCGGCAGGAAGCGTCTTCACTTCATGCTTGCTGGCTTTTTCAAGGACACCGTCCAAATCATCGACAGACACCGCCAGATGGTTCATATAGCCGCTGTCAGGTCTGGCATCCGGGTTCTCGTTGAATTGAAGCCCCCCCGACAGCCAGACTTTCCGCCGTCCATATTCATCCTTTGTTTCCTTTGTCACGGTCTCGCCGAAAACATCTCGGAAGAATTCAATCTGGGAATCAATGGATGGCGTCTCAATGCACACGTGATCTATCTTCATTTCGAACCTCTTCTTTCCAAAAGAAAAAGCTCCGCGGCATTCCTGCCACGGATAAAACCAGCAAGCGCTCAGCTCAGAACCTTGCGCACCTTTGCGGCGATTGCGTCGGCGTCAATCCCGTACTTCGCCTGCAAGGCGCGGTACGGACCGCATTCAGCATGGGTGTCTTGAATCCCGACCATGCCGAACCTTGCACGTATGTTGCTGTTGAACGCCACCTCGGCGACTGCGCTCCCCAGCCCCCCGAAGACGTTGTGCTCTTCGGCCGTGATGACAGCCCCTGTCTCCGCCGCGCATCGCGCTATCAGCTCCTCATCGATGGGCTTGATGCAGAACATATCGACAACACGCAGGCTTATTCCATCCCTCTCCAGAAGCTCGGCAGCCTTTAATGCATTGCCCACCATCAAGCCGCATGCAATTACTGTGGCATCCTTCCCTTCACGGACTATCATGCCCTTCCCCGTTTCAAACTTCTCGCCCGGAGAATACAAATCCGGGAAAACATCCCTGGACATCCTCAGATACATCGGTGAAGGGTCGTCAATGGCGTTCTTCACAAGCCACGCGGCATTCACGGCATCGCTTGCGACATAGACCTTGAAATTCGGCAGGGAGCGCATAACAGCAATATCCTCAAGGCTGTGGTGGCTCGGACCGTCAAAGGCATCGGACAATCCGCCATATGCGCCTACAATCTTGATAGGAATCCTGGAATAGGAGCCGAAGGTCCTTGCAGCGATAAGCCCGAGGCTTGTTATGAACACCCCGAAGGTGTTGGCAAACGGAATCTTGCCGGCTGCTGCGAAGCCGGCGGCCATCGCAACCATGTCGGCCTCGGCAATCCCGACATTGAAAAACCTCTCCGGGCAGACAGCCCCGAAGACACCGGACTTTGTGGAACTGCTTACGTCGGCATCAAGAACAACAACCCTAGGGTCAGCTTTCCCGTATGCAACCAAGGACTCTCCGTAGGCATCACGAATAGATTTACCGCCCATCAGTTCTTTCCTCCCAGTTCTTCCATGGCCTTGGCGAAGCTGTCATCATCTATAGCCTTGCCATGCCATGCATTCTTGCCTTCCATGAATGAAACGCCCTTGCCCTTGACGGTATGG
>JBQNBA010000184.1:0-2831 GCA_052170175.1 Sphaerochaetaceae bacterium | reverse complement strand
CCTCAAGGCCGTTGTCGGGCGTAAAGCGGGGCATGCAGGCACATTGGATAAGTTCGCAAGCGGTCTGCTCATAGCTTTCTCGGGAAGGTGCACCCGCCTCAATGAGCTTTTCATGGGATTGCCCAAGCGGTATAAGGCCGCTATCAGATTCGGCGAGGAGACAGACACCCTTGATCCGGAAGGAACGGTTGTCAGGAGGGCGGATATCCCTGCATTCGACCTGATTCAGTCTGCCGTTGAAAGTTTCAGAGGGTTGACCATGCAATCTCCGCCTACGTACAGCGCTGTCCATCTGAACGGCAGAAGGGCTTATCGGATGGCGCGCAGCGGAGAAAGGCCTGAGATTCCGCTAAGGGAGGTGCGGCTCCACGATTACGAGGTTCTGGGCTGGAACGGCTCTGAGCTGGAGATATCTCTTCTGGTTTCCAAGGGGTTTTATGTCCGCTCATTTGCCCGCGATCTTGCCGTCAAGCTTGGCAGCGCGGCTTATGTCCGCGGGCTGCGCCGCACGGCGATAGGGCCTTATTCTGTCGATGAGGCCTCTGATTGCGATGACGAGCCTCAGATAAGACGGCAGGCTGATGGATTTGATCCTGTCGCTTTTCTCTCCAGACTTGATTTCATCGCCCGGATTCCCGTTTCCGAATCGGAAGCCCGATTTCTGGATGACGGCGTCATCCCAAAGGGAAGGCTGGTTGGAAATCAGCTCTGCATGTTCACCTGCGGGTCTGAGCTTGTCTCGGTGATTTCGGGGGAAGGCAGATTCATATATCAGAGAGGGAAGGCGGATCGATATGCTTGAAAAGTTAAGGTTCGGTGACCCGAGGCTCAGGGGAGTGCCTTGCGCCGTTGCCATAGGGGTCTTTGACGGAGTGCACAGGGGGCACAGGCTTGTCCTGGAGCAGACTGTTGCGCTGGCCCGGAAAAACGGTCTGAAATCAATGGCGGTCACATTCAGCAGGAATCCCAAGTCAAACGGCTCAGGCAAACTGCTGGCATCTGCCGGGATAGTTGATGAATTGCTTGCAAATATTGGAATTGAGTATCATTGCGTAATTGACTTTTCTTACGAAATGAGTAAACTTTCTGGAGTGGAGTTCATCAGGCTCCTTTGCTCAACATGCAAAGTGGCCATGATGCTTGTCGGAAGTGATTTCCGCTGCGGGAGCCCCGATGTGAGTCTGGGCGCCATGGAGATAGGTGAAGCGCTTTCCCGATATGAAGTTGACGCTTCGGTTGTTGTGATTCCCCCTCTTATGGATGATGAAGGCAGGGTGATAAGCAGCTCGCTGATACGTTCAATGCTCTCAAAAGGCGATATGGCAGGTTCTGCCGCATCGCTGGGCAGGTCTTATTGCCTTGACCTCAGGGGCGTCGCCCTTATGCGGCATGGTGCGGATCTGCTTGCAAAAGCCGGTTCTTTGAATGAGCTGCTGCCAGCAGACGGTTCATACGAAGCTACTGCGGTCACTGAAGATGGGCGGCCATTTGACATTGAGCTGTCCGTCACAGGGTCTTGTCTAGCCTTTCAGTGGTCGGAGCCGGCGAAAGTGGACAGGATCTTATTCAAAGGGGTGATCGAATGATTACAAAGGAACAGAAAACGGAACTGGTGAAGAAATTCGGTGGCGATGAGAAGAACACCGGCGCAAGCGAGGTGCAGATTGCGCTTCTGACTGCGAGGATAAATGACCTGCAGCAGCATTTCAAGGATAATCCGAAAGATCATGCAAGCAATCGCGGGCTTCTTAAGATGGTCGGCGAGAGAAGGCGTCTTCTCAGATACCTGAAAAACTGCGATATAAACAAATATCGTCAGCTTCTGGTTGAGCTCAACCTCAGGAAGTAAACCGCCGGAGCAGCAAGCCTCAAGTGAATCTTGAGGCTTTGCATTATCTTTTGCCCTTTTGCCCTTTTGCAAAATAAGAAAGAAAAGAACGAAGAAAAAGAATTTTAAGAAGTAAGAAGAAAAAGGATTTTAAAATGAATGAATCAGTTAAGAAAGTTTCAGTGAGGATAGATGATGATGAGCTTGTCTTGGAGACCGGAAAAATCTGCAAGCAGGCCAATGGCGCTGTCTATGCCCACTATGCGGGAAGCGCGGTCATCGCCACTGTATGCTGCGGCGAAGCTCCGTCCGAGCCCCTTGATTATGTGCCTCTTTCAGTTGAGTACAATGAGAAGTACTATGCCGCCGGAAAGATACCCGGGGGCTTTCTCAAGAGGGAATCAAGACCCAAGGACAAGGAAATCCTCGTTTCCAGGCTTATCGACAGGCCGATGCGCCCGTTGTTTGACAAGGCGTTCGGACGTGAGATACAGGTTGTGCCGACTGTCGTTTCAAGCGATCAGATAAACACGCCTGACATCATAGCCATCAATGCCTCAAGCGCCGCCGTCACCATCAGCGATATTCCGTTCAATGGCCCGATAGCGGCCGTCCGTGTGGCGTTGGTGGATGGAAAGAACATAATAAACCCGACTTTCCAGCAGATTGAGCAGTCCTCACTTGATATTGTAGTCGCCGGAACGCGTGATGGAATCACAATGGTCGAGGGCGGGGCAAAGGAAGTGCCGGAGCAGGCGATGCTGGATGCCATTGCCGAGGCGCAGCCTGTGATAACCAGAATATGCGATGCGCAGTTGGAGCTTCGCAAGCTGTGCGGCAAGGAGAAGCTTCCTGTATTCATTGATGAAAAGGACTATTCTTTCCTGGATGCCATCCGCGATTATGCCAGACCGCTTGTGCAGAAGGCTTTCTTTGCCAAGGGCAAGCAGGCGCGGGGAAATGCTGTTTCTCAGGTGAAGGAGGATACCCGGAAGAAGTTCGC
>JBQNBA010000183.1:0-2891 GCA_052170175.1 Sphaerochaetaceae bacterium | reverse complement strand
ACCTGCTGACCTGCAAACCTCTTAAAAGCAAGAATCTTCCGGACCGCCAGGAAGACAAGGCCCAGCTGAGCCTCAACCTTCCCAAGGCGAAGCCCAGAAGGCGTGAAGACGATGAAAAGCTGGACTGACATCGCTTGCCATGAATCGCCCGGCGCATAAAGGACGAAAGCAACAAGAGACGGATAACAGAAAATGAAAAGCGTGGCCAAGATAAACCCAAGGCTGCTGCCCGCCCAAGAGCGCAAGACAGTCATAAAAGTTTCGGTTGCAATGATGATATGCAACCTGCTCCTCTCCGCAATGAAGGCGACCGCCGGTCTGCTTGGCGGCTCAAGCGCGATGGTATCGGATGCCGTCAACTCCGCCTCTGATGTGCTTAATACCCTTGTTGTGATAATCGGAATAAGATTAGCCATGAAGAATTCGGATTCCGACCATCAATACGGACATGAAAGGTTTGAATGCATAGCATCCATCATTCTGAGCGTCCTGATTGCCATTTCCGGCATAGCGGTCGGCTACAACGCAATCATGCTGATAATCGAGCCGGCCGTGCATAAGGCTTCGTCAACAGACATTCTGACGCTGGCAGCGGCGATTGTCTCCATCGTGGTGAAGGAAGGAATGCACCGTTTCACAAAGGCCGCCGCGCAGAGGACAAACTCCTCGGTTCTGATGGCCAGCGCCCTTGACTACCGAACCGACATCCTGGGCTCCGCCGGCGTGCTTCTCTCAATAATAGGGACACGACTGGGATTCTCGGCCCTAGACCCCATAGCCTCTCTTGTCATATGCTTCTTCATCATCAAGATAGCCATCGGGATATTCACAGACGCAGCTGACAGGATGCTTGACAAATCCTGCGATCCGGAAACGCTCAAGGCAATAGAAAAGGTCATTCTCAGCCAGAAGGGTGTCCTTCGGATTGACGACCTCAAGACCAGGCTCTTTGGCTCCAAGATATACGTTGACGTTGAAATCGCCGTTGATGCCCAAATGACGCTGATAGAGGCCCATGACATCTCAGAGGCTGTCCACCAAGCGCTTGAGGAGAGCAACCAGGACATAAAGCACTGCATGGTTCATGTCAACCCGCTGGCAAGATGACAGCAAGACAAATTCATAAGGAATTCTAATTCATAAAGAATCTAAATTCATAAGGATTCCTGATGCATAAGGCTCTTGATGCCATAAAGCTCCACAAGGCCCTCATCCTGCTTATCCATGAGGGCTTCAGTGAAACCGGACCTTGAAAACATGACATATTCAATCTTCCGGCCTCTGGCAAACAAAGAAGCATTTCGCTGAAGCTTTTCAAACTCTGCAATCCCGGCTTTGCCTGATGTCCATTTGCACTCCCCCGCAATCACTGAATCGGAAGCAGCCATGACCAAATCGACTTCGACCTCCTTTCTTTCCGCAGGATCCGCACCCCACCAATGCCCAAAATCCGTATAAAGCTCCTTTATATGCCCATCCCTCATCCTGGACTGCATGAACTGCATGCATATATCTTCAAAGACATGCCCAAAGAACGCCGGAAGGCAGGGAAGAACAAGCTCATCATAAGCCCTTTCGGATAATCCCATGCCGGCCAAAGACAAGCATGACGGCATGAATCTGTACCAGAATCTGAAAAGATTGTCCTCAATCGCATATACAGGACGGCGCGAGCCATCACCTCCGACCGGATGGTGACGGCTGACCAGCCCCAGAGAATCAAGATTTCGCAGATACGGCGATAAATCCGTCTGGGGCCTCCCCACCTTTCCTGCGATCTGCGAAGGCTGGGTGGCTCCGTTGGCTATGGCCGTCAGAATATCATTATAGAAAGCGGAATCCCTAAGCTCCTGCTTCATAAGGTTGGAAGGCTCTTCCCGCAACTGTCCGGTCAAAGCCAGAAACTCGCCTATGACAGCGTCACGAAGGCAGCCATATTGGGAAACCAGCCGCAGATACTGCGGAACACCGCCACAGATGCCATAGGCGTAAAGCTTCTCCTCATCGCTCCATGCCGGAAAAAACCTGACCGCATCCGAATACCGCAGAGGATTCAGCTTAAGCTGGGCCGTTCTACGACCATATAGAGGGCTTTCATATCCCAGTATCTGATGCTCCATGAAGCTCATGGACGAACCGCATAGAATCAGATACAGCTGCGTTTCCTTCCAGCTCTGGTCAATGAATTTCTGGATTATGGAAGAAATAGCTGGACAAGATCTTGCAATATAAGGGTATTCATCAATCACAAACACCACCCGCTCCGATTTGCTTATCCCGCTTATATAGGAAAACAGCATATCCCACGAATCGAACTTCTGAACATATGCGGAAGGATACTGCATAAGCACAGCTGCGGAGGCCATGCCAAGCAACACATCTCCGGTCTGCTCGGTTGCGACAAAGTAAATCGCCTTTTTCCCTTTCAGAAACTCCTGGATGAGCCTTGTCTTCCCGACACGCCTTCTGCCATATATGACAGGAAACTGAAAGCCCGGCTGACAATATCTTCTTTCCGGTTCTTCCAGTTCAATCCCACGGCCATAGAACATACTTCCTCCCTTGATCAACGCCCGATATCATCTGATGCCCCTTATTATAATCACAATTATTATAATTATAAATATAATATATCATGCCGAGCCAAAATGCAATAGCGGAATTAACCATAGCGGAATTACCATAGCGAAATAAACGATAACGCATCATCCCCACGGCAAGCCTTATTGTGCTATAATGATGCAAAGGGAACTTTAAGCATCAAGGTCAACCAAAGGAATTTCAAGCAATGATTCTTCTAAAAAACGCACATGTGCTGGCTCCGGAGGACAAAGGCACTCTGGATATCGCTGTATGCAACGACAAGATAGCCGCTATCGGAAAGAAGCTTG
>JBQNBA010000182.1:0-2947 GCA_052170175.1 Sphaerochaetaceae bacterium | reverse complement strand
AGGGACGGGGCCTTTGATGAAGGCAAGGATCTGACGACAGCGCTTGATGGATTCGAGCAGCAGTTCAGCGATATAAGCAATCTCTCCGGAATACAGTCATACCTTCCCGCCCGGAATCTGATAATGAAGTCCATGGAGAATCTTGAGAAGAGACGCAAGCTCGGGATGTATGACGGCGTGACATCGGGATACACGGATCTTGACCGCATCATAGGCTGTTTCAAGAATTCGGAGTTCAGCATCATAGCAGCCCGTCCGTCTGTGGGGAAGACCGCTTTCGCCCTTTCAATCGCCGAGAACATAGCGATAAGGCAGAAGAAGAAGGTTGGATTCTTCTCGCTTGAGATGAATGGCACATCATTGACTGACCGGCTTCTTTCCGCGGAGAGCGACGTGAACTTTTCATATATACGGAGCGGAAGAATACCCACGAGCGATGCTGACAAGGTTTTCCAGGCAGCGGAGCGGCTCTACGAGCTGGACACACTGTTCATCCAGGATACTCCCAACATGAAGCTCTATGACCTGCGGTCACAAGCCAGAAAGATGGTGCGCGAGGAAGGCGTTCAGGTGATATTCATCGATTACATAGGCTTGATTGACACGGAGTCCAGGGGGGATGTCCCGCGCTTTGAGCAGATAGGGATGGTATCGCGTTCCTTGAAGCAGCTTGCGCGTGAGCTTGACATACCTGTCGTCACGCTCTGCCAGGTTGGCAGGGAAGGAGAGAAGCAGGAGCCGACTCTGGCCAATCTCCGCGATTCAGGTTCAATAGAGCAGGATGCGGATCTTGTGATAATCCTTCATAAGGAGAGACGATACGAAAACATAGGGCAGGGCATTGATGATGACCAGGATGCGCAGTCGCAAGACCATCGCGAGATTCAGCCGATAAAGGTAATAATAGCGAAGCAACGAAACGGCGAGGTGGGTTTCATCCATATGGGCTTGAAGAGCCGCACAGTTCACTTTGAGGGTCTTGAGAGAGAGGGCTTCTAGCGCTGCCGGCTTGACTGTGCAGTGATGTGCGTTGGCTTGATACATTGGCTTGATGCGGTGAGAGCGATTGGCTGAAAGCGATTGGCTTGACTGTGCATCCGGCTAGCTGGTACTATTAATCAATAGGGCGGGTCATATCGCCTTTAGCTTAACAATCGTCAGACAGGCTTCGCTGGAATCCATTCAGCCGGAGCCGCGCTGCAAGGGGGAGGAGCATCATGGAAGCAAAAGTAGCGCGCTTGATAAATGAGCAGATAAACAAGGAGTTCTATTCCGCTTATCTTTATCTGGATTTTGCCAATTATTATGCCTCGCTGGGGCTGGATGGCTTTGAGAACTGGTACAAGGTTCAGGCGCAGGAGGAGCGTGATCATGCCATGCTTTTCTATCAGTATCTTCAGAACAACGGCGAGCATGTGACCTTCGAGGCCATTGCCAAGCCGGAGTGGAAGAAAGGCGACAACACAGTTCCTCTGCACAAGGCCCTTGAGCATGAAAAGTATGTCACTGCTTCGATAAACACCATATATGCTGCAGCTTACGAGTCGCATGACTTCAGGACCATGCAGCTTCTTGACTGGTTCGTGAAGGAGCAGGGCGAGGAAGAGAAGAACGCAGCGGATATGATAACGAAGATGGAGCTGTTCGGCACGGAGGCCAAGGGGCTTTACATGCTTAACAGCGAATTGAAAGCCAGGGTGTACAGTGCGCCTTCATTGGTGCTTTGATTCTATTTCATCTCAAATGAAAACCGTGACGATGCAAGGTCGAGGATTTGAGTGAAATTCTCGGCATGCATCGTATTTATTGGCAGATTGCTGTCATGAAGACGATATGCAATGAATTTCATTCCAGCGGCCAATGCCGCTTCTATTCCCGATATTGCATCTTCAATAACCACGCATTGAGATGGCGGGACATTGAGCATATATGCGGCTTTGAGGAATGCCTCTGGGTCGGGTTTGCTGCGAGAGAGCATTGTTCCATCGACAATTGAATCAAACGAATCCGCTATGCCCAATCGATTCAATATCAACTGAGCATTGCGGCTGGAAGATCCCAAGGCCAGCTTTATATTCTTGCTGCGCAGCTTGGACAGCACAGGGCAGACATCTGGTTCTATGTCAGATGGAGCCAGATGCATCAGCTGCTCCCTGTACAGCAGATTCTTGCGATCTATTGCAGCTTGCATGGACTGCTTCGAAAGCTCGATGCCGTTATGTCTCAGGATTATTTCGAAGCTTTCCTGACGGCTGATTCCCCGTAGATGCTCATTGACATCACGGTTGAATTTCAATCCCAATTCATCACTGACTTGCTTCCATGCAATATAATGCAATTCGTCAGTGTGGCAGATAACGCCGTCCAGATCAAAGATGAATGCTTTTATAATCATTGAATCATCCCTCCATTGCAGACCGTGTCCTTTAAAGCAGAAGCGCAGTTGCCGATCTGGGTTTCAACGGGAACGACTTAATGTCTTCGGAAACTTCAATTGGCTCTCCGTACAAGAACAACCCAGGCACCATTGAAGTTGAGGTTGCTGGGGCAGCTGGATTCTGCAATCGCAGGTTGACTTGCCTCTGATTGACTTGCACATGGAGTATTGAAGCTCTCAGCTTGATGTTGAACCGGTATCCTTTCCAGACTTCGGGGATGGTGGGTGAGAGGAATGCGCCTTCATCCTTTATGCGCAGTCCGGCGAAGCCGAATACAATTGCAAGATAGCTGCCGCCCATGTTCGCCATGTGCAGGCCGTCTTTTGTATTTCCGTGGGTATTGGATAAATCTATTTCCATTGAATTGTTGAAATAATCATACGCCTTGTCTGCAAGTCCCAGCCGGGATGCCACTATGCTGAATATGCATGCGGAGAGAGAAGAATCGTGCGTGGTTATCTTCTCATAATAACGGAAAGAATTATTCATTGTAGAAACGGAGGCTTCGT
>JBQNBA010000181.1:0-2956 GCA_052170175.1 Sphaerochaetaceae bacterium | reverse complement strand
TGAAACCAATCTTCAACATGGATTTCATCTGCGCCAGCGCCTCGGCGACCCCAAACCGCTGGGCCGATGGCTGCCCTTCCAGACCTTTGACAAAAAAACAGATAAATAAAATCGTAGAAGCCTTCGCCAAGACCGCCAAGCTATGTCAGGAAGCAGGAGTGGACGGCGTTGAGATACATGCGGTGCATGAAGGCTACACGCTTGACCAGTTCGCCATGAAGTACACCAACCAGCGAACCGATGAATATGGCGGCTCTCTGGAAAACAGGCTCCGCTTCGCCACCGACATCGTGAAGGCCATCAAGAAACGCTGCGGCAACGACTTTCCGGTTACCCTGCGCTACTCCGTGGTCTCATATACAAAAGGCTTCCGCCAAGGAGCATTGCCCGGAGAGAAGTACAAGGAAGCCGGGCGCGATATGACCGAATCGGAAAAGGCCGCCCGCATCCTCCAGGAGGCAGGCTACGATATGCTCAACTGCGACAACGGAACATATGATGCCTGGTACTGGGCGCATCCGCCGCTCTATATGCCCAACAACTGCAATCTGGAAGATGTCGCCCACATCAAGCAGTTTGTCGATATCCCCGTGGTATGCGCCGGGAAGATGACCCCCGGCGCGGCTGCAGAAGCAATCCGTGACGGCAGAATTCCTGACCGATCCCCAATGGGTCACCAAGCTGATGGAAGGCCGGGAGGACGAAATACGTCCATGCATAAACTGCCACAACGCCTGCTTCACCATGTGCAAGCACGGCGACTCGGCAAACGACCAGACGCTTGAGGACGCAATCCACATGGCTCGCTGCGCCCTCAATCCGCAGACCATGCAATCAGGCAAATACAAGATTGTCCCCGCCCGCAAGCCCAAGACCGTAGCGATAATCGGCGGCGGAATCGGAGGCATGGAGGCGGCCCTCGTCCTTAAAGCCAGAGGCCACAAGCCGGTGATATACGAAAAATCAGACACCCTCGGCGGAACATTCATCCAAGCCGCTGCCTTCTCCTACAAGGAGCATGACAAGCGTCTTATCCAATGGTATAGGAACGAAATCGCCAGCCAGGGGATTCCGGTCAAATTCAACACTGAGATCAGCGCCATCGATGACTTGAAAGAAGACAGAGTACTGATTGCCACCGGAGGCAAGCCCAACAGACCGCGCATCCCAGGCCTTTCGGAATATGCGATAGAGCCGCTGGATTTCCTTTCCGGCAAAAAACCTGTCGGCGACAACGTCCTTATCATAGGCGGCGGCTTGACAGGCTGTGAAATCGCCTACGAGCTTGTCCTTCAGGGCAAGAAGCCCCAGATTGTCGAGATGCTTGACGATTTGATTTCCGCTAAAGGCGTCTGTCTGGCTAATTCCTCCTTCCTGCGGGAGATGCTTGCGTTCAAGAAAGTGCCTGTTCACCTTAGAACCAAGCTGGTCGAAGTCACCCCATCGGGAGCCAAGGTGCAGGCCTTGGACGGCAATAAGACCAACAAACAACCCGGAAAGCAGTTCGAGATAAAGGCGGACAGCGTGATAACCTGCATGGGCTATCATCCCAGCCCTCTTGCCGCCAAGCCTTCGTCCAAGGTGAGGCGCATAGGCGATGCCCTTGAAGTCGGAAATCTCAGGACAACCATCTGGAGCGCCTGGGATGCTGCCATGAAAATCTGATGTCCAAGCTTTGAGATTCTGCAAAACTTGGTTCATAAGACTTGATTCTGGAGGAATCTATGTACGAACCCAAAATGAAGCTTACAAAGGAACAGCAAGCGATTCTGACCGGGGAACAAGGACCGGTGATGGCTCAGGTGATGGAGACAATCGTGATGTTCGGCGATATGTTCGGAGCCAAGAGACTTGTGAAGGTGACCCACAACCACGGGCATCTGGTGACAAGCTTCGGGCTGGGGCTTCTCAAGCCGCTTTATGCGACAATGGACAAGCTTGTTGATGCAAAAGTCAAGGTCAAGGGAGACTTCACCATTGACCCGCGCCCGATGGACTTCCGCAACGTCCCCTACAGCATTCTGGACAAGCTTATAAACAGCAAGATACTCTACACCGGACAGAAGCGATACGAGCAGCAGCTAAAAGCGGTGGGCATAAAGGACGATAACGCCTTCACCTGCGCCTGCTATCTGCCGGAAGTCGGCAATGTTCCGAAGAAAGGCGACATCCTCTCCTGGGCGGAAAGCAGCGCTGTGGTTTTCGCAAACAGCGTGCTTGGAGCCAGATGCAACCGCAACAGCGGCATGCTGGATCTGTTCGGCTCAATCCTTGGCTACGTTCCCGAATTCGGCTTCCTGACCGATGAAGGGCGCAAGGCCAGCTGGAAGGTCATCGTCAAGACGACACGCAAGCCCGAAGCGCAGATTCTCGGTTCCGCAATAGGCATGAAAGCAGTCGAGGATGTTCCCTACATCATCGGCCTGGACAAATGGATCGGCGATTCGCTCACGGACGAGGCGATGAGCTATCTTAAGGATTTCGGCGCGGCAACCGCCTCCAACGGCGCTGTCGGGCTTTATCACGTCGAGAACCTCACACCGGAAGCGGTCGAGATGGGGCCTGCCCTGCTCAAGGAAGATTGCAAGGAATACGTGATAGACGACAAGGAGCTTGAGCGCGTCTACAGAAGCTACCCTGTGATGTGGCCCGACAAGGATGCCAAGCCCAGCCTTTGCTTCATCGGCTGCCCCCATCTGTCATTCGAGCAGCTTAACAGGTGGACAGAGGACATCGAAGCCGCACTTGCCAAAAATGGCCGCAGCAAGATTGCCATCCGCACCGTTCTGACAACCGCGCCCGATGTGGCTGAAAAGTTCAGGAAGACCACGATGCACGACAGGCTTATCGCCACCGGAGCAACGCTTGCCTGCATCTGCCCCCTTATGTACACAAGCAATCCTCTCACCAAGAAACGTCCGATAATGACTAGCAGCAACAAGCTCAGAACCTATTC
>JBQNBA010000180.1:0-2962 GCA_052170175.1 Sphaerochaetaceae bacterium | reverse complement strand
AGCGCTGTTCATCAAGCTGGGTCTTGGCATCAGCAGCCTGGCTCTTGCGAACCTGATTGCCAATGCCATTGGCTGCGCTTTGCTGTTTTTTGCCGTGCGCAGCGGGATTGATGGCTTCGAATCAAGGGCTTTCGTGCTTCATCTGCTTAAGATCGCTGTCGGATGCATTCCCATGATTGGTTTCTGCATTGCCGTGAAATCGGGGGCGGCGGGCGAATATCTTGCCGGGTATTGGCGCTCAGGCTCAAGCTTGTTGAACTTCGCTGTTTTCTGCGGTCTGGCAGGGGTGGGGGCAGGTCTTGTGCTGGTCACATTCAGAATGCTTAGGATAAAGCTGTTCTGATGCTTGGAAAAATGCAAATGACGCTTGGGAAAAATGCAAATGACGGTGAAGAAGGCGATTTCGAAGAAGGCCGGCGGTTTGCAGCTGTATTATAGTCCTATCAGCTCCTGATTAAGCTTTCTCATAAGCTCCGGACTCACTTTCACAACCTGGCGGTCGTATGTCACAAGCCCGTTAAGCTCGGTCTCCACATCTGAAAGCTGTGTGTAGATTGCGGCGCACAGTCCGCGCCGGCGCGCCGGTATTATTTGACCTTGGTAAAGCTTGGTGATTGCTTCCTCCAGCTGCTTTGTGCTGCTTTGCTTCGCATATCCGAAATTCACGTCAGAGGAATGTCCCGGTATCCGGCAGTTGTACCCGCCGAACTCTGAGAGTATGACGGCACGCCCCCTGCGGTCTTTATGGAAGAGATAGGGCTTGAAATACACATGAAGGCTTCTGAACTGCCCGGTTCCCTGGTCATGCCATCCGCTTGCATTGTCAATGGGCCGGCTTGCATCCATGCGTCTCACCATCCCCGCCGCTTCTGTTGAGTCAAATTGCCCCCAGCCCTCATTGAACGGAACCCACATGGCGATGGAAGGGCAGTTGTGAAGGGTCCTCACCATCTCATCAAGCTCCGCAAGGCAGTTTCTGCGGCCTTCGGCATCATCTCTGGAAAAGAGGCTGTAATGGTTGTCCTTTAGATGGAAATCAAGCAGAACAGGAGCCTGGATGGTGAATCGATTATACGGCGCTTTCCCGCCTGATGGCAAATCCTGCCACACAAGCATTCCGATTGCATCGCAGTGATAGTACCAGCGGGGATTCTCAACCTTCATGTGCTTCCGGAGCGTGTTGAAGCCCATTGACTTCATCAGAAGGATGTCGTTCTTCATGGCCTCATCATCAGGAGGCGTGTAAAGCCCGCCCTTGTAATAGCCTTGATCCAGCACGCCTGAATGAAAATAAGGCTTGTTGTTCAGCAGCATCCGGGAGCCTTCCACCGAGAATTTGCGCATTCCGAAGTAGGATCTCACTTCATCTTCTCCAAGCTTCATGGTGAAGCGATAAAGGTACGGATCCTCCGGCGACCAGAGATGGGGCGATGGTATGGGTATCGACGTTTCTCTATTGGTGGGGACTTTGATGGCCGCCATTCCGTCAATTTCAATGGCGCATACATCATCGAACTCGGAGAAGGGCATTATCGAGACGGATGAACTGTCAACATCCGGCGTGATGCGCACCGAGGTTATGTAGGACAGCGGCACCGCCTCAAGCCACACGCTCTGCCATATCCCGCTTTGCGCCGTATACCAGATTCCATGCGGACTGCGGCTTTGCTTGCCGTAACCGAATCCGGTTGCATCAAGAAGGTCTTCGCATTCCACCCTCAGGCTGTTGCTTCCCTCAAGGTTGAGCAACCCGGTTATATCGCCTGAAAACGGCAGATAGCCCCCTTTATGCTCGAATGCCAGAGCATCGTTCACAAAGACCTTGCAGCACTGATCCACAGCGATGAAGTTCAGTATTATCCGCTTGCCTTCAAATTCATGCGGCAGGGAGAATTCCCTGCTGTATGAAAGGTGTTCTATCAGGCTGTCTTGCCGCGGGAAGCCGGAAAGCTCCGCCTCGGGGGAGAAGGGGATCTGTATCGGCGCATGAACGGATTCAGTCATGAGCTCCCATTCCCCGTCCAGAACCAGAAATGGCTTGCGTTCAAACTGCGGTCTGGGATAAAGCATCAGAAGCTGGCCTTCTTTATCGAGATGACGGTCATGTCAAACCTTGTTCCGTTGAGCTCGAACTGGATATTGTCGCCGACCTGATGGTTGTAGAGCATTCTGCAAAGCGGTGCCTTGAAGTTCAGAATCCCCTTGCCGGGGTCTGATTCCCACTGTCCCATCACAGTGTATACCACATTCTTCTTCTGGAGATTATCATGCAGCGTCACCACTGTGCCGAACTGTATCCTGGTATCATCAACATTGTCAGGCGTGACAACCCGTGCCTCGCTTACCTCCTTCGATAGCTTGGATTTCATGAAGCTGAGATTCTTCTGCTTGTCCTTTCCATACTGATACTCGGCGTTCTCGCGGAGATCGCCCAGCTCCCTTGCCATGCCGATTTCCCTTGCATTCTCCGGAATCTCAACATCGGTTATGTGCTTAAGCTCCGCCAGCTTCGCATCAAGAGAAGCCTGCGTGCAGAGCAGGGACGTGGGGATTGCCAGCATGCTCTCATCAGTGATCTCTTCTTTCTCTCCCAGTATCTCGGCGTAGTTCTGGAACTTCTCGGTGATGAAATTGCGTATCTTGCTCTTCATGCCTGCATCAAGGTACTCGCTGCTGGAAATAAGGGAGTATATTTTCTTGGCCGAATCTTCATCCGCAGAGGACAATCGGGTTGTTATGAAGCCATCATCGAACAGATTCTGCACCAATGATTGCTGGAGCCTCCGGTTACGCTGCACATCGTTCTTGTTGTTTATGCACAGGAGCACATAGTTCAGGAGCTGAATCTGGGCTATCAGGAGCTTTTCCTGAGATATGCCAGCCCTTTCCCAGTCCTTTGGCGATAGCGTCTTGTATAGGTACAGAAGCACTTCCGGGTCTTCCTTGTACGATTCGACTGCTT
>JBQNBA010000179.1:0-3027 GCA_052170175.1 Sphaerochaetaceae bacterium | reverse complement strand
TAAAGTCGGGCTACGACAGGATTCTGGTTGCGGGGATAGCAGATAAGGAAGCTGTCGATGCCTGTTATGAGGCCGCAATCGGAGATACACTGTCGCTTTCCGTCGGAGGGAGGCTGGATTCTAGAAGCGAAAGGGCTTTTGTGACAGGCAAGCTTATAAGCAGGGGCGATATTCTGGGCTACGAAGGAGACAATGCAGGGCCTAGCGCGACAATTGATGCAGGAAATATCACGCTGATAATAACACGCAACAGAGCGGCCATAACAAGCATGGAGATGTTTGATTCGATTGGCATGGATATATCTGGATTCAAGATAGTTGTTGTCAAGCTTGGTTATCTGTTTCCTGGGTTGGCTTCGGTCGCTCCTAAATCAATACTGGCATTCACTCCCGGCGGATCTGCAGAAAGGTTGCAGGATATTGGTTTGAGGAGAATAACCCGCCCTGTATTCCCGCTGGATGACGATTTTATAAAGCAAGGAGAATGGTAATGGCATACTACAACGAAATTGAAACCTCTGGGAGGATTGAAAAAGTCAGGAATATCTTGCAAGCAAGAGGACTTGACGCGGCTTTTGTCTACTTTGACGAATTGAATGTTGCAAATGGATGGTATCTCACCGGATGGTGCGGCCAATTTGAAAAAGGCGCTGTTCTTGTGCCAATGCATGGAGAGCCGATGCTTCTGGGGGGGCCTGAAAGCGAGCCTTTCGCCCAAATGAACTCAGCTATAAAGAAAGTCAGATGCTTTCCGGTTTTCATGGTTCCCGATGAAGAATACCCAAATGCCGAAATAATTGGATTCAAGCAACTTGATGATGAATTGAAAGCTGAAGGGACAATTCTTAAGCACATAGGGATTGTCGGCGCGCAGGCAATTCCTCACCAAGTGTTCGTTGATATCCAAACAGGATTCAAAGATGCCGAGATCATTGATATCACTGATGATTACGAAACACTGAGGGTTTACAAATCAGAATGGGAGAGGGCGCAGATGCTCAACGCTGCAAAGCTTTGCGACCTTGCATATGATGCTATGGTGGGGGCGGTCAAGCCAGGAGTTCATGAGTATGAGGTCTGCGCTGCTGGTGAATATGTCTGCCGTAAGAATGGGGCTTCAAGCTTTGCTTATTCATGCATAGTCGGTTCTGGCCAAAGAGCCAAGGCTGTTGTGCCAACCGCTACGGACAAACGATTGGAGGCCGGAGAGCTTGTAATGCTTGGCATAGCGCCTAGAGTCAATGGCTATGCGGGAACCTTTGGAGATACTGTTCCGGTAAGCGGTGTCTATACCAAGAGGCAGAGAGATTTGCTCAATTACATGAGAGAGACGATGCGTTTGACAAAGAGCATGCTCAAGCCAGGTGTGACTGGACGTGAAATTGATGTTCCAGGCAGGAAATACTATGAAAAACATGGCTTGGAGCGTTATATTGTTTGTCCGTTCGCTCATACAATAGGACTCATGGAGGCAGAGGCTCCGTTCTTTGGTCCAAATGGTGATTTCGCTCTTGAGCCGGGAATGACTGTTATGGTCGATGTGAGCTTCTTCAATCACCCGGAATTCTATGGCGGAAGAATTGAAACAGGTTACATAATAACAGAGACTGGTTGTATTCCCATGTCGCCTAAAATGGATGAGTTATTCAGTCACGATTTATAGGATGGAGGATGATAATGGCGTTAGGAAAAAGAACATGGGTTTTCGCTGATGGCGATTTGCCCCCTCATGGGACAGATGAGCCATTGGGGCACGAGGCTCTGATGGTGGTTAATGATGGACTATCAGATGCTAATATAGAATTGGAGTTTCTCTTTGAAGACAAAGAACCGAAAAGCGGGATTCATATAGAAGTCAAGGCCAAGCGAGTGCGTTGTTTCAGAATGGATTATCCAATTGGCAATGAAAGATTTCAAGTTCCATTTGGACAATATGCGCTGATATTGAGAAGCGACATTCCTATTGTCTGCCTTTATGGCCGGCTCGATAGACGCCCTGATATGGCATATTATCCGATTGGGGGATTTTCGGATTGACAAGGGGATATTAATATGAATAAAAAGGAATTGGCATTGAAAGCGTTGAGCCAAGGAGAAGGGGTCTTGAGGCTTGCTCCGAATTGGGTTCCGCGTTCTTTCTGCAGACCGGGAAGGAGGCTTAAGCTTCATCCGGATGACTATTATGCTCTTGGTCTTGAGCGCGGCGGAATAGACGAAAGGTGGTTCGCTTCAACCACCCATGCTGAGAATGGTCCGGGCACGCCGGATGATGAGGGGCTGTCGTACATTGTCGTTGATGATGAAGGTAAAGAACGCATTCTGCTAAGGGATGCCGTTAATGAGCTTGGAGCCAAGCTGGTTGGGGATTACATATGGAATAAGTACCATTCATGGCCTTGTTACTCCAAATTCTTTGACAATCTAGGGCCGCTTCCTCATCATATCCACCATACGGATGAAATGGCTGCATTGACAGGGCAGAAGGGCAAGCCCGAAATGTATTTCTTCCCTGCCCAATACAACAATTATCCCGGTGAGTTCGCCTATACGTTCTTTGGTCTGAATCCCGAAACGACCAAAGCTGAATTCAAGAAGGCCTTGATGGGTTTCACAAAGGGTGATAATCACTTGCTCGAATTATCAAGGGCGTACAAGCTTGAGGTGGATACAGGGTGGGATGTGCCCCCTGGTGTTCTTCATGCACCAGGTTCTCTATGCACTTATGAGCCTCAGTTCGCTTCGGATGTGTATGCCATGTATCAGTCTGTTCTATTTAGCGACCACACGACTCCTGTTCAGCTGCTATGGAAGGACACTCCAGTGGAAAAAATCGGTGATTTTGACCATTTGGTGGCGGTTGCTGCATGGGATCTTAACATTGATCCTGATTTCCACAAGCATAGATTCATGGCTCCCAAGCCGGTGAGAGCGGTGGATGAAATGAAGAAGGATGGTTATATAGAGGAGTGGATTTGCTATAAATGCAAGCTGGCCTGTGCGAAGAGGCTGACTGTTCTGCCAGGCAGA
>JBQNBA010000178.1:0-3073 GCA_052170175.1 Sphaerochaetaceae bacterium | reverse complement strand
CCTGTCCAGAGCCTTGGAAAGGACAAAGCGAGTCTGCGGGAGCGGCCCTTCGGCGGCATCCACGAGCAGCACGACGCCATCCACCATGGAAAGCCCCCGCTCAACCTCCCCTCCGAAATCGGAGTGCCCCGGGGTGTCTATTATGTTTATCTTCCTTCCGGCCCAGCGGATGGCGCAGTTCTTCGAGGTTATTGTGATTCCCCGCTCCCTTTCAATCGCCCCGCTGTCCATTATCCGGCTCTGCTCGCCCTTTGTGACAAGCCCGCTCTGCTTTATCATGGCATCCACAAGAGTTGTCTTGCCATGGTCGACATGAGCGATTATCGCTATGTTCCTTAAATCGTCATTATGCCTTTTCATCTTCTAGGCTCTTTCCTTGTGTCCAGATATCCGTCAATCGCCTGGCAGGTCTGCTTAAGGTCGCGGAATCTTATCGCGGCGTATCCATCAAGAGGCGTTTCCTGGGCGTTGACTATCACAAGCTTGCTTCCATGTGACACGGCCATGTACGGCAGCTGATTCACCGGGCTGACATTGAGGCTTGAGCCCAGCACTATGCAGAGGTCGCAGCTGCGTCCGAAGGTCTCTTCGGCCTTCATCAGCATATGATGATTCAGGGCTTCGCCGTAGAACACGATGTCCGGCTTTATCACTCCGTTGCAGGAATCGCAATACGGAACTTCGCCCTTGCTGGCAATCGGCGCCACCTGCTCATAAGAGAAATGCTTATGACATCTCGTGCAGTAATTGTGCATCGGGCTTCCGTGAACCTCATAGACTTCCTTTGAGCCGGCTCTCTGATGAAGCAAATCGATGTTCTGGGTGAAGACCTCCTGTATCAGCTTCATGCGCTCCATGCGGGCCACCGTATGATGAACGATATTAGGCTGGTATCTCTCCAGCTTGAACCAGACATCGGCGGCCCATTTGTAGAATATCTCCGGATGCAAATGGAAGAAATCGATGCTTAGAATATCCTCCACGTTCATCTGATGGTACTGCTTTGTGTAAATGCCGCCTGTCCCTCTGAAATCCGGTATGCCGCTCATTGTTGAGACGCCGGCGCCGGTGAGGACAGCTATGCGTCTTGATTCATCTATTAAACCGGAGAGAAGCTTGAACTTCTCTGAAAAACGACTTTCCGCTTCGCTGTAATCAATCATCTCCCAAGCTCCTAGTTCAAAAAACTCCCATTCACAAGGCTGCCCATTCACAAGGCTCCCACTCACAAGGCGCCCATTCACAAGGCTCCCACTCACAAGGCTGCGCCGACCAGGCTGCCCTGATAGGTGTTCCCGTTGAGCGCATCGAATCTTACACCAACGATGCTGCCGATTGCAAGGCTGGAAGGAGCATCGAAAGCAACCATCTCGCCATGCTCATTATGGCCTAGCATCTGCGCCCTGTCGTTGCGCGAAATCTGCGTGACCATCACTTTATGAACACCCGAAAGCCTGCCGCTTTTTATCCTGGCGCAGTTTTCCAGCTGAAAATCGATTATGCCCTGAAGCCTGCGGATTTTCTCGGTCTCCGGCACCTGATTTTCAAACAGAGTCGCCTTTGTGCCCTCGCGCGGATTCCAATAGTACATGAAAGCCTCTATGAAGCCCACCTTCTCCATCACGGCACGTGTCATTTCGACCTCATCCTCTGTTTCGGAGGGGAATCCCACCATCACATCGGTGGAGAATGTCGCTTCCGGAACCGCTTTTCTTATCTTCTCTATGATGCCCATGTATCTTGCGACATCATATCGCCTGTTCATAAGGGCAAGAATCCTGTCTGAGCCGCTTTGAAGCGGAATGTGGTAATGCCTGGCAAGCCTGGTCTCGCTTGCCAGAACCTCTATCAGGTCATCGCCGAAATCCTTTGGATGAGGGCTGTCGAATCTAACCCAGATTATGCTGTCCAGATGACGGCAGATCTCTTTCAGCAGCTTTGCGAATGTCCATCCTTCGCAGCTGTATGAGTTCACATTCTGCCCAAGCAGCTGAATCTCATGGATGCCCATGGCATCAAGACGTTCAATCTCCCCTATGATTTCAGCTGCCGGCCTGGAACTCTCCCTTCCCCTGACGTACGGCACTATGCAGTATGTGCAGAAGTTGTTGCAGCCATTCATTATGGGGACATATGCGACTATGTCGCCCTTCTTGCAATGCAACGGAGCGAATTCATATGAGGAAGCCCCAAGCGCCGGCATGCTCTTGCCGTCAGGCGGATTCAGCTTTCCATCGGGGCTTATGCGCTGATTCAGGATTTCCACAATCCTCAGCTTGTCATTCGTGCCCACTATGTAATCTATGAAGGGCGCCTTTCCCTTCAGCTCCCCCGGAGCTCTCTCGGCCATGCACCCTGCAAGCACCAGAACAAGGGGGCGCTGCTTCTTTAGATGCGAAAAGAAACCCAGCCTGCCCCATATGCGGCTTTCGGCCGTCTCTCTGACCGAACAGGTGTTCAGAATCACCGCATCAGCATTTTCCGGAGAATCAGCCTTTTCCCACATCTGACCGCACAGGAGCGTTTCTATTGCATCTGATTCGGCTATGTTCATCTGGCAGCCATAGGCTTCCATCCAATATCTTCTCATAACGGCAGACCTTTTCGGAGGAAAGCCGCTCTTATGGTGTTGTTCATCAGCATGGCGATTGTCATGGGCCCCACCCCTCCGGGCACCGGGGTGATTGCGGAGCAGACCTTGGAGACGGACTCGAAGTCGACGTCGCCGGCCCAGCGGTAGCCTTTCGGAAGCGAATCATCGTCCACCCTTGTTATGCCCACATCTATGACGACTGCGCCTTCTTTTATCATGGAAGCGTCCACTATGCCCGGCTTTCCGACAGCGGTTATGACGATGTCGGCTCCAAGCAGATGATGCTTTATATCAGCAGTCAGAGAATGGCAGACTGTGACGGTCGCATTCCGATCCTTCTGGAGCAGCATCGCCGCAAGCGGCTTGCCCACTATGTTGCTTCTACCAATGATGCAGACTTCCTTCGCATCCGTTCCGATTTTGAAATAATCCATCATCCTAAGGATTCCTGCCGGGGTGCATGGGGGAAGGCATGGATTG
>JBQNBA010000177.1:0-3161 GCA_052170175.1 Sphaerochaetaceae bacterium | reverse complement strand
GGGTGGAGCAGCAGGGCAAGACCTATGAAGAGCTCAACAAGCCGTGGTATGACAGAGGCTACTGGAAGGAAATCCCATCCGACCTTGCCAAAATCGACAAGCTGATTGACGATTTCAACAAGGATGTCGGACTTCTCTGACGGATGCGCAGAAAGCCGGGCCCCATGGCTCGGCTTTTTCATTAAACCCCTGCCCGCTGATTCCCGTCAGGAGGGAGCGGCCAAAGGATCCTCTCGGCAGAGGCTGATGACGACAAGACGACAAACGGAGGCAAAATGCACTTCAAATACATATGCAGCGATTGCGGCCATGAATTCCAGACAGACAAAGTCACCTATCAATGCCCGGTCTGCGCAGGCTCAAACGGCAGAGGCACATTCCCCAAAGGAAACCTCATAGTCGAATACGACCCCAGCGACTTGAAGGCGGCGGCAACCAAGAGATTCATCGATTTCAAAGACTTTTTCCCGTATGATATTCCTAGTCCGGAAGTCTATCCGGTGGGAAACACCCCAATAATACGCCCCCACCGTTTAGCCAAGCGCTATGGATTCAAAAACCTCACATGCAAGATGGACAGCGCCCTCCCCTCAGGCTCCTTCAAGGACAGAGCAAGCCAGCTCATAGCAGCGCAGGCAATAGCCCATGGGGAGAAACGCATAGCCCTGGCATCCACAGGCAACGCCGGGGCGGCCATGAGCTGCGCCGGAGCGGCATACGGACTGGAGATCATCCTGTTCGTGCCGCAGACAGCGCCGGTGAACAAGCTGATGCAGAGCGTCCTATACGGCGCAACAGTCGTGCCGGTCAAGGGGACATACGATGATGCCTTCGCCCTTTCCATCGCATATACAAAGCATTTCGGAGGCATAAACCGCAACACCGCCTACAATCCCATGACAATAGAGGGAAAGAAAAGCGTATCCATAGAGCTATACGAGCAGCTTGGCCACCACGCCCCTGATGTCGTCTACGTCCCGGTCGGAGACGGATGCATATTCGCCGGTGTCTACAAAGGCTTCCATGACCTTCATCGAGCCGGAGCCATTGACAAAGTCCCGTATCTGGTCTGCTGCCAGTCGGACAAAAGCGATGCCATAAGCCGCGCCTTCCGCACAGGCAGATTCGACAACATTGATTCAGCCACGACAAGAGCGGATTCAATCAGCGTGGAAAGCCCTGCAAACGGACGCATGGCGGTGCGCTACCTCAAACAATCCAATGGCTGGACAAGCATAGTCAGCGACAGCGACATTCTCCTATCGCAGCTTGAGCTTGCCCGAGAAGGAGGCATATTCGTGGAGCCGGCGGCGGCCTGCGCCTGGGCCGGCTTCAAGAAAGACGCCGACCATCTGGCCAGCCTCCTGGGACGCAGCGCCGAGGTCTGCGTGCTGCTCACAGGCATAGGCTTCAAGGACATGGCCGCCTTCGATGGGCAAGCATCCATACCCCAGGCAATAGACAATTCAGAGCAAGCCGTGATTGACCGCTTCTCACGCCATAACGCATGACCGCCCCCCCATCGGCAATAAACAAAGAATTGCGTCATCAACAAAGGATTGACACAAGATTTACACAAGATAATCCGGCAGTCAATTCTGACCTTGCTTTCTGCGCCCTGATTGTTTATTATCTGAATAATCCTCAAAGGAGGTGAAAATGCAGAATCATCAATATTTTCTCATTGGCCTCGCAATCGGGCTTTTCATATCAATCGTTGTGTTCTTCTGGCAGCTTGCGAAGCGAAACAAGGAGAAATCCGAGTCAAAATCGCAGGTCGAGAAGCTTCGCGGCATGCTGAATGACCGCATGGACTTGGAATCCAACGGACTAAGCAGCCTCAAGATCGAACTTGAAAAGCTCCGCAAAGAGAACGAGAACCTGCGCGTTTCCATAAACACACTGAGCCAGAAGCCCGGGCGCAAGGAAGTCCAGAGGCTCCAGACATATCAGGAAGCCATAGACAAGCTTATAATCAGCAGCCCCGGTTTCGGCGCAGCATGGCATACAAGCTTGAAGGAAGCCGAGGCCGAACTGGAAAAAACCTATACCGGCGTCCTGCCGTTCTTCAAGAAAGTCATACCGCAGAAAAGCTCAGCTCCGGTCATCGATCTGGCCGAATCCGGCAAGGACAAATGACATCTGCCCTGATGCATGAATATGCGTTGACTACAGACCATGTTAGTGTTTATAGTTTCATAGCAGCGCCAGAATGGTGGAACTGGTAGACACAAGGGACTTAAAATCCCTCGGCTGAATAAGCTGTACGGGTTCGATTCCCGTTTCTGGCAATTGCGAAGCCGGTTGCCGAACCGGCCTTTTTTACAAAAGATTGAATTTTGAGAATGCACAATGCCCAACTATTCCCACACTTCAATCTCTTTGATGATTATTTCATTTCCGGTCAGAAGATATGTGTCATCACTCCCGCAGCGAGGACATTGCTTGCCATATTCAACGGTAGGATAATTCTTTCCACACCCATCGCAGTGAGTGACGCCCTTGATCGTCTCCAGCTTGATAGACGCATCTTTCAGGACAGTCTCTTTCTTCACAGCCCAATTCCAGCAATCCTCGAAAAGATACGGTATGACAGCGGAGACTTCCCCAAGCTCCACTGTGACCGACTTGATTCGCTGTACATTGTTCTCTGCGGCGATTCCATTGACTTCCTTTATGCAATGGAAAACCACACCCAGCTCATGCATCAGTCCTGATCCTTAGGCTTGGTGAAGAGAATCCTGGCAGCCCGCTTGATTGCATAGGGAAGAATGTACTTTGCCTTGTCCTCGGCCTTGTTCATCCTACTGGCTTCCGGATGGTCACGATGCAGAGTGATGGCATCAAACTTGCACTTTGTCGTGCATATGCCGCATCCAATGCACTTGTTGGAATCCACAATGGTTGCCCCGCATCCTAGGCAACGCGCCGTCTCTATCCTGACCTGCTCCTCCGTGAGAGTCGCATTGGCGTCCCGGAAGGATTTTGGATCAATTCCTTCGACAAGACCTGCCTCCTGCCGCCCGGCGGTGTCATAGCTGTCCACAAGGATATCATCCTTGTCAAGGGAAATGAACTCCCTCCTGTTCTTGCCGATAGTCATATGGCCATGCTGGACGTATCTGTGAATTGAATCCGAAGCTTCATGCCCTTGGGCAATG
>JBQNBA010000176.1:0-3177 GCA_052170175.1 Sphaerochaetaceae bacterium | reverse complement strand
AGTTCTGAATGGCTATCCCCAGAGCGAGCGCCAGCGCTCCCCCAGAGCTTATGGCGCCATCCCCATGAAGCAGGCCGGCGAACACGACGCCCACCGCCATCCCCTCAGGGATGTTATGCAGCGTGACAGCCAGAACCATCATGCTTGTGCGCGCAAAATCCTTGCGCGGCCCCTCTGCCACCTTGCTGTTCATATGAAGATGCGGTATCACATGATCCAGAACAAGCAAGAACAGCACTCCTATCAGGAAGCCTGCGGCGGCAGGCACGAAAGCCCACTTCCCCATGCCCTTGCTTTGCTCCATGGATGGAATCAGCAGGCTCCAGACAGAGGCGGCAACCATCACTCCCGCGGCGAATCCTGTCAAGGCTCTCTGCAAGCTGCGGCTCAAATCCTTCTTCATGAAGAAGACACAGGCTGAACCAAGCGATGTGCCCAGAAATGGAATCAGCAGACCTTTTACGACTTCAACATTCATGCGTGCATGATATCATGTTTCATCTGTTGCAGAAAGACCAGCTTGCGCATTTAGCAGCGCATTCAGCGCAGCCAGCTTGCGCATTCAGCGCAGCCAGCTTGCACATTCGACACGCAGTCAGCTTGCACATTCGACACATTCATCACGAAAAGCCCTCATAGGCGGACGCGCACATCACCGGGACAGCTCCTTCACGGGCGGATATGCCTTTGCAACGGCTGTGGAAACGATGAATCCGAAAACCGCCCCGATGACACTCTGGGCGATGTTCGCGGGAACCTCGACAAGAGCGGTGGGGAAATCAGTGAGAATCGCTCCGCCAAGGAGGAAATAACCGCCGGCGACAATCACCACTCCCAGCGTTGAAGCGAGAACCTTGCCCGGCGTGGAATGAGTGGCCTTGAGAACGAGCGCCACGACAAGCCCTTCGCAGCCATGAACAACAAACGATATGACCGCCCACTGCGGATAGCCGCTTATGATATCGGCAAGAGCCGTGCCGACCGCCGCCGACATGAACGTGACAAGCGGATTGAATGTGAAGGCGCAGAAATATATGGCCACATCGCAAAGGTTGAAATACCCCTTGGAAGTGGGAATTCTTACAAACAAGGTGAAAACCACAGTGACAGCTGTCATTATTGCGATAAGCGCCACGCGAAGCCCCGCCCGCTGGTCGCCCTTCCTGCCGGAGCCGAATTGAGAATCGTCCATGGAAGCCTCCTGACCAAAGCGGATTATAGCATACAGAGGCATTATCTAGAAGCCGTCTCCGACAAATATTCCATTCTCCCTGTCCTTGCGCACCTTGTCAGCCCTGAATATCCTTCCGCTCATGCAGATATAGACGCCCGGAGGCAGAAGCTGAACCGCTGATTCAGCGCAGCCGAGATTGAACACAGCGTCAGAACGTTCAAGCGAGTACGGAACCATGGCGCCAGTGAACACGATGACATGCTCATCGTCAGGAGCTTTTCTGGAAAGCACGACATTCGCCGTCTCAACCATCGTGTCCGTTCCATGCACCACCACCACGCGGTTCTCCGGGCTTCTTAGACAAAGCTCCGCAACCTTTATCCGCTGATCCTCGTTCATGTAAAGGCTGTCAATAGCCAACGGCCCCTCGACCTCGACATCAAGCGTGCAGCGGCTCTGCTCCAGAATCCTTGGAAGCTGAGAGTCCCTGAATACAAGCTCCCCCTTTATTGGGTCATAAAGCTTGTCGAATGTGCCGCCCGTAGTGATAATCCTTAGCTGCTTGGACATAAATCCCCCGATGATTTTCATATTACCATGGATTTCAATGCTGATGAACATGATGATGAACATTTTTCAAGCAAGAGCTTGCCCTATCTTTTCTGTCTGCAAGGGTGTAGAATCGAAGTATGAATAGAGTGCTCATCATCATCGTCCTCGCAATTGCTTCGTGTCTCATGCCTTTGGCGGCGGCACGGGCGGCATCAGCATCAGATGCCGTCATCATCCCTATCGGCTCTGAGGCTTACCGCTTCATGGATTTGATATATGCGCTTTCAGGCAACGGAACCCCCTCAAATGCCAGACCGTGGTCGCATTCGGAGGCAAGGCTGATTCTGTCGCGGGTCAAGCGTGATGCGCTTCCCGAACCGGCCAGAAAGCTTTATGACACCATAGATGCCATCATAGAAGACGGATTCAGGTGGAGCATGGGCGAAGACGCAGGGTTCGGAGCGCACCTGTTCATCAACCCCGCAATCCACGCTCATGCCAACGCAGACGATTTCATCAGTGAAAGCGATTGGGTGCTGGACTTCGAGAAAAGGCAGCATTTTTTGAAAGCAGACGTAGAGATGGGCATAGGATCGTTCTTCTATTCGTACTGTGACCTGCTCTATGGCTACGGCATATACACGAGCCATGACTCGGATGCCGGCACGATAGTCACGATTCCTGCATTCCTCGCGGCACAGGGCGGGCTTGTCGACCCCACCCATGTCGGGGCGCTTGCCATAGATGCGCATTCCCAGATTGGAACATCCTCGTATCTGTTCACGAAGGAATTTCTTTTCAACTGGCCTGATGCCAGCAAGAACTTCGACTTCATCTGGCCCAAGAGAGCCGTGTTCTCAATAGGCGGCAGAGCCTGGAATCTTGACATGAGCCGTGACCGGATAAGCTGGGGCAACTCGCACATAGGCAATTTCATAGTGGATGACCATGTGGATTTCAACAACTGCATCCGATTCGATTCGTATTCAAATGCTTTCAAATACGAGTTCCTTGTTCTTTTCGCAGGAACCGTCTACGACAGCGGCGAAGGAGCAGAGGCGGTCGACAGGATATCCAAGATGCTCCTCGCCCATCGTCTAGAATTCAGATTCGCCCCTTGGCTCACCTTTGCCCTATCAGAGGATGTGATGTACCAGGTGTCCGCCGCCGAAGGCGGAATCGTGAATCTCAGCTACATCAACCCCTCTTTCATATACCATAATCTGAACAACCGTTCGATGTTCAACGCAATAGCCCATGCGGAGCTTGACCTGCAGCTGCTGCCGGGACTGAGCATCTACACCCAGTTCTGTCTGGATCAGGCCAGAGCGCCGAACGAAAACGCCAGCCAGCAGGATGCCTGGGGAATCCTAGGGGGCATCGAGGCGGCGGCAGCGGCCGGGAAGCTGATTCTTTCCTCTTCGCTTGAGCTTGCCTTCACCACCCCGCTT
>JBQNBA010000175.1:0-3193 GCA_052170175.1 Sphaerochaetaceae bacterium | reverse complement strand
CAAAGTCTATGTCAAGCCCCAGGTTCTTGAAGTAATCGGCATATGCCATCCTGAGCTCCGGTTCTCCCTCGCTCACGCCATAAGCGACCACGCCGGGCTTCATTGACTTGAAATAGTCATAAACCTCTATCGGCGTCTTTATATCGGGCTGCCCTATGTTAAGATGGTGAACCTTGATGCCGCGCTTCTTCGCGGCATCCGCAAGAGGGGTGAGTTTCCTTATCGGCGAGAATTTGAATTCGAAAATCCTGTTTGAAATCAACATGTCATGAGCCTCCGTCGAAGTTTGATAGCCTGGGTTAACCCGGAGTCACAGCCCCGCGAGAATCACAAGGCACCGCGCTCCGGGCCGCTAGCGCCCGCATGGGCTGCGTCGCCGGCATCAGCTTCCGAGACCTTTTCGCCAGCTGCGGCAGAGGCGGCGGCTTTCCTGGCTCCCGCCTTCTGACTCGTATCTATCAACCTCTGAACTATGCGCCTGTTGTCAAGCAGCGGGCTTATGGACCTGCCATGATGCAGGTGGCTTATGACCCGCGCGAACAGCTCGCTTATATCAGCCTGTATGAACCACTTCTTATCCAGAAAAGCATCATCATGGTAAACGGCGTTCGTTCCTATGACATAGTCAAACACCCCGTCCTTGTACGCCTGGTCAAAAGTCTCCATCGCATTGCCGTTGAAGAAAGGCAGGCTTATTATGGAGATGATCCTCTTGGCCCCTGATTCCTTCAACATCTTCATCGCTTGTATCAAAGTGCCGCCCGAAGCAAGCATGTCATCCGCAATCAGCACCGTCTTGCCTTGGACATCACCCAGAAGCCTGAGATTCTTTATGTTAGACTTGGCCGCGCTCTTGGTCACAACAGAATAATCCCTTTCCTTGTAAAGCATGGCAAGCGGCCTATGCAGGGACTCCGCATAGAACTTGTTTCTTCCGACAGCGCCGGTGTCAGGCGCCACAACCACCAGGTCAGGATCGCTCAGATCCAACACCTTCCCAAGCTCAACCATTATCTGATAAGAAGCGTGAAGATTCTCAAGATGGCACGCCCTGAAGCAGTTCTCTATCTCCCGGCAATGAATATCAAGCGTTATTATCCGCTCAACGCCCATCATCTCGCACATCTGACCAAACAAAGCGGCGGTCAGCGCCTCGCGTCCGCTCTTCTTATGCTGACGGGCATACGGATAAGTCGGTATCACAAGCGTCACGCCATCCGCTCCAGCCAGCTTCAAGGCGTGGATTGTGGTGAACATGAACATTATATGATCGTTCACCGAGAAAGCCATCGGCTCATCCACGCCCTCAACCTTTATAGGCGAAGGATTAGAAAGATCATAGATTAAATAGACCTTCAGACCGCGGACAGGATCAAGCACCTCGCTCTTGACCTCCCCGTTGAGGAACCTGGTGTACTTGACCCCGATCTCGATTCCCGGCGCCCTGTACTCCTCCGGGCATTTAGCCGATGGAATCACCTTGCTGTTGAGATCATCATTGAATATGACCTTCTGCAGGATTTCCTGCTCGGTCATTTCATGCCGTTTCGCCAGATTCGCAGAAAGCTTCTCATAACGTTCAACATAAAGACGCTTTATATGCCTTGCTATCTTTCTGGTAAGGTATTCCGATCCCGGCCCACCAACAATCCCCAACTTATGCGGCTTGACGATGCTCATGGCCTTACAATACCCCTAATCAGCTTTTCTTTCAACCCGGCCCGGGCTCAATTTCCCTCCGTTCAGCAAAAACCGGCCATCTGCCGCTGATAATGGCATCAATGGAGATTTTCATGAGGTCAAACATCACCGCCGGTGTTTCCGTTGCCCTTATGCTGCTTGCAGCTCTTGCCATCTGCTCCTGCTCCGGATGCCGGGCAGAGATAGGCCATGCCGTCGATGTCCTGCAGGGTCAGGACCGCATACCTCCGCGCCTGCTGTCAATGGCAGCCGTCAGCCCCACCCAGCTCCAAATCAAGTTCGATGAGCCTGTCACCCTATCCCGTTCACCGTTCCCCTGCAGCCATGAAAGCCACGGCAACATCATAACAATAACCCTGGATTCTCCGTTGGCTCCCGCCTCATCCCTGTCGCTCAGCGCCGCAGCGCAGGATGCCCGGGGGAATATGACAAGCTTCTCAGGAACCATCTACGGCTTCAACCCCAGAATCCCCTCGCTTTTAATCACAGAGCTAACCACGGCGGGAACGGCAAAAAGCCCTGACCGCACAGAGCTCCTTGCCCTTTCAGACGGCAATCTGGCGGGCGTGACCCTCTACGACGGGGTCATCGCCGACTTCAGCCACCGCTTCATCTTCCCGGACACCGAAATCAGGTGCGGAGAATACATTGTCCTTCAGTGGACCGGGGAACCGCCCGCTTCAACCCAGTCTGTCCGCCATTTCAGCGCCATGGAGCAAAGCGACCCCTCCCAGTACAACGGAATCCAGATGCTCTGCGAGGACCCATCCAGAGCGAGCCGCATACTCGACTGCGTCATCTACGCAAACCACAACGGGCAGGCCTATTCGCGCTTCGGCTCCAAGCAGAACCTCAAGCGGGCCGAGACAGCCATAAGCCTGGGTACCTGGCATGCCGCAGCCATTGACAACGGCGAAATCACCGGGCTGTGCGGAATCGACTCATCAAAGTCCACAGCCACACGCTCCATGAGCAGACGCTTCCCATATGAAGACACCGATTCCAGCGGAGATTGGTACATAACGGCAACAGGAGGCAGCACCTTCGGCTCCGACAACCTATCGCCGCCTTATTCGTCAAAATGAAACGGCGATGAGGCAAAACCATAAACTATGGATGCTGCTCTATATGCTCCAATACTCAGCTTCGCACTGAATATCCCACAGCCTTTTATACAAGCCCTGCTTGGACACAAGCTCCTTGTGGGTTCCTCTCTGGCTGATCACCCCGTTTTCCAATACAAGAATCTGATCGGCGTTCTTTATAGCAGAAAGCTTATGTGAAATCATGAGAATCGTCTTGTTTTCAAGCAATTCCTGCAAGGCCATCTGGATTTCAATTTCATTCTCAACATCCATGTTCGCCGTCATTTCATCAAGCAGCACTACTGGAGCATCCTTGATTATTGCCCGGGCAATGGACAAACGCTGCTTCTCGCCGCCAGACAGCTTAGTTCCGCTTTCGCCCAAAAGCGTTTCATAGCCAGCTTCCA
>JBQNBA010000174.1:0-3223 GCA_052170175.1 Sphaerochaetaceae bacterium | reverse complement strand
TCCAGTCTGAGCCTGAAGCGCATCAAGGTCATCTTTTGCCGTCTTCTTGGGCTCGCCGACATCAACCACAACCTGAGCGCCAGAGGCCAGCAGCGTTTCAAGATTCAGCTGCCCCTTCCCTCCGTAAAGCTGTCCCAATATAGGCAGATTGTAGTACTTGGAATCAAAATAAACCGCAGCCGTCGAATCCCAGGCATTTGCAATCCCCACCAGCTCATCAGGGCAGATTGCGAAAAGCGCTATCTGGGCAAGAGGCCCCGAGACAGCCACCTTGTCAATCTCCACCGGAAGCTCCACCGTCCGACCCAGCGAATCCGTGAAGCTTCGTGTCTGCGGCTTGGACAGCCGCTGCTCTGAAACCGGAGCAGCCCATCCGAACGAAGCGGCAACCACCGCAATCGCAAGCAGTAAAACCACAGCCCTCTTAAGCCCGATGTTTCTGAAAATACCTCTCATCTTTTCTCTCCTTCTTGCCATCAATTCTGGCGATCTATATCATCCGGCAAATCAGCAATCGCTTGTGCCGGTATATCCGCAGCATCAATCACAATTATTCCCAGCCTCCCTCTGGCGGAAAGCAATAGCGGAAAATCCTCCGAATCAGTGCGCATCAGGCGGTCTTCTATGGCCTTTCTATCAGGATTGACACTGTAGAGCTGAAAGAACCTATAGGCATCTTCCACCGATCTGAACGGCTGCCCCATCTCCAGCTCCACAGACTTCGATTCAAAGCGCACGCCCATCCGCTTCAGAGACTCCTTTGCATCGTGGAACCTTATCCGTCTGATAGGCTCATTGTCTGTGGTGAAGCGCCTGCTCTCCCAGTCCTTCTTGATAAGAACAAGCTTTCTGCGGCAGTGCTCAGCGCCGACCTTCAAGGCCTGCTCCACCGAAGCGAAGAAACAGAACACCATATCGTCAAACATCATGTCCTCCGGCAATCTGAACACATCCAGAGCCAGAGCCTCAACACAGTCCTGCAACCCGTTTTTCTCTATGCCCGACCTGAACGCATCCAAGGCAATGGCGGAGACATCGATTCCTGTGACCTTGGCGCAATGCCTGGAAAGCGCCATGGACAGATAACCCAGCCCGCATCCTGCGTCGCAGACCGAATCCTCCGGGGCGATGCAAGGCGCTATGCAGTCGGCTATTTTGTCGTAAAACCCCAGCTCCTCGGCGGCATCCCGGAGAAAAGCGACCCTCTCCGGCTTCCATTTCGAAGGACCGGAGAGCTCCGGTGCGATTATAGGGCCGCTTGGAGAAGGGATCATGTTTATCCGAATTGAATAAAGCCTTTCAATCAGCTCAGCGTCAAGCGCCTCCTTGACAGGACCGAATGAAGCGACCTCCCCCTGACACAACGCAAGCGCACTGTCTGCATACCAGATCGCATGCTGCGGATTATGAGTAGACATCACAACGGTGTACCCCTGGCTTGCAAGCTTGCGCACCTCCGCCAGAACGTGCGCCTGATTACCGTAATCAAGCGCGGAAGTCGGCTCATCCATCAGCAGAACCCTGGAATCCTGGGCAAGCGCCCTTGCAATCATCACAAGCTGCTGCTCTCCACCGCTCAGGCGAGAGAAATCCCTGGAAGCAAGCGCCTCTATGCCTACCTTGGCAAGGGCATCATAGGCACGCTTCTCCTCCTTTCCGCCGGGGGTGGAGATCGCCGATAACGAATGCGATGTTCCCATAAGCACCATGTCAAGAACAGTGTAGGAGAATGTCGTTCCGTGAACCTGAGGTATATAAGCCACCTTTGCAGCCAACTGCCTGGGAGCAAGCTCTCTTGCATCCGCCCCATCAATCAAAATCTGCCCCTCATATTTCTTCTCCAGCCCCAGAATGCATCTGAAAAGCGTTGTCTTGCCCACTCCATTAGGCCCCAGAACGGCCAGCAGCACCGTGGGCTCCGCTGTGAATGAGACGTTTTCAAGAATACGCTTGGAGCCATATGAAAAGCTCAGGTTCTTCACCTCGATGCTCATAGCGTCTTCTCCTTCCTGCATATCAAATACACGAAGAACGGCGCACCCACAAAGGCTGTGAGTATCCCTATCGGTATCTCCACATCCATGAGATTCCTGCTGAGATTGTCCACAATCAACAGAAAAAGCGCACCGCCTATGCAGGAGGCGGGCATGAGATATCGGTAGTTGCTCCCCGCAATCTTCCTGCACAGATGGGGAACCACAAGTCCGACCCACCCTATCATGCCGGAAACGGCAACGCTCGCTGCGGTCACAAGCGTGCTGCAGACTATGACAACCAGCCTGAGCAAATCAGTGTTCACCCCCAGAGTCCTTGCTTCATCGTCCCCCAAAGTCAGGAGGTTTATCCTCCAGCGCAGGGCAAGAAGCGGCGCAAGCCCGATCCCCATCGGGATGGCAGCCAGAGCCAGATGCTCAGACCTGGAGCCGGAAAGGCTGCCCATGAGCCAGTAGGTTATCTGCGGCAGCTGGTTGGTCGGGTCGGCAACAAGCTTCACATACGATGTGCCTGCCGAGAACAAAGAGCCTATCATGATTCCTGCCAGAATCAGATTGACCACCCTGTGCCCCGGAGCTCTGGCTGCGATGAAATACACAGCCAGCACAGTGACAAGGCTCATTGCGAAAGCCCAGAACGATATGGCATATGACGAGGCTCCCAGCAAAATGGCCAGAGCCGCCCCGAATGCGGCGCCGTTCGAGGCCCCCAGTATATCGGGCGAGGCCATCGGATTCTGAAACACCCCCTGATAAGATGCTCCGGCGGCCGCAAGACAGCAGCCCACAAGACACGCCATCACGATTCGCGGCAGCCGTATATTAAGCACAACCGTCTGCATAGCATCAGTCCATGTCTTCTCAAAGCCAAGATGCCTGAACAGAATCCTTGCGACCTGCGGCAGAGGCACTCCATATCTGCCGAACGAGAAAGAGACCAGAAACACCGCCGCCAGCAGAACCGCCAGCACCGCAATCGCCCTTCTCCCTTTCTTTCCGGACTCCATTTCGCAGGTCATTCTGCCCATTCTGCCGTCAGCCCCCAATACTCTGCAATCCTATCAGTCAGATTAATTGCCATAATTGCCATTATGCACCAAAAAGCATAACGGCGTTCTCATTCTAACAGCTTTGCCCTTGTCTGTCCAATGGATTTCACATCATCCACATTCACTGTTAGCAGTAACATAAATTGTCACTTTAATTCAGGAGGGAAAAAGAAGAAGCCC
>JBQNBA010000173.1:0-3318 GCA_052170175.1 Sphaerochaetaceae bacterium | reverse complement strand
TCTCAGAATCACAAATGACAGCGCAATTCCTGATAAAATGTCGGTCAGCATATACCGTCTTCCTTTTTCAGAGAAAGCATTCACAATATATGCAAGCAATAAGCCTATTGCGGCCATCATGATGACCAGCTGCTCTGTACTTCCTATCAGATATTTAAGCACAGTCTTCTCCTCTATGCATTTACAACAATACGTTGTGCCAATTGATCACAGCGGATATTGGCACAACGCAAAAATAGTTAGGAAATTGCTCTAGGGATTACCACTCCTGTCTGACGTAGTTCCAACCCTCGAATGTATAGACAAGATTTCCATCCTTGAAGTACTCGTCGAACGATCCGCCGGGGCCGGTGGCAGCATCTGTGTGAAGAAGGTAACCGTTCTCCTCAGGGCTGTGTATCGTCAGCTTCAGGGAATAGGTATCCGAATTGGGAAGCGCGATGTTGGCTCCATAATGCGGGCCGTCAGAAGCGCTCATGGCCATGAAAGTACCGGAAGCGGCAACTTTTCCATTGGAGCCTTTCAGCTCGTAATCAACCGTGAGATACGGCACCCAGTCGCCCACGCCGAATCCAAGCTTGTTCTCCAAAGCAGAGATGTCTGCCTCAAGATGCAGGTCAAAGCCCTTGATGTTCCCATTGCCGAGCGACATCGGAACAGGCTGGAAATAGACAGCCGAAAGGCTGATGAAACCAAGCTCCACATCCTCGAAGATAGGATACTCTGTGAAGCCGGCGGCATCATCGGCATCCTCAACTGCTGCAGGGGCGGCAGGAGCAGCAGGCGCTGCTGTTTCCTTTGTCCCAGAAGCGAACACTACGGTTGTTGCAAGCACGAAAACCAGAAGCAACATCATAATTTTCTTTACCATAATAATTTCTCCTTTACCTTATGGCTATTTAAGATTACATATTCAACTCTGGGAACCGGCTGCTTGCTGCATTCCCAGGAATTGTCATTTCATTTTTTCAGAGAAGCGCTTCCCTTCTCCTTAAGGACTTCAAGCACAATAGAACGGACTAGAGCCTTAAGCTCAGACTCTCTCTCCGCCTTCTCCTTTGCATCAGCGAGCGCCTTCTCCGCAAGTCTCTTCTTGTCCGCCTCAGCATGAATGGCGTTGTTCTTCCTGGTCTGAACCACGAAGATGACAACTGAAGCTGAAAGCAGAAGAAGCTGAGGAATCAAAGTCTCCAGGCATGGATATATCCCAAGCACATCAAGCAGCTCAGTGGAAGGAATCCATTGCAGCCATGAAGGAGAGGTATAAGAGATCAGATCTCCTTCTATCAGCTCCTTTATGCCTCCTCCAAGGAATGAGATGGACATAAGGAACATGATTATGCTTGTGACAGTGAAGAACGGCCTGATTGGAATCTTGATGCTCAGGAAACGAATCGCCAGATATATGAACACAAGGCATATGGCTCCGAATATGAATCCCGCCCAGACGGAACCGGCATTCCCGTCAGAAAGAAGCGGCTGATAGAACAGCACGACCTCAGCGCCTTCCCTGAACACAGCGAGGAACGCTGTGAAGGCAAGGGCATAGTAGCCTCCCCTTCCGCTTGAACTGGCTTTCTCGGCCTTTGATTTTATGTAACGCACCCAAGCATCCGACTCAGACTTTGAAAGCATCCAATTGCTGACATAGTACAGCACACAGACCGCAGTCAGAGCCGTCACACCTTCGATTATCTCCTGAGAAGCCGTATTTGCAAGCTTGATTGCATATAACAGCCACGCAAGCAGGAAGCTGGCGATTATGCCGACCGCAGCCCCTATATACACAGGACGGCACTTTCTCTTGGCCTCCTCAATATCACCCCAAGCGGATTTTGTAAGATATGCGATGATTGCGCCGACAATCAAGATAGCTTCGAATCCTTCTCGAAGTATTATCGAGAAGCAGGCTGAGAAAGTCGTCACCGCCGCAGATGAGCTTGACGAGCCTGCGGCTGAGAGGCTTCCCGATTCAGAGGCTGCGCTCTCCTCGCCCTTATCTCCGTCAAGCAGTCTTCCATCCGTCTTTATCATATCGATGAGCTTGTCAACCTCAGCATTGAAATCCTCAACAGGCTTGCCCTTCTTTGCAGCCTGTCTTGCGGTCTTGAACTGAAGCTCAACTGCGCTGACACGCGCTCCGGATATGAAGCCCATTGTGTTCCGCTCGAAGCCAGTCGTTTCATAATAACCGAAATATCCGGCATTGCTCACCCAGAAATACGCCTTGGCCGCATCGCCTTCAGCATAAAGCGTCTTCGCATGTTCCAGCACGCTTTCAATGACATCAGCCTTCGCCTTCCATGTCGGAGCCGAATAACCAGCAGCCTGATATTCGGCGTAAGTCGCATAATGCTCTCCGTTCTTAGGAACGGCGGAGCTGGCGGCAAAAACACACACATTGACAAGAATAAGCATAGCCGCCAGCAACATGCAGCGTCTTGAGGTCTTCTTGTTCCTTGACATATCTTACGCCTCCTCCAATATTCCGCTATTCATTCTATAGATTCTATCGGCATAATCGGCAACATCCCTGTCATGCGTCACAACCAGAACCGCCTTGCCCTCATTCGCCACATCCCTTAAAAGCTTCATGACGATGCTGGTATTCTCACAATCCAAATCCGAGGTGGGCTCATCCGCCAGAATCACATCCGGCTCCATGACAAGGCTTCTGGCCATAGCCATTCTTCGCAGCTCTCCTCCGGACAACTCGGAAGGCATTATATCCTTAAGCTCCGCTATCCCCATCCTATCGAGAAGGGTCAGAGCCTCCTTTGAAATCTCATCAAAATCCTTGTATTTTCTGTTCCCCTTGAGCAATGTATAAGGAAGAAGCACATTCTCAAGGACGGTAAGGGTCTGAATGGCGGTCTGCCCTTGCGGCATCACGCCTATGTGATGGTTGCGGAATGATGACAATTCATCATCGACCATAGAATAAAGGTTCTTGCCCATGAAGCCTATTTCCCCCGATGTAGGCTCAAGTATTCCGCCAAGCATGTTCAGGAAAGTGCTTTTCCCGCTGCCAGAATGCCCTGAAATCACTGCAAGCTCTTTTTCATTCAAGTCGAAATCAGTCTCCTTCACGGCGAAGAACACATTGCTGTCCATTCTCTTCCTTAGGAACTGCCTGCTTATCTGCCTTGCTGAAATAACCATGTCAGTTGTCTCCTCTAAGAATGAAAGCAGTATCCACCTTGCTGGTCTTGACCGCACTCAGCACGGAGGCAGCGGCGCTGCATGCCACGGACAGAATTATGGACAGACATATCAGCGCTGCCATCTTGCCGGTTCCCGGAAGAAGGAATGGAAGCG
>JBQNBA010000172.1:0-3496 GCA_052170175.1 Sphaerochaetaceae bacterium | reverse complement strand
ACAAAATATGGGTAGGGCACAGCAGGTTTTGGATACTGGCAGGATGCGAAGACTTGCCATTTGTTCAGACATGGAAGCAGGTGTTGAAGAAGCGAGGCTTTCTTACACTGATTTGGGTTGCCGGCGCAGCAATTGCAGCGGGAATTGTCGTCCTGATTTTTTAGCATATCCCGAAGCTTTCACATTGTCTGATTGAATATAGTGATTTGAGGAACGGTAAACCAAAAGGTTTGCTGCTTTCTTTGTTGCTGAAAATCAGAAAGAAAGGATAATGATGTAATTTATATCGAGAGCCGGTGTCCTGAATACGAAAATCGTCAAACAGTAAAGCATTGGTTCAATGAATGGAATACAAGAGGGAAAGTTTAAGAGTTTGATGGTGTATCTTTGATTGTTTGGACAGCCGATGATAAGGTAAAATTTCTAAAAGAGTTTGGCTGTAATTGCAATAACTATAGTCCTTATCAAGAAAGCGAAACTCCATTGTTCAGAGATGAGAAAATAAATTGGTTTTGAGGTGATTGCAATGGATATAGATAGATTTTTCAAGGCGGTTTTATCGCAAAATGCAGAAGGACTTAGAAAATATTTCCATAAAAATGCTATTATAAAAATGGCATTGCACCAATGAGCAGTTTGCTTTGGATGCGTTTTATTCATCAAAATCAGGGCATATTTTAACTGAAACACCTTCGCTTTTAGATTTAATTTAAAGGAAGAATTCCGATATTTTAAGCAAAATATAAACACTGGCTTGTTGCACTAAGAATTTAATGAAAACTAATCCTGCTGCGAATCTCAATCCTTCTGATTCTGCATGGGCGGTTGGTTCTGCATTAGCCGTTGATTCTGCATCAGCGGTCAGCGGTCAATGGTCAGAGGGGCGGTGGGCGTCAGCACGGCCAGCTGATGGTCGCTTTCACAATTTCGCCGGATTGCTCTATTCGGGCCGTTCCCCTGTGCAGCCTCTGTATGATTGTCGCCACGATGGGAAGCCCCATTCCGGAGCCGCCCTCATGCCTCGCCCAGTCTCCACGCTCCCACGGCTCAAAGAAATCAACGTTCTGCTTCAAGTTCCCCCTGTTCTCAAAAGTCATGGTGCAGGATTTTCCGTCAGATGATATTGTCCATGCAACGCTTTCTCCGCCGGGGTCGGCATCGCGGCAGTTAGCCAGAAGCTCGCAGCAGGCTTTGACAATCAGAGTTCTGTTTCCGTTGATGGCCGGAGTCTCGATATTGTATCGGATTCTATCAGCGAAATCATCGGGCAGGCAATGTTTGACTTCTTCTACAAGATAGGCGCAGTCAATCTTCTCCATTGTTATATTCGTCATCGCCTGGAGCCTTGAATAGTCATTGACGGCCTTTATCCGGCTTTCTAGGGTTTTGGTTTCATCGGTCAGCGTCTTGAGAACCGCAGGGTCGTTCAGTGAGAATATGCCGTCCTGTATGCCTTCCAGCATTATCTTGAGCGAAGACACCGGGGTGTTCAGATCGTGCGATATGGTTCGCAGCCATTCGGCTCTGTTCCTCTGGTTCTCGGCCAGGTTGCGGTCAAGCTCCTGTATTGAAGAGAATATCTGCCCGATGAATGGATCCTTTGCGCCCTTTGGCAGTTTCAGGGTCTCGTGGTCAGGTTCCGTGAGGGTCTTCAACGATGAGCGTATCGAGTTGACCATCTTTGTGTTTCGGTACGAGAACACCCATGCGAGGGCAAGCGAAATGAGAAGCGCATAGACCACGCTCCAGAGCAGGACGCCTATCAGGCGGTTTATGACCGAGCCGGAATAAGAGTATGTCCTGGGGGTATGGGCAAGCACATAGACCGTGCCCGCATATGCTCCGTTAAGGTTGAACGTGACGCTTCCCACTATGTTGCTGTCACTGACGTTCGGGGGGAGCATGAAATTTATCTCGGCCTGTCTGATGGATGTTTCCACCTGCGCCGATGTTCCGTTGCAGACTATGTCAAACAATGTGTCTGTGCATGTGCGGCGCTCCCTGTCGTCGTATTGGGTCAATTCATCGGATGGCTGCATGACCACATCGAATCCCTGGGGTGTCTTGCCTATTCCAAAGAAGACATTCTTCTTTGCGTTCCTGAACAAAATCCCCGTTATCCTGTCATTTGGAAACGAGTGGAGATTAAGCTCGAAGTTGGACATGGAGGACATCATTCTGTTCAGATTCTCGGCTGTCAGCTGTCCTTCGATGAAAGCGACGTAATCCTCGTATGCCTGCTCTCGCCAAAGCTTCTCCGCCTTGGAATACTGGGAGATCAGATCAACCCCTACAATCAATATTATTATTGCGGTTATTGAGACTATAGTCGCGAGGGTGGCTAAGAAGAACCGTTTCATCAACTATGCCTTCGTGTATCCGATGAACTTGTATCCATAGCCCCTGACGGTCTCAATCCATGGGTTCTCCGAGCCAAGCTTCGCCCTTATGTTCTTTATGTGGGTGTCCACTATCCTCTCATACGATTCAAATGAATAATCAAAGCACTTCTCAAGTATGCTGGCTCTTGTGACAAGGTTGGGGCTTCCTTCCACCAATGCCTCCATGATGCGCCATTCCGCAGCGGTGAAATACACCTGCTTCCCGTTCACCTCAACCCGATGCTTATGAGGATCGTACTCCATCTTGGATTCATTGGCCCAGAATGTCTTTTCAGGAGTGATGGGGGTCTTTCCCGCTGCGTCTATCCTCCTGAACAGCGCCTGGACCCTAAGCACCAGTTCACGGGGGGAGAACGGCTTGGTTATGTAATCATCCGCTCCCAGCTCGAACCCTGTTATCCTGTCGCTTTCGGTTATCTTGGCCGTCATGAATATCACCGGCATGCTCTTGGTCTTCTTGAGTTCATGGATGAACTCGAATCCATCGCCGTCTGGAAGCATCACATCCTGGATTATGAGATCCGGAATGGCCGTATCCAGAGATTTCTTCACCGATGCAAGGGTCGGGAACGTCTGGGCATCATAGCCGGCAATCTTGAGGTATTGCGCCACGCCATGGGCTATGGCTTCATGATCTTCCACAATATAAATAAGCTTCATGTGAATAAGTTATCCTCGCACAGGCATGTTTTCAAGCGGTTTTCCATGAACCCCTCTAAACTTCACACTAATACATAATCCTGCTAAAATGAAGCCATGCGCAAGCCTATGCTCAAACGAGGGGATTTCATTATTCTGGCGATCTGCTTGGTGATTATTTGCTGGCCGTTGGCTGCCACAGCCGGAACGTTTTCCAAAGAGAGCGCCGTTGTCCATGTTGTGACTCCTTACGGTGAGTATCTTTACCAGCTGAATCAGGACAGGGTTGTGGAGATTCAAGGTCTCATCGGAATCACAGTCATGCAGATTGAGGATTCCAAGGTCAGGTTCCTCGAATCGCCATGCAGCGGAAAGGATTGCCTTCACGGCGAAATCGCCTCGAATGGAGAGCAGATAGCATGTCTGCCCAACGGGGTGCTGGCGACACTGTCGGG
>JBQNBA010000171.1:0-3496 GCA_052170175.1 Sphaerochaetaceae bacterium | reverse complement strand
ATATCAATCAACTCCAGGATTCCCCTGGCACGCGGCCTTGGAAGCAGCGCAAGCCTCATAGCAGCGGGAATCGCCGCAGCAAATGCAGCGCACGGAAGCCCTTTGCAGCTGGAAGAGCAGGTGGAGATTGCCGCCCTCATGGAAGGGCATCCTGACAATGTGGCGCCGGCGATTGCCGGCGGGCTGGTGATTTCTGTGATGGACGGCGCAAAGGTTCACATGCAACGCTGTCCGGTTTCAGAGAATCTGAGATTCTGCGTTCTGGTGCCGGATTTCCCCATCTCCACCGGAAACGCCCGCGCCGTCCTGCCGAAGACCGTTCCATTCAAGGATGCCGTGTTCAACATCTCCCGTACAGCCATGCTGATAAAAGCTCTTGAAACAGGGAACCTGCCCCTGATTGGCATTGCGATGCAGGATTGCCTCCACCAGCGATTCAGGCTGCCCCTGATAAGCGAGGCGCAAGAGGTCGCGGAAATGGCCAAAGGCCTGGGTTCGGAAGCTTTCTGCATAAGCGGCTCAGGCCCGGCGTTGCTTTTCATATATGAGAAAAATGATTTCGCCGAGGCGATGAGCATTGCTGTGCAGAGGCTTGGGCACCGATGGCGGGCGATAAGCCTGAGGCCATCAGACAAAGGAGCGATTGTGATATGAAAGACGAGTTTCTTATCGTGAACAAGAAGATTCTCCCTGCCTGCTATGAAAAAGTCCTCAAGACGCGGATGCTGCTGGAAAGCAGGGCAGAAAAAGACGTAAGCGCCGCAGTCAGGCGCACAGGGATATCAAGAAGCACATATTACAAATACAAGGATTTCATTTTCAGCCCTGATTTCGGCGGGCCGGAGCGCAAGGCTGTGCTTTCCATGCTGCTGAGCCATGAGGTGGGAATCCTATCGACCGTCCTCAAGAAGCTTTCATCGCTTGGAGCGAGCGTGCTGGCGATATCGCAGAGCCTGCCAATCCACAATGCGGCAAGCGTCATGGTGACACTGGACATAAGAAACCTTGCCTGCACCGTGAAATCGGCCATTGACAGCCTATCCGGCATTGATGGAGTTGAGAACGCAAGCCTTGTGCTGGTGGAATGAAGCCGCTGCAAAACCTAATCAGCTTTGCTGGACTGAAATCAGTGCCGGCTTCTTGTGGAGAGAACCCTCACCTGCTTGTAAAGCCCCTCGCCCTCGCTCTTGGTTTCAATGCCGGTCACATCGTTCAGAGCGGTGTGGACAAGCCTTCTCTCGAAGGGGTTCATCGGATCCATGAGAACGGAGCGGCCGGTCTTCTTCACCTGCTGGGCTGCCTTGTAAGCCATCCTTACAATCTGCTTCTCATGGCGGACTCTGTAATTCTCGCTGTCCATTATGACCTTGCAATCAGAATCAATCTGGTTGGCGTATGCATTGACAATGACTTGAAGCGCATCAAGGTTCTTCCCCTTTCTGCCAATTATCACATTGGCGGCTTCGCTCTGCACGTCCAGGGAAAGCTTTGAGCCTCTGATATCGGAGACGCTCACATCCGCCTCATATCCCATCAGCTCAAGCACCTGCTTTGTGAAAGCCGCTATCTTGTCAGCCGCCTCATCGTCTACATCCGGCGCATCGCTGTCTTCGTCCATCTCGTTTATCTGGCTCAGCTCCTCCTCGAACGCCTGCTCAAAGGAGCTTTTGACGTCATCCTTGACATTGACCCTGATTTTGACCGGCTTCTTGAAGAACAGCCCGCCCCTGCCTTCGTCAATGACCTCGATTTCAAAGTCAGAGACATCCATATTAAGCTCCAAAGCGGCTCTTTCAACAGCCTCCTGCTCGGTTTTACCCTCAAATTCCTTGTACATATCTTAAATCCTCGTTATCAATCCTTATTTATCAGCTGTGCAAGCCGTATCAGCCGTGCAAGCCGTGTCAGCCGTGACAGCTGTGTCAGCCGTGTCAGCCGTGCAAGCCGTGTCAGCCGTGTCAGCCGTGATGGCAGTCACTTCTTCCGGCCTTTGGCCGAAAGCGCCATCCGCCTCTTCTTCTCTTCGTACTTGCGGATAGCCTCGGGAATCCTGGCTTCCTCTTCCTTGCGCTGCTTCCTCGTCAGCTTCACAAGGGAGGGGTTCTCAACCTCCTTCTTCTTGCGCCTGTTCACCCAAATCTGCTGAATCATGGAGAACACGCTTTGCATCGTCCAGTATAGAAGCAGCCCGGAGGGGGCGTTGTATAGGATGAAGAAGAACATGATAGGCATTCCGTAGGTCATGAATTTCATCGAGCCCTGCTGCGGCGTGCTGCCCGCCATTATCTTGCTGGAGAAAATGCCGCTTGCAGTGTAAATGATTGGCATCAGATGAAGCTCGCTCCCAAGGAACGGAATATTGAAGCCCAGCGAAAGCACCGTGTCGGGGACGCTTAGGTCCGGAATCCAGCCGGGGATGAACATCGCCCCCCGAAGCTCGAAGTGCTTGTTCAGAAGCCCGTAGAAGGCAATCAGGAACGGAAAGGTGATGAGAATAGGCAGACAGCCGCCCATCGGGTTGACGCCCTCCTCCCTGTACAGCTCCATCGTGGCCTGATTCAGCTTCTCCGGGTTGTCCTTGTACCTGACCTTAAGCTCGTCAAGCTTGGGGTTGAGCGTGGCCATCTTGGCGGTGGATGCCGTAGACTTCTTGGTCAGCGGGTAGGTAAGCACCTTGATGAACAGTGTGACAAGGATTATTGCGACCCCATAGTTGGGGATGATTGCATAGAATATATCAAGAAGCCACTTCAAGGCGTTCTCAAGCCAGCTCAGCCATGAGCCCCCGTCCATCACGGTGTCGAGGTTGGAGCCTTTTATGCCCCAGGCATTGCTGGAGGCGGCATAGTAGGAGCCAAGGTATGTCTTGAGCTGGGGCCCGCAGTAGAAGTAGACGCTGTCGTTCAAGGTCGCAGAGGATTCCGCGGTTCTGACCAGGAAATAGTTGGAAGAAAGCGGAACGCCCGCCTCCGAATTCTCCGTGGCTATGAAATCAAAGCTGCCCGCATCAGGCATGGCGACCGAGCTGAAATACTTGCCCGTCAAATCAACCCAGGCGAACGGATCTTCATAGAGAATCCGGCCTTTCGTCAGCTTCGCCTGAAGCTTCTTCTCCTTTCCGTTGTCCTGTATCGCCGAGATGTAGAAACGTCTGTAGTTGTAGGCATCGTTCTTCATCTGGGTGAACCTGGGCCCTATCTGAGGCTCAAAGCCCAGCGTATACGCATAGCCGTCAAAATCAAGAGGCTTATCGGCGATTATATCAACCGACACCTTGAACATGTAATCGCCGTTCTTGAACTGGAACGTCTTCACGACCGTGAAGGAGTTGCTGCTTTCGGCATCTTGGAAGCTCTTGGTGAATATCACCTTCTCGCCTTCCACCTTGTAGTCAAAGACATCAAGAACAGGATTCTCGGTGCTGTTGCCCAGATAAAGCAGGAAGGCATTGTTATCAGTCGGCCCCTTGAACAGCAGGTCTATTATATGACCGTCT
>JBQNBA010000170.1:0-3525 GCA_052170175.1 Sphaerochaetaceae bacterium | reverse complement strand
TACTCTTCAAGCATGCCCGGCTTTATCCGTGCTTTCCAAGCGTAACGCTCCATCATATCCTCCATCAAGCATCCCTGCCGCAGCAGTTCTTGTATTTCTTGCCGCTTCCGCATGGGCAAGGATCGTTCCGCCCAATCTTAGGATGAGAGCGGACAACTGTCTGCCCGCTTCGGCTTTCCTGAACAGGCATCCTGCCTCCAAGCTGGCTGATTGAACCATGATGGCCATTGCCGGCCGCCGCTGAGGCGCGATTCTGAACCTGCCCCTGCGGGCTCAGCCTGACCATCAGCACCCTGGCAAGAACAGAAAGCCTTATGCTGTAAAGCATCTCATCAAAGATATCAAAGCCTTCAAGCTGGTATTCTGTAAGCGGATTCTTGTGCGCATATGTCCTGAGCCTGACCGAATCCATAAGCTCCGAAAGCTGGTCAAGGTGATCCTGCCATCTTCTATCTATCTCATATAGATAAACCTGCCTGGTGAATGCGTTGAACACATCGGGCCCCAGTGTCTGCTGCTTCCCTTTTATGTTTTCCTCGAAGCTTCCCCCCACCTTTGCCTTGAGCTGCGCCGCATCAAGGCTCTCGTCCTCCATGGTGAACGGGAAAATGAGCCGCAGCGACTCCTTCAGGCGTTCATGGACAAAATCGATAAGCGCCTTCGAGCTCAGCTTGTCTGCATCGGCGAATACATCATCGAGTATGTCGTCCTTTGCCGATATGATACGGCCAAGCATGTCGCCTTCCTGCAAGATGGAATCTCTCTGCTTGTATATGTACTCCCGCTGCTCATTAAGCACGTTGTCATACTCAAGCAGGTGCTTTCGTATGTCAAAGTTGCGTTCCTCCACCCTTTTCTGCGCATTCTCGATGACACGGGAAACAAGCGAATGCTCTATCGGCTCTCCATCCGACATGCCGATCCGCCCAAGCATGGCTTTTATGTTGTCCTTTGCAAAAAGACGCATCAGATCATCGTCGAAGCTCACATAGAAGCGTGATCTGCCGGGGTCTCCCTGCCTGCCGCTTCGTCCGCGGAGCTGATTGTCAATACGCCTGGACTCATGCCTCTCCGTGCCCAGGACATAAAGACCGCCCAAGGCCCTCACTTCGGCGCAGGCCTGCTGCCACTGAGGCTTGAGATGCGCCATCTCTGCCTTCAAGGTCTGTTCATCGGCCTCCGAACCCACAGTCCTGCGCGCCAACGCCTCAAGCGACCCGCCAAGCTTGATATCCGTTCCCCTGCCTGCCATGTTGGTGGCTATCGTCACAGCTCCTTTTGAGCCTGCCTCCTCTATTATCAGAGCCTCCCTGGCATGGTTCTTCGCATTGAGAACATTATGGCGGATCCCCATCTTTGTGAGCAGACGGCTCAGCAGCTCGGATTTCTCTATGGATATCGTGCCCACGAGAATCGGCTGTCCGGTCGCATGGATTTCCGCTATGTCCCGGCATATGGCCTGGAGCTTGAACTGCTCATTCAGGAAAACAAGGTCGTCAAGATCCTTTCTTGCAACAGGCAGGTTTGTCGGAATCACCACGACATCGAGACCATATATCTCCTGGAACTCCGCGGCTTCCGTGTCCGCTGTTCCCGTCATTCCGGAAATCTTGTCGTACATGCGGAAAAAGTTCTGCAAAGTGATTGTGGCTATCGTCTTGTTCAGCCCGTAGACACGTATGTGCTCCTTCGCCTCAATCGCCTGATGGAGACCTTCGCTGTATCTTCTCCCTTCCAGTATGCGGCCTGTGAATTCATCCACAATCTTTATTTTGTTATCCTGGACAATGTAATCGACATCCCGCTTGTAGCAGAACCGCGCCGTCATCGCCTGTGAGACATAGTGAACGTAATCAAAGTTCTGGTCATCATAGAGAGAGCCTCTTATGAAGTTGTTCTTAAGAAGAAGCTCCTCCATGCGGGTCATCCCCGCATTCGTGAATGTTATCCGCTTGGACTTCTCATCTATCTTATAGTCCCCCTCATCTATTTCAGGGGCGTTCTTGTCAAACCGGTCAAGTATCGATGTCTCCGGATATTCCCCCGTCTCCGGATCCTTAGGGCATTCGCGGAAAGACCCGCTTATGCGCTCTGCGTTCTTAGCCTTCTGCGAATCATCGTCACCCTGTCCGCTTATTATAAGAGGCGTCCTTGCCTCATCAATCAGGATGGAATCTATCTCGTCTATTATGCAATAGTGATGCCCGACCTGAAGCTTGTCCTCAGGACGGTACTTCATGTTGTCACGCAGATAATCAAAGCCCAGCTCGTTGTTTGTCCCGTATGTGATGTCGCATTTGTAGGCAAGCCTTCTGGCCTCATTGTCCATGGAGGCAAGTATGACCCCTACGGACAATCCCAGGAACCTGTATACGCGACCCATCCATTCCGCATCGCGCTGCGCCAGATAGTCATTGACAGTCACTATATGCACACCCTTGCCTTCAAGGGCGTTGAGATATGCCGGCATCGTGCTGGTGAGCGTCTTTCCCTCACCGGTCTTCATCTCCAGTATCTTGCCCTGATGCAGGACTATGGCGCCCATGACCTGCACATCATAAGGCCTCTCGCCCAGAACACGTGACGCCGCCTCGCGGACCAGCGCAAAGGCCCAGGGCATCAGACCGCCCAGGCTCTCTCCGGCCTTTATGCGCTGCCGAAGCTTCTCTGTCTCGTTTGGGAAATCCGAATCAGCAAGGGTCCTCGCCTGCCCGTCAAGCGAATTGACCTTGTCCAGCAAAGGCCGCAGGGCTTTCAGATCCCTGTCTTTCTTAGTCCCGAATATGCTCGTGAATAAACTCATACATAGAGTATAATGATAAAACTCCAAAACGTGTAGTGCAAACAGAGCCCAGGAAACTCCAAAACGTGTAGTGCAAACAGAGCCCAGTTTGGTTTTCAAGCCTTTAGTTCTCAAACCACTGGTTTGGATCCAGCATTATCCCGTTCTGCTCAATCTTGAAATAAAGGGCAGGCGTACCGAACGGCGATGAAGAAGCGCTTATGGTTCCCAGCGGGTCTCCCGGATCCACCTTGTCGCTTACGCTGACCTTTATGGAATCCTGATCAAGGAAATAATAATATGAGCTGTAGCCTCCGTCATGCGAGATTCTCACGAAGAATCCTGCCATGTTCCCGGTGCTGTAAGCGACATCCATGACAGTCCCGCTTGAGGATGCCGCGACAACGGCGCCATCAGATGCACCAATCAGAACACCTTCCAGGTATATGGTGCTTTTTGAAACCGGATCGACAACAGACTGTCCGTAGTACCCCGTCGTCTTCCCGCCCCTCAGAGGAGACTTGAAATCGATTCCGCTGGCAGCATGCGAGATGGAATGAACCGTCGTCTCATCCGGTATGAATATCTGCTGCCCGACGAAAATCGTCTCGGCCTTAAGGTTGTTTATCTCCTGCAATGTCTTCCAGCCCATGCTGAGATTGAACTTCTTTGTTATGGAGCTGAGCATATCGCCCTCCTCCACTGTATAGAGCCTTCCGTTCCTGTCCGGGATTCTGAGCTTC
>JBQNBA010000169.1:0-3619 GCA_052170175.1 Sphaerochaetaceae bacterium | reverse complement strand
CAACACTATACTCAAAACCGCCATATCTTCACTCCAAAGCAGATTTAACAATCGGAACAAAGTTCTCAACGGAAAGAGAAGCCCCGCCGACCAGCGCACCATCGATGTTCTTGCGGGCAAGAAGCTCCTTCGAATTCGATGGTTTCACTGAACCACCATACTGTATTATCGTATTTTCTGCAATAACCTTGCCGTACAACGATTCAATTAATCCTCTGACGAATGAATGCGCTCCGTCTGCATCATCGGCGGTCGCCGTGACTCCGGTGCCTATGGCCCAGACCGGCTCATACGCCAGGGTTATCCTGGGCATGTCATCTGCGCCCACGCCCCTCAGACCGACTTTCACCTGCCTTGAAAGAACCTCTTCGAGCCTTCCGCCCTGTCTCTCTTCCAGAGTCTCACCGATGCAAAGCACGATGTTCATCCCCTGAGAAAGGGCAAAGAGGACTTTTCTGTTTATCCACTCATCGTCCTCTCCGTAATAGGAACGCCTCTCGCTGTGCCCGATTATCACATCATTGATTCCAAGGTCCTTGAGCTGCTCACAGGAAACCTCTCCTGTGAAAGCACCGTTCGCCTTGTCGCTGACATTCTGGGCGGCGACTATGATATTGGAGCCCTTCACCGCCTCCAAGACGGCCGGAAGCGAAGCAAATGATGGAGCTATCATCACCTTGACATCCACATCCTTGAGCTCAGCAGCAAGACGCCTTGCAAGCTGCGCCCCCTGGGAGGGCGTCAGATTCATCTTCCAGTTACCGGCTATATAAGGTTTTCTCATATTATTTCTCCTGAGATGCTATTTCTCCAACGCCTTGATTCCAGGGAGCTCCTTGCCCTCAAGGAATTCCAGAGATGCGCCGCCGCCGGTGGACACGTGATCGATTCTGGATGCGAGGCTGAATTTATTCACAGCGGCGACCGAATCACCTCCGCCGACAACAGTCGTGCCCTTGCAATCGGCAACGGCCTTTGCAATCTCAAGCGTGCCGTGGGCGAAGCTTGCAAATTCAAAAACCCCCACGGGGCCGTTCCAGATGATGCTCTTTGCATCATTCATGGCAGCCTTTGCCAGAGCAAGCGTCTTGGGGCCGATATCCATTCCCACCAGATCGCCGGGGATGTCAACGCCGTCAACAGCGACAGGCTCCGCCGCTTCGTCAAATGCCTTAGCGCAGACATGATCGACAGGAAGCACAACCTTCACGCCCTTCTGAGATGCCTTATCCAGGAAGCTTCTTGCCGTATCCAGGAAATCAGGCTCCAGAAGGCTCTTGCCTATTTCATGCCCCTGGGCCTTTAGGAAGGTGTAGGCCATGCCGCCGCCTATGACAATCACATCGCACGTGCGCACCAAGCTCTCCAAGACCGTTATCTTGGAGGACACCTTCGAGCCGCCGATTATCGCAACGAAAGGATGCTCAGGATTCTCAAGAAGAGGAGCCATGAACTTGACTTCCTTCTCGATAAGGAATCCGGCATAGGCAGGAAGATAATGAGCCACGCCCTCTGTTGAGGCATGGGCCCTGTGAGCGGTTCCGAAAGCGTCGTTCACATAGACATCGCCGTATGAGGCAAGCTCCTTGGCGAATCCGGGGTCATTGGCCTCCTCCTCGGGGTAGAATCTGACGTTCTCCAGAAGCAGCACCTCGCCCGGCTTGAGCGCAGCGACCTCTCGATGCACCTCAGGCCCGATGACATCGGAGGCAAGCAAGACCTTCCGCCCCAGCAGCTCTTCGAACTTCTTGGCCACAGGCCTCATGGAGAACTCGGGGTTCTTCTGCCCTTTCGGTCTTCCGAAATGGGACATCAGCACAAGCTTCGTTCCCTTCTGGGAAAGAATGTACTGTATCGTTGGAAGCGCGGCGGTTATCCTCGTCGCATCAGTCACAACGCCGTTCTTCACTGGAACGTTGAAATCAACCCGGCAGAGAACCGTCTTGCCTTCAAGATCCGCTTCCTTTATTGTATTAAGTTTCATGGCAAACTCCTTGCTTTTGTTTCAGGAAAAGAAGGCCCGCCGAAAGGCAGGCCTTTTATAAAACAACAGGCTTATCAGCCGTTGACCTTCTTCATATGAGCAATCAGATCAAGCACCTTGTTTGAATACCCGATTTCATTGTCATACCAAGCTACAACCTTGACGAAAGTATCCGTGAGAGCGATTCCCGCCTTGGCGTCAAAGATCGATGTTCTGGGGTCACCCAGGAAATCAGACGACACAACAGCCTCTTCGGTATAGCCAAGTATTCCCTTGAGCTCGCCTTCGGAAGCCTCCTTCATTGCGGCGCATATCTCGCTGTATGAGGCGGGCTTTGCTAGATTGACTGTCAGGTCCACAACCGATACGTCAAGGGTCGGGACTCTCATGGACATTCCGGTCAGCTTGCCGTTGAGAGAAGGAATGACCTTCCCCACTGCCTTTGCGGCTCCCGTCGAGGATGGGATGATGTTTCCGGAAGCGGCTCTGCCGCCTCTCCAGTCCTTGAGCGAAGGGCCGTCAACCGTCTTCTGAGTGGCTGTCGTGGAATGAACGGTTGTCATGAGGCCATCGACTATTCCGAACTTGTCATTGAGAACCTTAGCCACGGGCGCCAGGCAGTTTGTCGTGCATGATGCATTCGAAACGAACTGGGTGCCTTTCACATATGCATCCTCGTTCACGCCGCAGACGAACATCGGTGTGTCATCCTTTGAAGGGGCGGACATCACGACATACTTTGCACCGGCATCGATATGAGCCTGCGCCTTCTCCTTTGTGAGGAAAAGCCCTGTGGACTCCACCACATACTCCGCTCCGACCTTGTCCCATTCAAGCTCCTTGGGATCCTTGACGGCTGTCACGCGGATTTTCTTTCCGTTGACTATCATCAGCGAATTCTCAACGTCAGCCTCCACAGTGCCGTCGAACTGGCCATGCATAGTATCGTATTTGAGCATATAAGCCAGATAATCAACCGGACAAAGGTCATTGATGCCGACAACCTCGACATCCTTCCTAGTCATTGCGGCTCGGAAAACAAAACGTCCGATTCTTCCAAAACCATTGATACCAATTTTCATCAGGATTCCTCCAAAGCAGATTCAATTCGATACAAATATACTGTTTTGAAAAAAGAGGGTCAACAGATTTGAAGTTCATATGAATATATGATACAGAAAAACACAGATGGAAATCATAGTTGACAAATTCTTTTTCATTATCCAGAATCATCTGCATACGGGCAATCAATAAGGACTATGGAACATGCGCAGGACAATACCTCTGAACAACGGATGGAAATTCAACGGCAGCGATGTCGTCATTCCTCATACGCTGAAGCAGCTGCCGTGCAACTACTTCAACGTTTCTGATGCAACGCTTTCGGGGCGTTATGAGAAAAAGGCCGTTCTCCTTTCGCAGGACATAAAAGGACGGAAGGTGATTCTGCGGTTCGAGGGCATAGGCTCCTGCGCAAAGGTGTTCTGCAACGGCCAGAAAGCCGGAGAGAATCATGGCGCATACAATCGCTTCGAATGCGACATAACAAATCTCATTGTCTCCGGGGAGGAGTATTCGACGGCGGAGATCGCTGTTGAAGTCAGCGCAGCGGAAGATCCGCAGACGCCTCCTTAT
>JBQNBA010000168.1:0-3633 GCA_052170175.1 Sphaerochaetaceae bacterium | reverse complement strand
CGCTTTGCCGCTTCAATGACATCATCCATGCTTGCAGACGGATTACCGATGCGAATGTTGTTCAAAACAGTATCCTGGAACAGAATCACATCCTGAAATACAAAGCTCAGACTTTTCAGCAGATGTTCATAGGGCAAGCTCCTGATATCCCTCCCGCCAAGCCGGATGCACCCATGCTTTATATCCCAGAAACGAGCCAGCAGGCTGATGATTGTCGTCTTTCCGCTGCCCGACAATCCTACAAGAGCCGTTGTCGTCCCTTCAGGAACATCAAAAGACACCCCCCGCAATACGGGCGAGCTTCCATAAGCGAAGGCAACATTCTGATAGGAAATATCAAAACGCTCAGGCTCCTTGGCTGTCTTGCAGACATGCGGAGCAGCGGTACCTCCCGCCTTGTCCGCAGCATTTGTCCTGTCCGCTGCCATATCCGCCTTGCCCGCAATATCCAGCTTGCCTGCAATATCCGGCTTGCTGGCGGCATCCGTCATCATTGGCATATCCTCAATGGCCTTCATCCTATCAATGGATTGCTGTGTCATCTTGGCGAATATGCTGAATATCCCCATGCTCTCCACTCCTTGGAAAAGACTGAAAGAAGAAACCGCCAGCAGGAAAAGAGCCAGGAAATCAATCTCTTCCCGAAGAAAGAGCAATCCGGACAGAAAAACCATTCCGGTTGATATCAGCCGGAACCAAACTTGAAACCAAACCATCGGAGGAAAGTGGGAAAGCTCCGCTCGTATGGAAAAAGCGCTTAATCTCTCAAATGTCTGCCTGATTCCGGACATTCTTGCAGACTTCTCCATCTGATAGGATTTCAGCACATGGATGCCTCGAACAAATTCAACCGCATCCTCGGTCACCTCGCCAATGACTTTTTGTCGGTTGATATTCAAGCGATCCTGAGTTGCGACAAGGCACTTATAGGCGAACCATGCGGGAATGAACAAAAGAGCCGTCAGAAGAAAGATTCTGTATTCCACACACAGAAGGAAGCAAGAACCGATGACCAGCGCAGGAATCCCTGCAGCCGCTTTCTCCACAACACCCATGCCCTCTATCTCAAGAAATGCAGCATCGGAAGTGATAGTGGAGACAATATCCCCGAGATTCTTTTCATTCAAGAAGCCAAAGCAGGACTGCTTCACATGTTCTCCAAGACGAATCCGCTTCTCACACATCGCCTTATATCCCGCATCGGAGCGAAGCCGCAGCACAAGATAGCGGAGAACAATACGGAGAAGAACACACGCCAGCATCACAGCTATATAGAGAAACACCATCTGCCTGCTTAATGGAGCCGACACATCCGGAACAAATTCCGGCATGGCGGAAATCATGCAATATGCAATGATAAGAGGAACCATTATCAAAGCTCCGTCCAGAAAGCTTGCAAGCAAAGAAAGGCAAAGCCCCCTTCGCTGATTGCGAAGCAAGCTAATCAGATCCCTTATCGTTCTCAGCATATTCCCGCCCCCTGCTTCCGCTCCACCTCGCCGCCCCCGGCGCCACGGCCCGGCTTCCCCGTGGGAGAACGCCATGAGGAGAGGTTGCCCTCGCCCCCGGCGCCACGGCCTGACAGACACAGCTTCCACATATTCTGATACAGACCGCAGGAGACAAGAAGCTCTTCATGAGTTCCGGCTGCGTGAATGCGCCCATCATTCAAAACGATGATTCTGTCAAAACCCTTGATTGTCCCAAGCCTGTGAGCAATGACAATCAATGTCTTGTCCTTGCACAGCTCATCCAAGGCGGCCTGAATCTTGTGCTGATTCTCCATATCCGCATATGCGGTCGCCTCATCAAGAATCAGAATCGGGGCGTCTTTCAGGATTGCCCTCGCAATGATGATTCTCTGACGCTGGCCGCCGGATAACCTCGCCCCATCGTTTCCAACGATTGTATGATATCCCTTTTCCAAAGCCTCAATGAAATCCGAGCATTGCGCCTGTCTTGCAGCATTGATGACAGCATCATCCGAAGCGGAAGGGTTTCCCAGCCGGATGTTCTCCAAAATGGAGAAGTTGAAGAGAAAGGTATCTTGCGTGACATAGCTGATTCTTGACATCAGCTCCTGCAATGGCAGACCCCTGTAATCAACCCCGCCGATTGTTATGCTGCCGTCCGTCACATCCCAGAACCTTGCGAGCAGATTGGCGATTGTTGTCTTTCCCGCGCCTGATGGCCCGACTATAGCAACCTTCTTCCTTTCCTCGAATACAAGCGAAACATCCTGAATAACAGACTTTTTCTCATATGCAAAGGAAACATGATGAAGCTCTATCTGATTTCCAGAAGGGATTTCACCATAATCCTCTTCTTTCAGCTCCGGAGCGGAAAGAATTTCATCAATCAGCCGGTTCCCATTGCGGATATGGTAAAAATTATCCATGAACTCCGTGAATTTCAGAAGAGACGCCCCAATTCCCAAGGACAGCAGTGCAGAGAGCAGAAACACATCTCCAGAAAGTCGTCCATTCGTATACAAATACCCACCAACACAGAGAACGCTTATAAGAATGGAGGATAACAAGACCCATGATGGAGCAGCGGTGATGTGCATTCTGTGGTATAATTTCAAAGTTGACGATTTATACTCCTTAATGGATTCCTCATACCTTGCATATGCCCGCCGTTCCTGCCCGAAAATCTTGATTTCCTTGTTCGCACGGATATACTCGATTATCCTGCCGTTCATTCTTTCCAGAGCAGCATAATAAGTGTTCGCAAATTCATTCATGATTCCCAGATACATAGGGAGATAGAACAGCAACGTCAAGACTGCCGGAATCAGGACGGACAAAGCCATGCGCCAGTCAGTGGCAAAAAGAACCCCGATGACCCCCACCGGAACCATAACATTGGAGACGGTCTCGGGAATGGCATGCGCCAGAGGAAATTCCAGACGCTCGGTTCCATCAATCAGCATGTGCTGGAAATGCCCGCTGCCATGCGTCTGAATATAACCCAAAGGCAGACGAAGCATTTTATCTGTTATCGCAATTCTGATTTGCCCAAGAATACGAAACGCTGTCTTATGAGAAATCGCCAGAGACATATTGTACAAGGATAATTGCAGCAAGAATGCCCCTAGGATGATCGCTGTGCAGATAGCAAGCGCTTTCAGGGAGAACCCATTTGTCAACCCAATCAATAATCGATATGTCATGAAATAAGGAACAAGTCCGCAGAACACACCGGCCAAGGCCAGCAAAACCGTCGCGGCATAGACCATAGCATATGGTTTAATGAAATCTTTGAACCTCTTCTCCTTGCCCGAGGGCATACGGCATGCAAGCTCAGGATGATTCGAATGATTCTTCTGCATGTCAGTTCATATCCTTGAAATGCCTTTTCAAGATAAGTTTTCCCACATAAACGCCAATCACGCCGCAGACAATGGCAGTCACTATCCCGATGACGACGAAGGCTCCGGTGAAATACTGCACATACTCCATTATCTCATCCTCGCTCATACCCATCGCCTGCCACTTGGCCAGCTCCCTTTCCAGGAAGAACAGGAGCGGAAAAGCGCCTCCGAAAAAATACGCCCCTTGGGTGAAACCGTGGGCTATGGCAATCCCGAAGGTCTTGAAACCTGTCCTGGAAACGATGATGTCGGCAACC
>JBQNBA010000167.1:0-3697 GCA_052170175.1 Sphaerochaetaceae bacterium | reverse complement strand
CCACCAGCAACTCTCCCTGCCTTTCAGAGCCAAACAGCAGCTGCGAGTATTTTTTGAACTTCTGATAATCAAGAAGCCTTTGGACAAGCTCCTTGCGGGGATCCTCATATTCCTCGTCGAATTCAATGTCAACGGGAAGAAGCATCCGGCTCTTTATCCACAGGAGGTCGGCGGCCATCTTGTAGAAATCCGATATGTCGCCCAGAGAGGTCACGGCCTCGGATTTCATGTAGTGCATGAACTGATCCGTTATCTCTGCGATGGGGATGTCATATATGTTTATCTCCGACTTCTGGATAAGGTACAGAAGCAGGTCAAGCGGCCCTTCAAAGGCGGCCGTCTTATAGGAAATGCCTTCTGCCATCAGCTCTCCGCCGGCTTGCCGCTCGCTTCTTTGTTGCCGCCGAACATCAGCTTCCGCAAATCTGCCTCGATGGTTTTCTGAATCTCTGGATTGCTTTTGAGGAACGTTATCGCATTCTCCCTGCCCTGCCCGATTTTCTCTCCGTCATATGAGAACCAGCTTCCGCTCTTCTCTATGACGTTGTATTTCAACGCTGCGTCCAGGATGCTTGAGCAATAGCTGATGCCCTCGTCGAACATCATGTCAAGCTCCGCCTTTCTGAACGGAGGGGCCACCTTGTTCTTGACGACCTTGATTCTGACCCTGTTGCCCACTATATCGTCCGCACCTCGGGATATTGATTCTATCCTTCTGACATCAAGCCTCACGGAGGCGTAGAACTTGAGGGCGTTGCCGCCTGTCGTTGTCTCCGGGTTGCCGAACAGCACGCCTATCTTCATTCTTATCTGGTTTATGAATATTATGGTGGCCTTGCTCTTGGCAAGTATTCCTGTCAGCTTGCGCAGAGCCTGGCTCATAAGCCGGGCTTGAAGCCCCATGTGGCTGTCTCCCATGTCGCCTTCAATCTCCGCCTGCGGAGTGAGGGCTGCGACCGAATCAATCACTATGATGTCCACGGCGCCGCTTCTGACAAGCGATTCAGCGACCTCAAGCGCCTGCTCTCCGTTATCCGGCTGGCTTATCCACAGATCATCGGTGTCAACGCCAAGCTTCTTCGCATAAACAGGATCCAGGGCATGCTCCGCATCGATGAATGCCGCTATCCCGTTGAGCTTCTGGGCCTCCGCTATCGCATGAAGGGCCAGTGTTGTCTTTCCTGATGATTCAGGTCCGTATATCTCTATTATCCTGCCTCTTGGGTAACCGCCGATTCCAAGCGCTTCATCAAGCAGAAGCGATCCACTGGGAATGCACTCTATGCTCTCCACCTTGGAGCCCTCGCCCAGCCGCATAAGCGATCCTTTGCCGAATTGCTTGTCAATCTGCGCCCTGGCCGCTTCAAGCGCCTGTCTTTTCTGCTCAATCAGCTGGCCATCAGAAGCCTTTGGGTTTTCCTTAGCGTTTGCCATTCATCTCTCCTTGTTTCAAGTTTTATGAATACATCGGTCAAAATCGGTTTTTCGCTGAGATGCAATCAGCTTCATATCCGCCGGATCATTATATCTTCTTTTCTGTCTTTGTGTCATAGATAATCGTCACGGGGCCGTCATTTTCATAGAAAACATGCATATGCGCCCCAAACACTCCGGAAGCCACCCTTATGCCCTCGGCCGCCAGCCTTTCCTTGAACAGCTCGTATAGGCGCTGAGCCGTCTCCCGAGCTGCGGCATTGTCAAATGAAGGCCTGTTGCCCTTGGAGAGATCGGCAAGCAGCGTGAACTGCGAAACCACCAGTACGGCGCCGCCGGCTATGTCCTGGATGCAGAGGTTCATTTTGTCATTCTCATCCTGGAAGATCCTGAGCTTCGATATCTTGCGGACAAGAAGATCGACATCCTTTTCCTCGTCGCCCCGCCCGACCCCCAGATACACAAGCAGCCCCTTGCCGATGCTTCCGACAATCCTGCCATCGACCTCGACCCTGGCATCATTGACCCGTTGGACGACTGCTTTCATCGGGACGACATCCTTCTCACGAATCCCGCCTTGTCCGGATTGTTGAAGAACGACGAACCGGTGACCACCGCATCCACGCCTGCCTTCTTGAGCAGATCGATGTTGTCGTCCCCTATTCCGCCATCGATGTTTATCAGATACCTCCTGCCGTGCTTAAGCCCGGCAAGCTCCTTCACCTTTTCCACAGAGGATGCCATGAAGGCCTGCCCGCCGAAGCCCGGCTCCACGCTCATCACAAGCACCTGATCGACCTCATCCAGAATATCCTCTATCGTCGACACGGGGGTGGCGGGCTTCAAGCTCACGCCGCACTGAACGCCCAGGCTCTTGATAAGGCGCAATGTGGCCATTATATCAGGGCAGGCTTCGTGATGAACCGTGATGCAGGAAGCCCCGGCCTTTGCAAACGCCGGAATCAGATGATCAGGATCCTGCACCATAAGATGGACATCAAGGAAAAGCCCCACGGCTTTCCTTATATCGGATATGATCTTAGGTCCGAACGATATATTGGGCACGAAGGTTCCGTCCATAACGTCAAGGTGCAGCCAGGGCGCACCGCTTTCTTCAACTTTCCTCACCTCGCCGCCGAGCTCCAGGAAGTCGGCTGTCATGATTGAGGGGGATACAATGATTTTTTCCATTCTTCTGTTATACCAAAAATCGATTGCTTAATAAATACTTTCATGCTATAATAACACTTAAAGAAAGAGAACTTTAATCCGAGCGACCTGTGGAGGGACGCCCGGTTTTGTTTTAGGAGAAAAAATGAACATTTCAGAGATAAAGGAAATGATGACCCCTGATGAATGGAGCAGAACCTCGATAGCAGCATTTGAGCTTTCAGACATAAAGCGCATAGCCAAGCTGGCGCAGAGCCTTGAAACCACGGAGGACAAGACCGACTTGAGGCAGTTATGCGAAGAGGAGCTGGAAAAGAACAGGAACAGCATAGCGGCCAAGCTTCTGGCAACCCTCTCCGGCAAGCATCCGTCAGACGACAGGTATCTTCTGGAGATACTTGAAAGCTCCGTTGATGCCCGCAAATACGATATGGTGGAGTATCTTGGCAAGCTTATCCTGAACTACTCCGAGAATGACTATGCCCTGAGGGTGCTGGCCGACTACTATGAATCGCAGGGGCGCTCTGATGAGAAGATGGCCATGTGGGAGCGTCTTGTCAGGACGAACTACGAGGAAGTCGACATCCTTAAGAAGCTTGCCGAGCATTACGAGGAGTCCGGTGATCTTCCTATAGCCATGAACTATTATCAGAGGGCCACCCACAGGCTGCTCAAGACAGAGGATTCAGCAGGGCTCAGGGAAATATGGGGCAAGATATGCCAGCTTAGAAAGGACAGCCCGGGATACCTCATCTCTCAAGCCGGAAGGTACGCCCAGGCCCTTGGCGGAAGCAAGGGTGTCTCGTTCCTCAACGATCTTCTTGACATGAAGATACTATCGCTTGACCAGACCATCGATGTGATGAAGATGGTGATTCATTTCTCGGACACCGGGCTCAAGGCAAACGTTGACCGGCTGATTGAGAAGTACAGGGAGAAGTACAAGGACAATCCCCGTCTTGAATCCTGCATAAAGGAAACCGGGCTGACAAATATAATCCCCGAAGTCATTGAGAGGTCAATCGAGCAGTTTGAAACCGAAATCCACTTTGTCGAAGGGGCGTTCGTATTCCACAAGACCTGGCAGATAGGC
>JBQNBA010000166.1:0-3705 GCA_052170175.1 Sphaerochaetaceae bacterium | reverse complement strand
TCAAATCGGCATGTTTTTAGGAACACTGACAATCTCCGATATCCCATCCATTGGAGTCGGCTTCTTTCAAACAGTATGCACCGGTATATAGCGCAGGGTAGCTGGAAAGTCGTTTCCGCAGCGCTTCTCGCTTCTGCCTCCCGACATAGCTTGGCGGTCTTGGCGAAGGCTTCCGCGATTTTATTTATCTGTTTTTGGTTATTGACATAAGTCGGAAAATATCGATATGCTGTTATTGACATAAGTCAGATATGAAATCAGACAAGGGAGGGGAATGCCGTGCCAAGACCGCAGAAGTGCAGAATAATATGCGGATATCCTGATTTCTGGAGTTTTTCACCGGACGATGAGAGAGCAAGCGGCTGCTCGGTTCTCACACTGGATGAGTACGAAGCAATACGCTTGGTTGATTGGCTCGGAAAGACGCAGGAAGAGGCCGCCGGCAGAATGCAGGTGGCAAGGACGACGGTCACAGCCATATATGACTCTGCCAGAAAGAAGATTGCGGATGCCCTCGTCAACGGCAGGAGAATACAGATTTCGGGCGGAAAGTATCGCTTTGCCACTGAAAATCTTAAGCATAACATAACGCAGAAAGGAAATAATTGTATGAGAATCGCAGTGACTTATGAGAACGGAGAGGTGTTCCAGCATTTCGGCCATACGGAGCAGTTCAAGCTGTATGATGTTGAGAACGGCGCAATTGTGAAAGAACAGGTCGCAGATACCAACGGTCAGGGACACAGCGCCCTTGCCGGATTCTTGAAGCAGGCTGAGACGGATGTTCTTATCTGCGGCGGCATCGGAAGGGGAGCGCAGATGGCTCTGGATGAGGCTGGAATCAAGCTGTATGCCGGAATCAGCGGAAGCGCCGATGAGGCGGCCAGGGCTTTTGCGGCCACCACCATCACGGGGAGGAACACAGCTGCGGCGAACATGGCTGCGGCCATCATGAAGGCGATCAGGGGTGCAGGGAGCACCACGGCGGAGACCATCATTGCGGAGAGCGTGATTGACATGGGATTCGCCATTGCATGGTTCAAGTGACCTTAGCGCCCCAAAGTGATGCTTAGTATCTGCACGAAAATGACTTTTCCTTCGGAATCTCTCACTTCAATTGAGATGAGTCCTTCTTCTGTTGCAATTTCGAGGCGCAGTGTGTTCTGCGTGTCTTTTGTATGAATGGCGTGGCGTAGTCTCCCATCCAGCTTCGCATATCTCGCCGACCAGCTTCTCCAGCCTTCATTGCCGATATATACGATGCGCACAGCGGAACGCTGCGTGCCGATTCCCAAATAGTTTGCAGCGACTATCAGCACGGCGATTGAAGGTTGTGGAATTAAAGCAGTTTCATATTGACTTGGATGTGAAGAACCAGATAACCCCTTCGAACTTGGCAAGCTCATCTGTGTTTCTGACAGAATAAGAGCTTTTTCAGAAACAAGATGTACATAAAGAAATAAGGATCTCCCATAAAGCCATTCTGCACACAAGTCGAAAAACAATTGATTTCAGAAAGTTTTTCGAGTAAGCTTTCCATGGAGGAAAGGCATGATAGACAGACCTTTATATATTGACCAGTTGATGCGATACAAGGACAAGGATCTCATAAAGGTCATCACTGGTGTCAGAAGATGCGGCAAATCGGTTCTTCTGTTCAATTTGTATAAGGATTGGTTGATTAAATCGGGAATCAAAGATGAGAGAATCATCACCGTGAATCTTGAGGATAAGGACAATGCCGGGCTAAGAAACTCTGATGCGTTGTATTCCTATATCAAAGGGAGAATCACTGATTCTGGCAAATACTATGTCATGATTGATGAAATACAGTATGTCATAGAGTTTGAAGATCTGCTCAACTCCTTGAGGAACAGAGGTCTTGATGTATACATCACAGGTTCCAACTCACGGATGCTCTCGGGTGACATAAGCACTGTCTTGCGGGGCAGGAGCATTGAGATACGGGTGCATACACTTTCATTCAGTGAATACTATTCATATGTGGGAGGAAATAAGGATTCTGCATTCAGGGATTATATGCTCTATGGAGGATTCCCGTATGCCGCCACCGAATCCGATAAGAAACTAAAGATTCAATATCTGACAATGCTGCAGGATACCGTTGCAACGAAAGACGTGATTGAGCGCTATGGGATCAGAAACGCAGCGGCATTCAACGCCACATATGACTTCCTTTGCTCCAACATCGGATCCACTGTAAGTGCAAAGAAGATTGCAGACACATTAAAGTCAAATGGATACAAGACGCTCACCCCTGACACAATAGGTAATTACTTGCAATGGATGAGCGAATCGTTCCTTTTCAACAAGGTCTCCAGATACGACGTGAGAGGCAGGGAATATCTCAAGACACAGAACAAATATTATGCGACAGATCTGGGTCTTCGAAATGCGAGGCTTAACTATCGTCAGATAGAGCCGACCCATGCACTCGAGAACATCATATACAACGAGCTGCTCAGACGTGGTTATAACGTCCACATCGGCAAGAACAAAGATAAGGAGATAGATTTCATCGCCTCGAATCCTGATGACACGTTCTACATACAGGTTGCCTATTCCATCGATGATCCGGGCAAGAGGGCACAGGAAACCAGGCCATTTGATGGAATAGACGACGGATACAGGAAATATGTGATAAATATGGACAACGATCCGTTCAACCTTATGGAAAGAGGATACCGCAAGTTGAATGCTATTGATTTTCTTATGAATTCCGATTCCCTCATCTGATATTAAACCACGCTGCAATGTAAACAGAATCCTTGCCGTTTGTTTCTTGCCTTGACATGTGGATTTTGAAGGTGTGTCATGGATGAGACTGGGCTTCCGGAGGAAAACGTAATGGCTTTTGCCCCTATGGGGGGGCCGCCGATCAGCTCTCGATTATTTCTGATTTCATTAAGGATGAATGTCTGAAAGGCAAGAAAGGCCGCATTGGTGTTGAGGCCGGAATGGGATGCTATCTCCCTGAGGGCACTCAGAACAGGTTCCGCCATGCATCTGAAATAGCGATGCAGGTCACTATGCGTTTCTTGAGGATATCAAGCACGGTGGCTGGAAAGGCATGACGGAGACTGAGGTCGCAGGGCTTTGCGGCTGCCATATGAGAAAAGCAGGTTCGCTTTGGGAGTGGTCGTTCACCGGGGGGAACGAGATTGCTTCTGGATATCGGACAGGTCTGCCTGCCTGCGCATGCACACCCGCAACTGACAAGAAGCTTGAGTACGGCGAGCCTCTGATGGTGGATAGACTCTGACTGAAAACCGGCTGGCTATCGGCACATCAGCTGAAAGCCCCATGATCCAGGAGTTGTCACGGACATATTCGACTGGCTCTATCAGGTAGTATTCATGGCCTGTGACGGCATTCGGATTGAGCCTTTCCTCAGGGTCGTTGGCAAACAGAATGCGGAAGCCGGTGTTCAAGGCATATGGGTCAGCCACCGCCTCGCGATAAAGCGGAACCTGACTCACCGGCATGAAGCAAAACAGTTCTGAGGCGAATGCCGTCATGCAGAATGTCGTGATGCAAATCGAGGCGACAAGCACGCAAATGCAAATCTCTTCATACTTTCATCCTCTTTCCCGTAGTTCTGGATTTTTGGCTCTTCACGGATTTCTGCGGGATGCTTTCCCCAATCCTTTATCGACCTTGCCCTGCGCAAGACAGGTTCCGCGC
>JBQNBA010000165.1:0-3730 GCA_052170175.1 Sphaerochaetaceae bacterium | reverse complement strand
GATTTCTCGATGAGCAAGATAGTCCTGGCTCCCTGCTCTCCTTTCTCGGTCACAAAGGAATGCATGCGTGAAAGCTCCCGTCTTGCCAGAAGATACGGAGTGAAGCTCCATACGCACCTGTGCGAGACAAAGGACGAGGAGGAGGATTGCCTCAAGATATACGGAATCCGTCCTGTCGAGCTCATGCAGCAATGCGAGCTCATAGGCCCGGATGTGTTCTATGCGCATGGCATCTGGTTCAACGTCGAAGAGCTTGATGTCCTTGCCCGGACTCATAGCGCGATCGCCCATTGCCCGGCAAGCAACATGAGGCTTGGAAGCGGAATCTGCCGTGTCACCGAGATGCTGGATAAGGGCATCAACGTGGGCTTGGCCGTTGATGGAAGCGCCTCGAATGACAGCTCTGACATGCTGGGCGAGATGCGCCTTGCATTGCTTCTCCAGAGAGTCCGATACGGAGCATCGGCAATCACTGCCCCGCAGGTTTTCAAGATGGCCTGCGAGAACGGAGCCAGGATGCTGGGCTACTGCAAGGTCGGGAGGCTGGAGGAAGGCTGGGCCGCAGATGCGGCGATATTTGACATGAGCGGCATGCAGTACGCCGGTTCGCTCAGCGACCCTGTCGCGGCGCTGCTGTTCTGCGGTTATGATCATCAGACGAAATACACGATAGTCAATGGCCAGGTGGTTGTCGATGGCGGTTTCCTGTGCGGCATGGATGAGACGGAGCTTGCTGCACGCGCCAATGCTGCGGCCAGAGCTCTATGGAAGAAAGGAGGCCTGAAATGATAAAGGATGTTTTATTCGCAGACTCCATCAAGGCTGCTTCAGGGATGATAGGCCCTGATGCCGTGTTCCTTGGCGGCGGAACTGAAATCAATAGACTGGATTCATTCGTTTCCGCGAGCCGGATTGTTGCCTTCAAGGCTCCGGAAGCGGTGATAAGCGAGGACAAGGGACTTGTCAGGCTGCCTCTGGGAACGACTTTCCAGATGATTGTGGATTCGCCTGTCGCTCCGGACTATCTTAAGGAAGCTGCGCTTTACATGGGTTCGAGACAGAAAAGAGAGATGGCTTCGGTCGCCGGCAATCTGTATCTTCACCGCGATGACAGCTACATGACACCATGCCTCCGCGCGGCAGAGGCCCAGGTGCAGCTGAATGAGGTCAAGACGGTCGACATAGAAGACTATCTTGCCAGGTTTGATGCTTATTCGGGCATGATAATCACATGCATCATGGTTCCCGCCAAGGCGAAGATCGCCCAGAAGCGAATCGCCGTCACGATGGAGAGCCATGCTGTGCTGACCGCTGCGGCCAACGCCAAGGCAGGTTTCGCCGCCGTTAAGGGGACGGGTCTGATAAAGGTCGATTTCTCAACGGTTCAGTGCGAGAAATGCGTGATGCGGGTTTTGAAGGAAGAGCATGTTCAATTCAACGACGACATATTCGGCAGCGCCGAATACAAGGAATACCTGTGCCGCACGGTTTTGTTTGATCTTTTCAAGGAGGTCAGATGATGGAAATCAAATGCATTATCAATGGCAGGAAACGCTGCCTGAATGTCAATCCGGCCATGTGCCTCAGGGAGCTTCTTGTTCAGGAAAGGCATCTGTGCGTGAGGGACAGCGATGACAGAGAAGGCTTTGCAGGAAGCGACACCATAATCTTCAACGACAGGCCGGTCTATTCCAATCTCATGCTTGCCTTCCAGGCTGACGGGGCGGATATCCGCACCCCCGACTCTCTTTCCGATGGCAAGAGCCTTTCTCCCGTGCAGCAGGCGATGGTCGATGCCGGTGTTGTCCAGAGCGCATACAATGCGCCGGCGGCCGCCTTGCTTCTGACTTGGCTTTTGGAAAAGCATCCGCATCCCACGAAGAATCAGATAAAGGATGCCTTGAGCGGGATATTCATCCGCGATGCGGGCTACGAGCATTATTATCTGGCCGTTGAGCTTGCCACCTCGGACAAGAAGCCCGGTGAGCTTATTCCCGAGTTCAGAGACAATCTGAATTACGTCGGGAAGGCCCTGCCCAAGGTGGACGGGCCGCAGCTTGTCTCCGGCTCCAAGGCTTTCGTCGAGGATTTCAAGGATGCCGATGCCTGCTGGATGGAGGTTCTGCGCTCTCCCTATGCCCATGCCTACATCACTGATATTGATACCAGCGAGGCGGAGAAGCTTGACGGCGTCGTCAAGATTCTGACATACAAGAACGTTCCGGACATCTATTACACCTGCGCAGGGCAGGGCGCTCCTGAACCGTCTCCCCACGACAAGAAGCTTATAAACCAGAAGATGAGGCATGTAGGCGATAGAGTGGCCGCAATCTGCGCGGAGACAAGAGAGATCGCCCTTGAGGCCAAGAAGCTTATAAAGGTCAAATACGAGGTGCTCAGGCCTGTGCTCACTGTCGAGGAAGCCATGGCTCCAGATGCGCCTGTTGTGCAGAACGGCTCAGTCAGCTACGGCGTAGGCGCTCCATCCGATCTGGAGGATTACAACAAAGGCTCGGATCCGCGGGAGGGCTCGATTCATTATCCGTTCCCGATTCACGCCGATTCCAAGCATAACCTTGCCTCCGCCGCCCATGGGCAGATCGGGGATGTGGAGGAGGGCTTCAAGCAGGCGGATGCGGTGATAGAGCATGTGTATCAGACGGATCAGGTGCAGTGCACTCCGCTTGAAGTCCATGTCTGCTTCTCCAGGATGGAGGGCGGCAGGCTTGTGATAAATGCTTCCACGCAGGTCCCTTATCATATGCGGCGTGTTGTCGCCAGACTATGCTCGATTCCTGAAAGCAGGGTGCATGTGATAAAGGCCAAGGTCGGCGGCGGATATGGCTCCAAGCAGGATATATTGATTGAGGATCTGTGCGCCTACATGACATGGGTCACCGGGAAGCCTGTCTACACCAGGAACACGAGAAGCGAGGAGTTCATTGCAAACAGCACACGGCATCCTATGAAGCTGACGGTGAAGATGGGCGGCAAGAGGGATGGAACAATCACCGCCATCCAGATTGACTGCAGGGCGAACACAGGCCCATATGGCAATCATTGCCTTACCGTGCCGATGAATTCATGCTCCAAGACTCTTCCGCTGTTCAAGGTGGACAACATGAAGTTCGATGTGTACACGTACTATACGAACTGTCCGCCTGCAGGGGCATATCAGGGGTATGGCGCTCCGAAGGGTGCGTTCGCTCTGATGATGGCTCTTGCCGAGCTTGCGTCCGCCCTCGGGCAGGACTACAAGCAGATGGTCAAGAAGAACTGCGTGGAGGAGGGCTACATGCTTAACATCCTCAAGGGCCTTGGAGAGGGGCGCGAGGGGAATGTGGTTCCTGTCGGTTCATGCGGTCTGGGCGAGGCCATTGACCGAGGGGCGAAGATGATGGGCTGGGACGAGCCTCTGAAACAGGATTCCGATTCTGATTGGAAGCGTGGCAGGGGATTCGCCATGATTCAGCAGGGAAGCGGGCTTCCGGGTCTTGACCATTCCACTGCCATAGCCAAGATGGAGACGGATGGGAGCATAATCGTGCAGAGCGGCGGCTCCGACCTTGGAACGGGTCTGGACACCATCACCGCAAAGGTGACCGCCGAAACCCTTTGCATTCCCATGGACAATGTTTCCGTGGTCTCCGGTGATACCGATGCGTCCGGGTTTGACACCGGCGCATATGCATCGAGCGGAACTTATTTCAGCGGCAACGCCTCTCTTGCG
>JBQNBA010000164.1:0-3741 GCA_052170175.1 Sphaerochaetaceae bacterium | reverse complement strand
CAGGCGCGATGCGGTCGACTTTCTGACGGTCAACAGGACATGGGCATACGGCTCCGCCGGAGGCCATGTGGCGAAGTTCGATTACATAGGATTCCCCTACGGAGGCGATGCCATTGCGCTGGACTGGAGAGGCTCGATTCTGATTCCGCATGCCGGCAGAATCGACATGAACATAAGGGCGATGGAGCATGGCGAGATGAACATGTACCAATCTCACAATTCAGGCGGTGACAACACCGGTTATCCTAATAGAGAGCTTTCCACGCCAAGCGGCGACAGAATACAGCAGATGCTCTATTTGAGCCTGAGGGGCGAGACGAAGCTGGAAAACATCATCCCCTCGTTCTCATTCCCGGAAGTGAGCGTCTGGGCGCAGATGGACTGGATAGGCAGACGAATCCATGTGAAAAGCAATGATTCCTATGAAGACATGCAGAGCGACACCCAGTTCTCCGCAGGATTTGGAATCAAACTATGAGCACCCCTTTACAATCGCCCGATGTTTTATTAACTTTGAATCAGGAGAGCGAGCGTGTTCAGAGAGAAGACCGTGATGATTTGGAAAAGCAACGAAAGCAAGGACCTTTGGGGCTATGTGGTTGACCCGAAGGATGTCGGCTATTTCGTTGAGACAAACATGCTGGCTATCCAGACTGATTTGACCATAACCAAGCTTCAGGCTCTGAAAAGGGAAAGAGGCTTCAAGAGCCTTAATTCGTTCCTCATGGCGGCGGTTCATGACAATGCCGTTCAGCTGGTCGAGCCGATGCATGTGAACAGTTCATCAGGCACCTTTCTGTATGACGGCAAGCCGAAGTTCTTCTGGTCGATTGATGAGGAGCGGCTTTTCCCGGCGAAAGGATTCCGGCCCGAAGCGTGCTACATATACACCGCAAACGGGGTCAAGCGGATTGTCAGGGCCTCTGACTGCATAAAGGACTTCTGCACATATGATCCGTTCTCGAAGAACGTAGATGGCGATATCACATGGTATGATGCCAAGATTCACAACAAAAAACTCGTTCTAAAGGACTTCAACGGAGCGACACTGGCCAATATAATGAGAGAAGCCGATTTTCAGAAGCTGATAAGCGGCAAGAGCTGATTCTCAAGCCTTCGGGCATCCTGTTTCATGCAAAGCGAAAGCCATTCCAAATGTCAGAATGCATCTTATCCCAATTGACATTCCTATGAATTGATGCTAGTTTTATTTTGACAATATTCAGTATTGTGTCAATTTAAAATGCAAGGATAACAAATGGGAAGATACAGACTGGTTGAAAAGGCCACCATGCAATGCCTTATTAAAACCATTGCCGGAAAATACAGAGATATGCAGGCCATATCGAGATACAACGATGAATCATCGTCCATCACATACATCATGCTGGAGCGCAAGGCCAATTCGGTCGCCGCTTTCCTGAGAAGCAAGGGCTGCAAGCGCCATGACAATATCATGATACTGGGCGAAAGCTGCCCCGGATGGGCGGTGGCATACTTTGGAATAACCTGCGCCGGAATGACCGCCGTCACGGTTCTGCCAAACTTCGCAAAGGAGGATGTGAGGAAAATAGCTGACCACTCAGAATCCAGATTCATCTTTGCAACGGAGGTCAACATCCACAAAGTGGCGGACCTTGGCCTGCCGTTCGCAACGCTTGACACGCTGGTCAGCGACGTCACGCCTTTCGATGACAAGACCGAAGACAAGACCGGAGAATGTCCACAGACCGCGGTGAACGAGGATGATGTCGCCTCGATAATCTACACAAGCGGAACCACCGGAGACCCAAAGGGTGTCATGCTCACCCACAGGAACCTGATCTGGAACGCCGATACCTGCTCCACCCCGTTTCTCCATATACGAAAAGGCTGGAAACTGCTTTCCATCCTCCCGCTGGCGCATGTCTATGAATTCACCATCGGCTTGCTTCTGCCCCTGATGTGCGGCTGTCATATAGTGTACTTCGGCAGACCGCTTGCCGTTTCGCCGTTGATGTCGGCCTTCAAGAGCGTCAGACCCAGGATAGTGCTCAGCGTCCCCATGCTGATAGAGAAGATATACGCAAAGGCTGTGGAGCCTCAGATAACCGGCAACCCCAAGATAAAGCGCATGCTCAAGCTCCCATTGGTCAATCGGCTGGTGTACTCGGCTATAAGGCGAAAGCTGATGGCAAGCCTTGGCGGCAAAGTCGTTTTCTTCGGAATCGGAGGCGCCGCATTGGATAAGCAGGTCGAAGAGTTCCTGTTCAAGGCGCATTTCCCCTACGCCCTGGGCTACGGCATGACCGAGACTTCGCCGTTCATCGCCGGATGCGGCCCTAATGATCACAAGCTTGGAACCCTTGGGAGACCGCTCAAGGGTCTGGAGGTCAAGTTCGATGCCGAGACCGGGGAGCTTGTCACAAGAAGCCCGGCTGTGATGAAAGGCTACTATAAGAATCCCCGGCTCACTGCCGAAGTCCTGTCTGATGACGGATGGCTCAGAACCGGCGACACCGGATTCCTGAAAGGCGATAGAATAGTTCTCAACGGCAGGATAAAGGAGATGATTCTAACCGCCTCCGGAGAGAATATATTCCCCGAGGCCATAGAGAGCATCTTCAACAGGGAGCGGTTTGTCCAGGAAAGCCTGATAATTCCCGGAAACGGCGGCCTTCTGGCTCTCATAAAACTTGATATGGAAAGCTTTGCCCAGAACATGAAGCTAAACCTGGAGGATGCCAGAGAACAGGCGATAGCCTACATTCAGAAGCTGCGCGAGGAAGTCAACAAGAAGCTTCCGCTCACATCAAGGGTTTCAAGCGCCGAGATACAGGACACGCCCTTCGAGAGAACCCCTACAATGAAAATCAAGCGTCTTGCTGTGATAAAGCAGAGGGAATAGCCGCTCGGCGGGAAATCAGGAACCTTTTCAAACAAATCCGGCTCTTCACAGATTTCTGCAGGATGCCTTCCCCAATCCTTTATCTTGGCGAATCAAGATAGGATTGCATCAGAGAACGCCATGATCCCGAGGGTGCCATGGCCAGTATCGAGAGTGTCAATCCCACAGAAATCCGTGAAGAACCACAAATCCCTATTCAGTTTTTCTTTTTCTCATATTACAATAGATGCAAAATACGAAGAAAGAGGAATGTAACGAGATGAGAAAACTGATTGTCTTTGTCATGCTGTCGGCTGTGCTTCTGTCAATGGCTTACGCCCTCGACAACCAACAGAGAATCCACCCTGCAGACAGCGAGGTCTTCGAGGCCATCAAATACCTGCATATAATCCAAGGCCATGCACTGCCCTCCACAACAGGACCGTGGAGCCAAGCCGAGCTCATCATGATGCTGGAGAAAATCGACAGGGACAGCCTTTCCGAATCAGGGGCAAGAGTCTACGATTTCGCATCAAGCAAGCTGGGGATAAAGCCCAAGCTTGACGGCAAGCGCATAGCCATGAGCTTCGGAATGCAGCTCAGTCCAGAGGGCTACTTCCATACGACAGTGGACAGCGCTTTCCTAGGAGCGGAGAACTGGCCTTACAGCACCAACAATAGAAAACAGTTCCTGACGATGCCGTGGGAGACATGGGTTGGAGAAAACATCTATTCATACTTTGAACTGGCATTGCGCAACAACATCCATGCAGGTTCACCCAATGAGCTTGACATCGGCAATGGCAAGCTTGCGATAAATGCTCCGGGTTTCCAGAACCTTTATTTTTATTTTGACAATCTCGACATGAATTTCC
>JBQNBA010000163.1:0-3741 GCA_052170175.1 Sphaerochaetaceae bacterium | reverse complement strand
CGTATCTGATACACGAAGGAGGGCATCGTTTCCTGGTGAACTTCTCGGACTATCTTGACACCGGCATCTTCCTGGATCACAGGCCTGTCAGGGCGATGATAGAAAGCCTTGCGGAGGGCAAGCGGTTCCTTAATCTGTTCTGCTATACCGGCACCGCCACGGTTTATGCGGCGGCGGGCGGGGCGCTGAGCACGGTGAGCGTGGATGCCAGCGGGACGTATCTTGATTGGGCGCAGAAGAACATGGAGATAAACGGCTTCACCAGCCTTAATCATTTCTATTATCTTGAGGATTGCCGTCAGTTCCTTGCAAGCGGACGTGATAGGTTTGACTTGATTTTCTGCGATCCGCCGACATACTCGAACAGCAAGAGCCGCGAGCCTTTCGATGTGCAGTATGACCACAGCCGGCTTATAAAGGCCTGCATGGCGCGTCTTGAGAATGATGGCCTTCTGATATTCTCCACGAACTTCACTCGGTTCAAGCTGGACGAGTACATAGAGCGGATATTTGATGTCGAGGATATAACAGACCAGACCATAGGCGAAGATTTCGCGCGGAACCGCAGGATTCACCACTGCTACAAGATACGCAAGAACAAGAAGGCAGCCGTTCCGCTTAAGATAAGGCTCAGGAAAAGGGATGATGAGTGAGGGTTTTGTGGAGATAGCTGTAATTGTCTCCTGTTGCCTTGATTTAATTTCATATTCTTGGTTTTCTTATCTTGCCTGGCTATTTGCCGGAGCGCTTTGCTGGTCGCTGAATCGCTTTGCCGGTTGATTGTCCAGCGGTTTTTGAGGTTGATGATGAAAAGAAGCTTTCTATACATCGCTGTTTCCTGCATTATTGCAGCGTTCTCTGCTGCCTCAGTGTTTGGAATGAGTCTTGAAGATTATCTGGAGCAGGCTGAGCTGAGCAGCGAGCAGGTTCAGAGGTACGAGATGAACAGGCAGAGCAGTCTGCTGACCTTGTCCAAGGCTGATGCGGAGGATGGGATTCAGTGGACGTGGGATTTCGGGACGACTGTGTATAAATCGACGATAAGCTCCTCAGTCTCGCCTTCATCGACTCTTTCCGCAAATCCCGGTTTTTCAGTTTCCTTCCCCGAGACGGAAGGCGGCTTGAACTGGACGCTTGGCTTGGGAACTGAGCTTAGCTCAAGCGGAGCATCCACCAATGGTGCGATAAGCCCGATGGCTAAGGTGATGAAATCGTTCGATTTAGGATATGTGCATGATGTGGATGAGTTGAAAAAGGCCAGTAAGCTTCTGCAGATTGAAACCACATATCAGACGAACATGCTGTCGTTCCAGGTTTCGTTCCTGAACACGCTCAAGGGGATAATCACGCAGCAGCTTGCGGTGGAGAAGGCCCAGCGTTCGCTTGACAAATCGATTGCCGCTCTGGACAAGGCGCTTCTGCTTAAGACGGTCTCAGAGGGCACTCCGAATTACATTGATTTGAACAATGTCATCGAAGGACAGCGGATAGCTTTGCAGAACGCCGCTGATAAGCTTGATATGCAGATAGCCGGCTTTGAACGCAAGTACGGAGTGGCATATGCAGAGCCGGAGATCAGCGAAATCGAACTTGCCCCAGTTGAGTCTGACCCTGACGGTAATTCCGCTGTGAAGCTTAAATGGCAGGCCTTGCAGCTGGCCCAGGAGGCTCTTAAGAACAAGACGGAGACAACCAGGACGCTCAGCGCATCGGCGTCACTGAGGGGAACGCTGGGAATCGGCAGCTCCGATGCAAGCAAGGCCGGCGCCGGAGCCGGCGCTGATTTCACCTCCAGCGATGGGTGGACCGCTTCGGCCGGCGTTGATTTGGAGTGGAACTTCGCAGAGAGCAGCCTTACTCCCACCTTGAAGCTTTCGGGCAAATACACGCCGTCAAACAGAACGGATGCGGAGGCGATTGAGCTGAAAGAACTGGAGTACAATGTCCTGGAAGCCAAGATGGACTGGGAGGATGCGCTCTCTTCTTATCTTGAGGACATTGTTGACATGCAATCCAGCATCAGGGCGTTGCAGGCGCAGATAAGCGCTGACAAGTCCGGTCTTGAGTATTATCAGAAGCTCGTGGAGACGGCGCAGGCCAAGCTGGAGCTTGGGCTTTCGTCACAGTCCGATGTGGATGATGCCTTGTTCTCTGAAAAGGAGGCAAGATGTCTGCTTATTGGAGATTATATTGATGCAATGGTGCTGCAGAAGCAGGCTATGCTTCTCGGAATCTAGCAGGTTTGGAGATTTATATGACAGATAAGAATGCTCAGACAACAGAGGCCAAGATAAGGCTTGACCGCAGGAAGCGGGAGAAACGCAGAAAGATAAAGGCGGCGATAATCTGGATTGTGATTCTGGCCATCATTATATATGCCGCCTCTATTTATAGATTCTACAAGGCTAACTCGCGCTTCCCCTGGCAGCCGGCTGTTGCCACGGCGGCAGTGATGCCAGTGGAGGCGACTGTTCAGCAGAAAAGCTACCAGGTCGCCGTTGACATCTCGGGATACGTTGAGGCCTATCAGACCCAGGAGGCGAAATTCCGCTCAAGCGGAACCATAACCTCAGTGAAGGTTGCGGAAGGCGACAGGGTTGAGAAGGGGCAGCTGCTTGTCACAATGGATGACACTGACGTGCAGTATTCGATTGAGTCCACGCGCAATGCGATGGAAGAGGCGCGCATCGATGGCAATGCCAGCCAGCTCAGGCTTCTGCAGATGAAGCTTGACAGCCAGCTGGAGATGCTGGAGAACACCAAGGTGTATGCGAACTTCGCCGGGGTGGTGACTTCGGTTGATGTTCAGGAGAACGACTATTTTGCGGCGGGGACCTCGGCTGTGACAGTGATAGACAACAGCAAGCTGAAAGCCACCGTGGAGATTGATGAGATTGACATGAGAAGCATAAATCTCGGCATGGAAGCATCGGTCACCGCAGACAGCGCGCCGGGGCAGACGCTCAAGGCAAAGGTGACATACATACCGATGGTCGGCCGGTATTCCAGCTCCGGAATCGGCGTCATGGATGTGGAGATAACGTTCGAGGATTTCCCTGAGACGTTCAAGCCCGGGTTCTCGTTTGAAGGCGTGATTGATGTCGAGGAGCCTCAGACGATGCTGCTCGTTCCGCAGAATGCGGTCAAGACCTCGCGCGGCATATCGACTGTGGATAAGAAACTTGCCGATGGCACTGTAAAGACGATAGAGGTTGCGGTCAAATATCTTGGGGAGGGCTACTATCAGATTCTGAGCGGGGATCTTGCTGACGGAGATACGGTGATGATGCAGGCCTCAACGGATTCCTTGTCCTCAATGATGGGCGGCTTCATGATTGGCGGAGGTGAAGCGCAGGATGCGCCTTCAGGATCGGATATGCCCAGAGATCAGGCTCCGTCTCGGGGCGGAACGAGGTAGAAGATGCCTGCAAGAAGCGTCATAGAGCTGATTGATGTGCGCAGGTACTATGTCATGGGCGATTTCATCGTGAAGGCCCTTGACGGCGTTGATGTGAACATAAAGGACGGCGAATTCGTGTCGATAATGGGGCCATCCGGCTCCGGGAAGTCCACCATGATGAATCTCATAGGCTGCCTTGACAGGCCGACCTCCGGCGTCATAAGGATTGATGGCACCGAGACGGAGGACTTCAGCGAGAACGATCTGGCATATCTGCGAAACGAGAAAATCGGATTCGTGTTCCAGCAATTCAACCTGCTTGGCAAGCTCACTGCCCTTGA
>JBQNBA010000162.1:0-3747 GCA_052170175.1 Sphaerochaetaceae bacterium | reverse complement strand
CCAAATATGAACACGGCGTTCAGCGTGACATTAAGGAACAGGGCCGCAGCCTCTGCAATCGTGCTCAAGACAGCCCTCTGGATGCTCCTGAGCGCAGCAAGATACACGCTGCTCAGGCTCCACAGCAGAAAGCAGACTGCTGTTATCCTAAGGTACTCCGCACCGGCATCTATAAGAGCCGGGTCGCTTGTATAGACCATCATCAGCTGACGTGGAATCAGCAGGCAAAGCAACGTCATGACAGAACCGACCGATACCGAATACCTGTAGGCAATCCCCTGAACCTTGTCAATCTTCTCCAGGTCACGCTTGCCCCAGTACTGCGAGCAGAGAACAGTGACGCCTGAGTTTATCCCGGAGAAGAACATCAGAATGATGGAACTGTACTGAGCGGCAAGCGAAAGCGAGGATAGCGCAGTCTGCCCTATGAATGTCGTCATCACTACATCCGCAGAGCTTATGGCAGCGTTGATGAAGAACTCGGTGATTATTGGAAGAGAAACAACCCATATCTTCCTTCTTAATTCAATCCTGGCTTCCGAGGTCATGATTCCCTTCCGAACTCATATCTTATACAAAACGCCAATCTGATGGAAGCCCGGCGCAGAACATTGACAACATCAGCATGATTTGATATCTTTTTGATATCTAATGAATATCAATAGCTGATATCAAGGAGTTTTTGATCATGAAAGAAATAATCCTCAGCAAAAGGCGCAATGGCTTTAGCGTCATGGTTCTGTGCATCCTGTTCTATCTCGCGGCAATCGCCGGAATGATTTTCGGCGGCATGCAGATGGAAGCAGACGGCTCGCCGGTTCTTTTCATCCTCTCGCTGGTCTGGATATGCATCGGCTGGCTTCCATTGATAGGACTGAGGGTGGTCGGACCGCAGGAGGCCTTGGTGCTGACCCTCTTCGGACGATACATAGGGACGCTTAAAGATGCCGGGTTCTATTTCGTCAACCCTTTCAGCATATCCGTCAACCCCGCAGCGGAGACCAAGCTCAAGCAGAGCGGCGATGTCGGCTCGTCCCAGCCTTCATTGCATATAAGCAACATGTCGCTGCCCAAGCAGAACACCAGCAAGAAGATTTCGCTCAAGATAATGACGCTGAACAATAACCGCCAGAAGATAAACGATTGCCTAGGGAATCCGATTGAAATCGGAATCGCAGTGATGTGGAGGGTTCTGGACACTGCAAAGGCTGTATTCAACGTTGATAACTACAAGGAGTACCTTTCCCTCCAGTGCGACAGCGCCCTGCGCAACATAGTGAGAACCTATCCATATGATGTCGCCCCGAACATCGACACCACAGGCGACGGGGTGGCCGATGAGGGCTCGCTCCGAGGATCCAGCGATATAGTGGCCAACCGGATTCGTGAAGAAATCCAGAACAAGGTGGCCAACGCCGGAATCGAGATTCTTGAAGCGAGGATAACGTATCTTGCATATGCGCCCGAAATCGCGGCGGCGATGCTCCAGAGGCAGCAGGCCTCGGCAGTCATAGATGCACGCAAGATGATAGTGGACGGAGCTGTGGGAATGGTTGAGCTTGCCCTCCAGCGGCTGAGCGACAACAACACCGTCAATCTTGACGAGGAACGCAAAGCGGCGATGGTATCCAACCTTCTCGTGGTGCTATGCGGGAACAAGGATGCCCAGCCGATAGTCAATTCAGGAAGCCTTTATTGATGATGGAAGAGAACGCAAAGAAGCAGATTCCTCTAAGACTCTCCCCCAAGCTGTACGGAGCAATCGCAGCCTGGGCGGAGGATGATTTCAGGTCTGTGAACGGCCAGATAGAATACCTCCTCTCAGAATGCGTGCGTCAACGCAAGAAGGATGGGAAATATGTCGGGCAGGAAATCGACCTCCCGCCGGAGCTGGATTTGAAATGACCTGCGGGGTCGAAGGATATCCGGCGCTTGAGAAGCCAGCGAGCCCGTCAATGCGCAATTGTGACCGCAATGGTCAGCGCACCGAGGTGTTTATGAAGACCATTTCGTGACGCCATGGCAGCGCCTTGTCGGCCAATTCGGAAACCAGTCCGGCCCTAAGCTCCCCAAGCTTCTCCGCTGTCAGCTTCAAGGCCTTGCTGTATGACTGGTCCACCCAGCGTTCTATGTCAGCCTTGCGGGGAACACGCTTCTCCTCCAGGCTCATTTGCTTCATGCCGGTCACGGACAGACAGGAACTTATGACATCCCTGAGCGCCTCCGGCCGCCAGTTCGCCTTGCCTTCCGAGAAAATCACCTCCTCAGCCTTCAACAGCATCGCCTTGAGCCGCTGCTCCGAAACGAACTCGGACAAACGCGACCCAAGCGAAGGCACAGCTTGCACAAACACCATATCGCATCTTGCCGCGGCAAGCGAGCAAAGCTTGGCCAGCGTCTGCTCCGCATCTTCAAGATTGGAGAAAAGACTACGCCCTATTATCTTCTCAAACCTGATTCCTTCCTCTATTGACTCCGCCTCTTCAAGCCTGCTTATCACCTTGATTCTTTCAAGCTCGTCAAGGGTTCTGTTATAATGCTCTATCGCCTCATATTGCTCGCGTGTCCGCACCTGGGCGACCACAAGGCCTTCCGGCGTCTTCCTGAAAGCCTCCCATGCAAGCAGCCCCTGCCCCGCATTGACCACAAGCACCCTGTCGCTCCTGGCAAAGGACATCGAACCAAAGACCCGGTCGCGCATTGATTCAAGCATGAAGCTTTTCTGGCTCAGGACGCGGTTCGTCCAGGCATCCCTCTGCCTGTCGCCGGGACTGTAGGTCAGATTCTCAGGAAAATCATCCCCTCCGGCGGATTCCAGCTGAGCCTCCCGCCTTCTCTGTATCTCATCGGCCGCCTTGCCTTCATGTCCTATATGCCCCGCTTGATAAAAGACCTTGCCCTGGAGCGCCTTGGGGAGATAGTTCTGAGCGACCCAATGCTCGCTGTATGCATGAGGATACTTGTATCCCTCTCCATGACCGAAGCCTTTCGCATCACGGCTTGCGTCACGCAGATGATTCGGGACTTCCTCGCTGGCGCTTTCCTGCCTCACGGCCTCCAGCGCATCGAAGTACCCCAGAGCGCTGTTGCTCTTGGGGGCGGTTGCCAGATACAGCGCGCTGTGGGCAAGATGAAACTGCCCCTCAGGCAGACCTATCCTCTCAAATGCCGAGGCATCGGCCTCCGCCACCACAATCGCCATGGGGTCTGCCAGCCCTATATCCTCGCATGCGCTTATCATCATCCTGCGGAATATGAATCTCGGATCTTCGCCGGCATTGACCATCTTGGCAAGCCAGTACAGGGCAGCATCAGGGTCGCTTCCTCTGAGCGACTTTATGAAAGCGCTTATCACATCGAAGTGGTAATCGCCCTCCTTGTCGTAAAGAACCGCCTTCTGCTGGATGCTCTGCTCCGCAGCATCCTTTGTTATGCACACAAGGGGCTTCTGACCCGGCCGCTCCTGATGAGGGGTGGTTATCACGGCAAGCTCAAGAGCATTCAGCACGCTTCTGGCATCGCCCTTTGAAACCTCGATTATATGCTCCAAAGCGCCTGGTTCAAACTGCACATCAAGCTTGCCATAGCCACGCTCCTCGTCATCAAGCGCCTGTCTGGCGATCTGGGACAGGTCATCATCGGTCAAGCTCTTTAGCTGGAAGATGCGCGACCTGCTGACCAGAGCGGCATTGACCTCAAAGAACGGATTCTCAGTCGTGGCCCCTATGAGGATTATCGTCCCATTCT
>JBQNBA010000161.1:0-3827 GCA_052170175.1 Sphaerochaetaceae bacterium | reverse complement strand
TTATGAAAGCTGCGAGCTTTGTCCGAATCATTGCAAGGTGAACAGGCTGGAGGGGCATGTCGGGGTCTGCCTAAGCGATTCTGTGCCGAGGATTTCATTCTGCGGCCTTCACCGGGGCGAGGAGCCTCCTGTATCGGGGGAGAGGGGTTCGGGGATGCTGTTCTTCAATGGCTGCCCCCTTCATTGTCGCTATTGCCAGAATTTCCAGATTTCCGAGTCGGGCATCGATTCTCCGGGGATAAGCGTCACGCCTGCAGAGATGGCTGATTTGATGCTGGGGCTTCAGGCAATTGGGGCGGCGAGCATAAATCTTGTAACTTCTTCGCATTTCCTTCCGTCTGTCATCATGGCGTTGGATATTGCAAAGGGCAGGGGGCTGACGCTTCCTGTCGTTTACAATACTTCCGGATATGAGGATGTCCAGGCGCTTGAGCTGATAGACCGTTACATTGACTTGTATCTGATAGACGTTAAGACCCTTAGCCGGGATGTGGCCCGTGTCTTCTGCGGGAAGGCCGATTATCCGGATGTGATTGTTCCGGTGATGGAATTTCTGCGGGAGCGGCATCCGAGGACGTTTCGCCGCAGGGGCAGGCTGTACGGGGTGCTTGTGAGGCATCTTGTGTTCCCGGGGACGCTTAAGGAGACAATGGAGTTCCTGCGGTGGTATGCCGATGGATACAAGGATATGAGCTATCTGTCGCTCATGGTTCAATTTGTTCCGCCGAAGGTCTGCTCTGCGGCTGAACGACAGTCGCTGGAGCCGCTGTCACGTGAGCAGTATGACAGCCTCATGGATGCGCTTGAGATGCTGGGGATTGAAAACGGCTTCTATCAGGAATTCGGAGAGGACGGCGGGTTTGAACGGGAACGGATGTGGATTCCTGATTTCACAAAAGACCAGCCGTTTGCGCCGGGGTTCGCAGAGCCGCTTGAGCTGTTCCTGAAAATGAAGGGGGAAAGAGAGGGCTGAAATCGATTTTCCCGTTGCCATCAATTCGCTTTTCAATGATACAGGAGGGGAAAGGCATCCCACGGAAATCCGTGAAGAGCCAAAGATTTACAGAGCTTCGTCAGCGACTTGTCAGGGATTTATCAGGGACTTGTCAGGGATTTTCAGGGACTTGCCGCATGGGTTGGTGTTCTGCTTCCTCAGCAAGGCTATCTCTCTCTTGTATCCATCGAGGTCGTTCGGGGTCTCCAGACAGAACGGGAGGTGCGATAGGGCGGGGTGATGGGTTATGCGGTGCAGAGCTTCCAGCCCGATGAAGCCTTCTCCGATTCTTGCATGGCGATCCTTATGCGAGCCGATTGGATTCATGCTGTCGTTTATGTGAATTGCTTTAAGCCTTCCAAGCACGAGTATGCTGTCAAATTCTTCAAGCACGCCATCCAGATTGTTCTTTATGTCGTAGCCTGCGTCGTGGACGTGGCATGTATCAAGGCAGATTCCCACCTTGTCCTGCAGGTCTATGCAATCGAGTATCAGCCGCAGCTCTTGGAAGCTTGCCCCGACTTCCGACCCTTTGCCTGCCATGGTTTCCAGAAGCACTGTGGTGGTTTGTTCGGGCCGCAAGAGGGCATTCAGCGTTTCTGCTATCTGAGCTATGGCGACCTGGAGTCCTTGTCCGGTATGGCTTCCCGGATGAAAATTGTAAAGCATGCCGGGCGTGTATTCCATCCGCATGAGGTCGTCCTTCATGGTCATGCGGGCGAATTCCCTTGTCATTGCATCTTTTGAACAAGGATTGAGGGTGTAGGGGGCATGGGCTATCACTGGGCCGAAGCCGCGTTCTGCTATGAATTTCATCATGGAGTCTGCATCTGCCGGGTCAATAGGCTTGGCTTTGCTTCCCCTTGGGTTCCGCGTGAAGAACTGGAATGTGTCGGCTTCTATCGATGCGGCTGTGCGCCCCATGGCGAGAAAGCCTTTTGAATTTGACAGATGGCAGCCTATATGCATTGCGGGATTGTCCTTGTCTTCATCGGTTCTATGAGAATTTGAAATACTGAGGATAGGCAGCTTGGAAGTCGGCGGTCTCGTATTCAATCTTGGAAATATGGGTTCTGTCGATTTCCAAAAGCTTCTCGCTGTCTCTTTCTTCCAGCGCTTGGAGCAGGAGTCTGTGCTGACTTAGGGCGCTCTGCACGCACTGATCAAATAGGAAACTAAGCATCCGCAGCCTGTGGTAGTTCCCGCAGCTGTTTCTGATTTGTTCAAATACCCTCTGGTGCCGGCTTTCGGTGAACAGCAGACCATGCATCTTGTAATCCAGCTCCATGAACATCACTGTGTCTCTTCGGGCGAAAGCCGCTTCTTGCTGTGACAGGAGATTCCTCCAGCTTGCAATCAGGCTGTCTGAAATGCCATTCCTTCCAAGCGCTTCGATTGTCCCTAGTTCCAGATAAAGGCGTGTGAAGCGTTCGTCACGCACCCTGTCCAGATCTATGAGCGCGACAGATGTTCCGCTCTGGGGCTTTATCGTCACAAGTCCTTCGGACGAGAGGCTTTTCAGCGCATCCCGGATTGGCGATATGCTTACATTGTACTGCTGGCTCAAAGCTGAGAAGCTGAGCGGAGTGCCCGGCTTGAGATTTAGGCTGAGTATCTTGCTTTTTATGTCGGAATAAACTTTATCTGTGAGCATCATATGCCATTATAGGGTGTAACAGCATGATTATCAAGAAGAAAATATATCAGTTTATATTCTGCTAATTACGATTTGGTGAAATAATTGTTGCAACTAATATATTAGTGTGATATATTAAAGCCAAAGTGTTGCCGTGCTCGTTTCACTGATTTCATGTGCGAATGACGGGCGTTATTGCAGCGTTCGCATGAATGCCGGACGGGCGGGTTGCAGGAGGTTTCAATGAAGCTTGGTCTTGCCGGGATTTCGACGCCGTCTCTTCGCAAGGAGTGGGAGGCTGCGGGGTATTCGTTGCCGCTATTTGATATAATGAAGATGCGGGAGAAAACAAAATCAGCCTGTCGCTGGGTGCATTTTGGAGCAGGGAACATATTCAGGGCCTTTCTGGGCGCAAGGATGCAGGAGCTGCTCGACAAGGGGCTTGCTGACACCGGAATTGTGGTCGGCGAGGGCTTTGACTGGGAGATGATTGACGAGGCATATTCCAAGTTTGACAATCTCAGCGTTTTTGTGACCTTGAAAAGCGATGGCGCCGTTGACAAGACTGTGGTGGGCTCAATAGCCGAGGCTTGGAAGTGCAGCAGCCAGAGAAAAGAGGAGTGGGGCAGGATGCGCGATGTTTTCCGCAATCCGCTGCTGCAGATGGTCAGCTTCACCATCACCGAGAAGGGCTATTCTATAACGCCGGCCTTTGTGCAGGATGATATTCTACGAGGCCCTGAGGGCTGCACTACAATCTGCTGCATGGTGGCAGCGCTTCTTCTGGAGCGTTACAAGGCGAACGGCTCTCCGATTGCCATGGTGAGCATGGACAACTGTTCACGAAACGGGGAAAAGCTTCAGAACGCTATTCTCTCAATCGCAGAAAAGTGGCTGGAGCTTGGGTTTGTTGATCGGGGATTCGTGGATTATGCATCAAATCCGGCAAGGGTCAGCTTCCCTTGGTCGATGATTGACAAGATAACCTCCAGACCAGATGCGCTTATCAGAGATATGCTTAAGAAAGACGGATTCGCGGAAGCCGAGATAACTGTGACTTCCAGGAACACCTGGATAGCTCCTTTCGTGAACACCGAGGAGTGCGAGTATCTGGTGGTTGAAGACAGCTTCCCAAACGGCAGGCCGCCGCTTGATAAGGCCGGGGTGTATTTCACAGACAGGGAAACGGTGACCAAG
>JBQNBA010000160.1:0-3907 GCA_052170175.1 Sphaerochaetaceae bacterium | reverse complement strand
ATGAAATCGGCAGCCTGCCATCGAATTCCCTCGAAAGCAACGCTGCGATCTTAGTGGAAATCGGAAGAAGCGCCCTTCCGCTCATGTACATCTCGTCGCCGGGAAGATGCCCCTGATCGTTGACAGAGCCAAGCGTGTTTGTGAGCTTCACGCCGAAGCCCAATCCCTGCTCTTTCGCCAGATCGAAAAGCCTGTGAAGCATTGCGATGGCATCCTCGTACTGCAGATCATGCTCGAAGCTCTCACGCTTGAGGGTGACGTACCGGAAGCCGGAGGAATCAAGCACGCCCCTGACCGCATCATAGCCCAGCAGGGTCGGATTAAGCTTGACGAACGTGTTGAGCTTCTTCTCCGTAAGCATGTATCGGCATATCGCCTCAATCTCCTTCGGGGGACATCCATGCATCGTGGAAATCGTAAGCTGACGGCAGATATGGCTGTCTATGCTCCCCGCAAGCCCCTTGAGGCTCTCAGCCATCCCCTCATAGGGAGTTCCCTCCAGGAATGAGCCGTCCGCCGCCAGTCTGTCAAGCTCGCCTATGTACTGGGCGAACTTCGGATTGAGCGAAGCATCCATCATGCTGTCGATGAAAGCCTGCATCCTGGGCTGCTTTATGCCCTCCAGGTTATAGCCTACGCTCATGTTGAAGATAAAGCCGTCCGGCTCTATCCTTCCGCCTCTCTGCAGCGCCTGGATGAGGTGAACTATCACCCATGCCTTAAGATACTCATCGAAGGCCTTGGGCAGCGTGTACTCGGTCGACCACTCTACGTTGTAGCCCTCGTCCCTGGCATCTATGCAGGGCTTTGCTATCTCAAGCTCATCCATTATCTGGACGGTCTTGAGCTCGATGAACCGCCCGCCGGCGAGATAGCTGGCGATTATGTTCTGCGCAAGCTGCGTATGAGGGCCGGCTGCAGGCCCGCATGGAGTGGTGCAATACTGCCCGAAAACATTTATCTTCTCTTTTTCCTTATCCTGAAAGAACTGCTTTCTATCAATCCCGAATATAGAATCCTCGTTCCTGAGCTCAGAGAACATCCTCTTTATCAGCTCAGAGAATGAAACAGGACGCATGATATCTCCCATGTAAACCTCCCGCCCGAAGGGCTTTTCCGCCATTATCTAAGGATAAAAGCCCTTTGGTCTCAACTACATTTTAAACCATATCAGCGTTAAGTCAACTAAAAATTCGCAACAAAGTGCAACAAAACACAAGGGTTTTGTCGCAATCTCCTAACGATTTCGGCCAAATATCACTCTACGATTCCCGTGCTGCTCAGAAACGTCTGCCATCAAGCACGAAGCACGGCCGGTGCCCTAAATCACCCTTATGATGTTCTCCAGAGCCTCGGAAACCTTGGAGCGCTGAATCTTGCGCGTGGTCGTCATGCTCATCGGCTCATCCAGCAGGGAGAAGCGCACAATCTTCTTGTATGAAGGGAGACGGGAGTTGACTTCGGATATGATAGCGCCGATTCTCCCCTGCACCTGCTCGTCCGACATCCTCTCCACATGGTCAGAAGCCGGATAAATCAATGCCTCGATCTCCTCGCTCTTGGTGGTCTTGTTGACCACAAAGCCACGGACAAGAACCTGCGCCACTTCCGGATAAAGCTGGAAAAGCTCCTCTATCTCCTCGGGATAGACATTCTTCCCGCCCTCTGTGACGATTATGTTCTTCGCCCTGCCCATCAGGTACAGATACCCATCTCTGTCAATCTGACCGATATCGCCGGTCTTAAGATAGCCATCATCCGTAAAAAGCGCAGCGGTCGCAGCCGGGTCGTTGTAATACCCCTCGCAGCAGTTCGGCCCCTTGACCACAACCTCCCCTATCCCCACCAGATCAGGCTCGTGAATCTTGTAATCAATCGCATCAAAGAACTTCCCGACGGAATGAACCTTGAACCTGCTCACCGGATTGAGAGTAAGGATGGGGCTTGTCTCCGTAAGCCCGTATCCCTGCACAAAATCTATGCCAAGCTGCTGATACGCCCTGAAAGTCGCAGGGGAAAGCGGACCGGCTCCGCAGATGGCAACCCGCAGATTCATCATGCCAAGCGCCTCAAGCGCCGGCCGGAACCATCTCCTTCCGTTGTTTATGCCAAATATCCTTCGCGACAGGCCGTTGACCGCCATCAGGAACCTGAATGCCGCATAAGGCAGCAGCCCCTTCTCTCGGACTTTCTTCATGACCCCGCCCAGGAACTTGTTGTAAATCAGCGGGATGCCCATCATGAAAGTCACATTGCCCGCCTTCATGTCAGCAATTATCTTGCTTGGAACCAGACCCCGCCCAAAGAAACAGCACGGTCCGTTCAGGATAGTCTCAATCAGCACCGCTGTGCAGCAATACGCATGATGAAGCGGGAGCAGCGCAAAAAGCACATCTGACCTTCTAAGGGGCATGAAATAGCTGTCAGAGGCCATCATGGCGTTCGATATGATGTTCCTGTGGGTCAGAACCACGCATTTCTCATTCCCGGTCGTGCCGCTTGTGAACAGCATCGAAAGCGGATCATCCTCGGAAATCTCGCAGCGCGGATGAATGCCGCGTGGCTCAAGCGCATCTATGCCCTGAAGATCCTGCGTGACCAGCCCCTCAATGCTTATTTTCTCCAGCACATCCGAATCGGCGAAAAGCATCTTGGCCCCGGCAAACGGAATCAGCCGCTCAAGCTTCTCCTTCTCCATCTGACTGTCCAGCGGAACAATCACAGCGCCCGCATAAGATGCCGACAAGTAGACCAAGGCCCAGCGGATGGAGTTGGCCCCATCCAGGGCTATCCTGTCGCCTTTCTCAATTCCCTGTTCTATAAGATAGCTCCCAAGGCGCTTGACCGCCTCATGGACCTCCCGGAAGGTCATCATCTCAGGCTTGTCATTCGCCGACCTGAAGCACGGACTTGACGGCGCCTCTGAGACAGTTATCTCAAGGGCCTCCTGGAGAGTCGGATACTCTCCAAAGAACGATTTACCGTGATATAGTGCATAATAGTTATTGTTAACCATCGACAGCAACCTCCGTCTCTATCGGTTTTTGACGATATGACAATCAAAGCGGCTTGTCAAGTCTGAAAACCGAATGACTAGAGGCAATAGTTAATAAAATAGTTATACCCGCTCAAGCACAGGGGCGTGCTTTATGAGCTGGAACGATGCTTCAGCGATGTTTATGCAGTAGTCCCCGATATGCTCCATATGCCTCGCCTGCTCCAGAATATGAAGCTCAAGACGAACATCGGACTTCTCCTGAGTGCCAAGCCTGGCCTCGACCTGCCGGCTTATCCTGTTGCGCTCTTCGTTGATGCTGGCTTCCATCTCCATGGCTTCCTGCATATCCGCAAGAGAAATCGTTGCTTCAAGCCTGTCATCAATGAAATGCAGGAAATCCTTGACCAGAACCTCCATTCCATGAAGCGACTTCTGGGCCGCACGGTTCATTTCCGCATTTTCGCGGTTCAGCCTATCGCTCACTATCAGCAGATCCATCGTGCTGTCGGTGCGTGATTCCAGCTCATCCATTATGCGTATCATCGTTGTGAGCGAGTCAGCGTTGGTGGGTGTCTGGGAATCCTGGAGAAGCCTCACGCAAGCGCCGGAAAGCTGCTCCTGCATCTGGTCCGCGTATTCCTCCATGCCCTTCAGCTCGGTGACCTTGGCGCTGACATCATTGCAATCCCCGGCGAATACCTCAAGATAGCCGTCAAACATCCCGGCAGCAAGACCGGACATCTTCTTCACCTCTCCCTTTATGGCCAAGATGAAGATCTCAGGCGTTTCCATATGGGAGCTGAGATATGTGAAATGGTAAGTGTCCTTCTTGTACTCCGCCCTTTCAGGAACAATCTTCTCAATCAGACGGCTGTACAGATTGACGAACGGGAAAGCTATGATGGTGTT
>JBQNBA010000159.1:0-3907 GCA_052170175.1 Sphaerochaetaceae bacterium | reverse complement strand
GGCGAGCCTTGCCCCGGGTTCGGCGGGATAATGATCCGGCAAAGTGCATATAGTGATGTCTTCTATGGAATTGATGCGCCTCAGAAGCCCCGTGTTGACCCTGAACATCCCCCTTGAGTCGGCTATCAGCAGCACCTTGCCCTCCGAAGGAGCCGTGTAATGAGCACCATTCACCGGAGCCATGGCCGCCATCCTGATGGCGCAGTCCTCCTCATGCAGCTCGCCCCTTCCGGCTTCCCATATGAAGACTGTCCTCTTGCCCAGATCAAGCAGCAGAGGCACATCCTCCGCCGTTATCACATGCCCCCTCTTGAAAGCAGCCCCCTTGAAGCCATCTCTCATCGCCGTTATGTCATGGCAGATAGCCTGCCCGACAGCATCTTCCACCCTTATTTTCTTCATCCGCTTGCCCCTTCTCCAATCACTCCTTTATTCTTGCGCTCCTTTATTCTTGCGCTCCTTTATTCTTGCGCTCCTTTATCCTTGCGCTTCTATCCGAGAATTCGCACGACGATTTCGCTCAATGCCCCCCATCAGGCGATTCCAGCCGTTCCCAAATCGCCTCAAGCTTCTTTGACCGCAATCATTCAAGCAGCATTATGCTCCTCGGCGGCAAAGCCACGCGGACAACAGCCTTCCTGTTTGAATCCCAGTACCTCTTGTCCTCAATCTCCCAACCTATTCTTGAAGAGCCAGAAGCCCCCTCCGGCTCAAGCATCAATGTGTACGAGAACGGATTCTCAATCTCCTCCGTCACCTTGCAGTCAAACACATTGACCCCGCAGCCAAACACATTGCCCACGCCGTCAAACCCATTGACCCCATACCCCTCAGCAGGCACTATATCATGCATCCGGATTCCAATGAATCCCTTATTTTCAATCTTGCCCATCAAATCCAGTTCTATTCCCCAGTCAACAGCCATCACACGGCCATCACCGACCTTCTTCACAGCGCATATGTTCTTGCAGCCGGTGAGCATCGCCGATGCCTTTGTCCTGGGCGAACGGAACACATCATCCCTGTATCCGAAATCCTCAACCACCCCATGGTTCATCACGGCAATCCTGTCAGACAGCCTGAACACCTCGTCCCTGTCATGCGAGACAAGCACGACAGTTTTACCGAAACGGCGGATGACATGGCTCACCTCCCTCTCAAGCATGAATCTCAGATGGCTGTCCAGCGCCGAGAACGGCTCATCAAGCAGCAGTATCCTTGGAGCAGAGACCAGGATTCTCGCAAGCGCAGTCCTCTGCTGCTGCCCTCCCGAAAGCTGTGACGGATAATGCCCCGCCAGCTTAGAAAGCCCGAAGCTATCGATGAAGGAGCTGACAAGACCCTCCCGCCTTAGCCTGTCCTTCTCCCGCCTCGCCCCCGCTTGGATGTTCTGCAAAACCGTCATATTGGGGAACAGGGCGTAATTCTGAAAAAGCAGACCGGTCCTCCGCTGCTGCGGAGTCAGATTTATATGTTTTTCCGAGTCAAAGACTACCGTATCGTCCACCGTGATGCGTCCGCTGTCCGGCTTCTCGATGCCCGCTATGCATTTAAGTGTCATGCTTTTGCCGCAGCCGGAAGCGCCCAGCAGAGCTATTACCTCATCACCCGCCTCGAAGCAGGCCTTCAGATAAAAATCGCCGAGGCGCTTTTCAATGTCAACGCATATGGACATCAGATCGCATCCTTTGCGCTCAGGCTTCCGGCCTTCTTCTCAAGCATGTTCACCGCAAGAAGCACAACAAACGATATGGCCATGTTGACCAGCACCCACTTGAAAGCGAGATTGTCGTCATTCGTCCTCCAAAGCTGATAAACCGTTGTAGAAATAGTCGCCGTCCTTCCCGGGGTGTAGCCGGCAATCATGCTTGTCGCCCCATACTCGCCGAGCGCCCTTGCGAAGGCAAGCACGGTTCCGGCCAATATCCCCTGACGGCAGTAGGGCATGCGGACATGCCAGAATATGTAGGAATTGCTCAATCCGATTGACTGAGCCGAGAATGCCAATGTAGTGTCAAACGACTCGAAGGCCCCCCTCGCCGTCCTGTACATCAGTGGAAATATCACAACGGCTGTGGCGAATATCGCCGACCACCAGGTCATCGTCAGCCTGATTCCAAAAGACGAAAGAAACCAGGCGCCTATCACCCTCTTGGGGCCAAGCACCCTTAAAAGCAGATAGCCCACGACTGTCGGAGGCAGCACCAGCGGCAACGTGAGCAGAACATCCAAGACCCCCTTTATGAACCTGGGGGCCTTGGCTATGTAGTATGCGGAGAAAATACCGAAGAAAAAGATTATTACGGTGCTTATCCCCGCTATCCTGAGCGAATTCCAAAGCGGAAACAGATCCATCACACAAGCGGGGTGAAGCCAACTGATGCGAACACGGCATCACCCTCATCTCCAGTAATGAACTTGATGAAGGCCTTGGCCGCCTCGACATTCCCGGCCGCCTTCATTATCGCTGCCGGATAAATCACCTGTCCGCACATCTCGGCTGTAGCCGTATCCACGACCGTCAGCTTGGCGGAAGCCGCATCTGTCTGATATATGATTCCGCAGTCAACAGCCGCCTCGGAAACCTGAGTGGTGACTTCCTTCACGTTAGAGCCGTATGTTATGCAGCCCGCCTTGGCAAGCGCCGCCTCGTCCAGGTCGAAGTGCTTGAGTATCTTCTGCGTATACTGCCCCACCGGCACATCGGAGTTGCCCATTGCCAGCATCACCGTTCCCGCCTTGAGCCTGTCCACAAGGTCTGCATATGAATTTATGCCTTTCGGGTTGCCCGCAGGAACAGCAAGCGCCACCTTGTTCTCAACTATGTCGAACCTCGTGCCCTCCATCACGAAATCAAGCCCGGCCTTGTTCAGCCCCGTCTTGTCGTTGATATCAAGCTGATTCATCTGCTTCTGCCCGGCTGACACGAATATATCGCAGTCGGCCCCATTCTCAATCTGGGTCTTGAGCGTGCCAGACGAGTCAAAGTTGAAAACAATCTCAACATCAGGATTCTTGGCCATGTATGATTCGCCAAGCTTTGAAAGCGTTTCGGTCATCGAAGCAGCGGCGAAAACCGTCAGCTCAGTCTTCTGCGCCGCATTCTCTGTGACACCCTGGGCAAGCGCCGTGCAAGCCGCAAGCGCAATCACGGCAATTGCGAGCAATGTTCTTTTCATTCTTTACTCCTCCTCCATTGATCTGTATGGCAGCATAGACGTGCCACATTGAGAATCATAGATGGTGGGCAAGAAAAAAGCAACCATTGTGCATACGAAAATATAATGGAGCGCAAGGCCTCCCTCGCAACGTCCTTGAAATGGGTCTTGAAGAATTGCATCCAGCCAAGCTGCCGAAGGCATCACCTACCGCCGTCTGAATTCGCTTCTCACCTTCCCCTCAATATCCTTCCAGAGGAAAAGCCCGGCTTCCAGCGTCATGTAGCCATGAAAGCCCTCCCCCTTCGGGATGGAGACCGAACCTGGATTCATGAATATCAGACCATCCTGCTCCTGGCATTTCTGAATGTGGGTATGCCCAAGCAGAAGAACATCACCTCTGTGCAGCGGAGGCAGTCTGTCCTCATTATAGATATGCCCATGCGTTGCATAAATCAAATATTTCCCCATATCCAGCACTGCGTAGTCAGCCATAATCGGAAAGTCAAGCACCATCTGATCCACCTCGCAGTCGCAATTCCCTCTGACGCAGATGATATCGTCCTTCATTGCATTAAGAAGCGAAACAACCTGCTTCGGGGCATATTCCCTGGGCAAATCATTCCTTGGCCCGTGATACAGCACATCCCCCAGCAGCAACATGCGGTCAGCGCCCTCTTCCTTGCAGCGCTCAACCAGCTGCCGGCAATAAAAAGCAGAGCCATGGATATCAGAGGCGATAAGCCATT
>JBQNBA010000158.1:0-3977 GCA_052170175.1 Sphaerochaetaceae bacterium | reverse complement strand
CCGATTGACCCTTGAGCCACGATGACAGAGTATATTGCAATGATGTTTCTAGGTCAAGTCAATGCAGTGGAATTGGCGCAGTGGAATTGGCATAAAACCAGTGAGGGGCTTTACATTGAATTTCATTTCTGATATGCTCCCAAGAGTGCGTTTTTACGCGTTGAATTTTTGTACATACCAATAATAAGGCGGATAATATGGCACGTAGATGTGATATTTGCGGAAAGGGAACTCAGTTTGGCTGCATAGTTCCGAGGAAAGGGCAGGCTAAGAAGAAAGGCGGCGTCGGGCAGCACATCGGCGTGACGAAGAACCGCGTCTTCTATCCCAATATTGTTTCAGTGAAAGCCCTCATTGACGGAACTCCCAGGACTATCCGTGTCTGCACTCGCTGCCTCAGGGCGGGAAGAGTGGAGAAGGTGGTCAACCAGAAGGCCGAGTAAGCTGCTTCTGGAACATGGGCGCGGAGAGAAAGGGACTCGAATCGAGTCCCTTTTTGCTTTATAATGAAACGGCGGCGCATAAGGATTCTTGATGCGCTCTTGTGGAGGATGGCCATGGGTATAGCCGTTCATGCGCTTGGATCAGAAGCGTTCATGGGGAATGTGAATCTGGAGCCCTTTGCGAAGGTCATTGCTTCTGAACTTGAAGCATGTTCCGTGATTTCGGTGCTTCCTGTGTCAGAGGAAAGCCTTGTCCGCCTTGAGGATTTGATAAGGAAGCAGGGGCTTGAGGTCAGACGTGTATTGCTCCAGCTTGCCTCGGAGATGAGTCTCAGCAAAATCTCCTTAGGGGAGCGGATTGTCTATATATGCGAGAGCTACGATGAGATAAGAGCGGCGCAGGCAGGAGCCAGGATAGCGGCGAATCTGACCGGCTCGGTTCTGATGCTGTGGAGCGTTTCGGATTTCCTCAGAACAGTCGATTCATCGGTTGATGAGAATGCGGAGATAATCCCGGCTCTCAGCTACGGCGATGCCTTTGAGCTTTTCTCCTTTCAGAAGAAATCGGCTATAGCGGAGGCCATCAGACCAGTCACCGACAAGGGAATGAGCATAAGGTACAGATGCCTTAAGGAGCCCGGCAAGGCAGGCACTTTGATAGCGCCCGCAAAGGCTCTGAAGCCATTTTATGGGGTCAAATGCATATGCGGCATGAAGAACCTTACTCTTGTAAGCATAGATGAAGTTGACAGAGAGCTTTCCAGCAAGGTCTTCAAGGTCATGGATGATGCGGGGATTGACTATCAGCTGCTTGCCAGGGCGGGAGGTGACGGCTCTCTTACATTCTCGGTTTCGGATTCGCAGGCTACGGCTTGCCGGCTGGCGATAAAGGGTCTGTTCCCCTCCTATCAAGCGTCTTTTAAAGTGAAATCGCAGGCTAATGTAGCGATTGTCACCGCTCTTGGGGAGGGAATGGCCAAGATGTCGGACACCTGCGGCAGGTTCTTTGGCGCTTTGGGTGCGGCGCAGGTGCTGGTCAAGGCTTTCTCGCAGGGGCTTTACGAGCAGTCCATAAGCGCAGCCATTGACGAAAACCAGCTTCCTCAGGCGCTCAAAGCCTTGAATGCCACGTTCTTTGAACACGCCGCCATAGCTGTTCAGCCTGAGATAAAGAATGGAAAGGAGCTTTTCATAGGGATATTCGGGATTGGCAATGTGGGGAGCATCCTTATGGAGCGCATCAAGCAATTCAACGATTATGATAATGGCATGAGCATAGTCGTGTTCTATATTGCGAACAGCAAGAAATGCCTTGTTGATGTGGGCGGCATAGACATTGATGATTGGCGCAGGAGATTTGATGAGGAAGCGGTGGACAGAAACCCCGAGCTTCTGATAAAGGGGCTGTCGATTCTCAGGCAGAAGCATCAGATTGCGATGGTTGACTGCACGGCGAGCACCGAGATACCCGGTCTGTATCCCAAGCTTATGGCAAGCGGAATAAATGTCATTCTGGCAAACAAGCTTGGCGTTTCCTTGGATCAGGCGACATTCGATGCTTTCTCGCGGGATGCCAGACTGCATAACACGCATTTCTGCTTTGAAGCCACCGTAGGGGCCGGGCTCCCGATAATCAGAACTGTGAAGGATATGCTTTCATATGGGGAGAGGATAGACCGCTTTGAGGGAGCGTTGAGCGGCACTCTGACTTGGATTCTGGGCCAGCTGTCATTCGGAAGGAGCTTTTCGGCGCTTGTCGCTGAGGCCATCAGGCGCGGATACTGCGAACCGGATCCTCGTTCTGATTTAAGCGGACTTGATTCAGGGCGGAAGGCTGTGATTCTCTCCCATATAATATGCCCCGGGCATACGATAGACGATGTGAGGATGGAGTCTCTTTTCCCGCCGGAGCTTGCCGGTCTGCCGTTGGATGAGTTCCTTGAGGCTCTGCCCTCTCTGGATGCTGGATTCAAGGCGCTTGCTGCAGAGGCGGCTGAGAAATCGGAAAAATTGAGATATATCACGTGCGTTTCGAGGGACGGAGAGCTTAGCTGCGGTTTGAGGATTGTGCCTGCATCCTCTCCTTTGTCATATGGCGGGGAGGAGGATTGCATATCGGTTCTCTACACCGAGCATTACGTCAACGGGATGTCTCTCATAGGAAAAGGTGCGGGGCCGGGAGTCACAAGCAATGCCATCTGCTCCATCATAGGCTGATGGATTGATTCATGCAGGGCTGGACGAGATGAGATTTGGCTTGGACGAGATGAGATTTGGGCTGGGCGAGATAAAATAAACAGGGATTTGATATAGGAGATTCGCAATGGGATATGAGGTCAAGGGGATATCGGAAGCTATAATTGGTGCAGCAGGATTCAAGCCGTCGGAGTTTCCGACTTCGAGCTTTGCGGCTTTGTCGTCGACCGGTTCGCTTGCAGAGCTGGCCTTTGAGGCTCTGGCTCCATATTTTGCCGGTGACAGGTTGTTTGGCGCATTGCCTGAAATATGCTGTGAGGCTTTTGACTTTCCTCTTGCACTTGTGCCTGCGCTTCCCGGTTGCAATGTTCTGGAGCTGTTTGGCGGGCTAGGGGAGACTGCGCTGGATTTCGGCGTCAGGTTCCTCGCCGCTATCATGAAGAGGCTCAGACCGGACAGGGAGCTGTGGGCTGAGGCAAGGACGGAGAATGAGCTTCGATGCTTCATCAAGGCTTACAGCGGCAGCGGCTTGCGATTGCACCTGTTCTTCGGGGGCAAGGCTGGGGAGCTTCCTGATTTGGATGGGGTCATCTTGGAGGAGCCAAGCCCTGATGGAGAAGGGAACGCCATGGCGCAGGAGGGCGGCTGGATTGCCGTGGATTTGCGGAACACCGCCTGTGTCCTGGGGCAGAGCGTGCCTTTCATATACAGCTCGCTTCATGAGGCCATAGCGGCCAGCAAGAAGCACAATTCAAAGGAGATAATGCTCTCCAATTTCATCGTTCCTCAGCCAAGCAGCGATCTTCTGCCGGCGATTTTCCATGCAAGGGCCATCGGGGCGCCGGTAGGGAAGGTTGTTGTCGCCGAGATTGACAATCATGAAATATCGGATTATCTGAAGACGGGGGGCGGAGAGCCCCCCAGATCGCTGACGGGGCTTCTGGGATGTTTCAGTGAAAAGGAGATAGCCCGGAGCCTTTCAGCTTTCAGCGCTTCGGAGAATGAGATGATGCAGGCAAAGGAGCGGGCAAAGGAGAAGACGGGGTATGAGCTTTCCTTCTGGAGCTCTGCCTGCGAGGCGGTGCGGTTCTCCCGCTTTCCGATTCAGGCTTCCACGATTGTCATGCCGGAACCGCCGGAGAGGTGATGCTGGGCGCGGGATGCTCGAAACATGAATCTGTGTGAAAAAGCATGAAGAAATGTGACGACTGCTTAACGCGGTTCGGAATCGGAGTTAGATTATGGTTGATTTCAAAATCAAAGGAGAGGGTAAGATCATGAAGAAGTCAATCGTGCTTGCATTAATGGCGCTTGTCTTGTGCGCATCTGCTTTGCCGC
>JBQNBA010000157.1:0-3978 GCA_052170175.1 Sphaerochaetaceae bacterium | reverse complement strand
AAGGCGTCTTTTCCTTTCAGAAATCAGTGATAGCCAGTAAGCGGTAGGCACACCGCATATTATACAGATTGCCGTTGTCATCAAAGAAAGCCGTATAGAACGGAAGAACACGGCGCGCTTGAAGGAATCTGCAAAGAAGCTGATGTAGTTGTCCAGCCCGAACGATGGTATTGTGAATGTAGGTATTATCGAAACGACAAGCGGAAATAGCAGAAAACATACTACAAGCAGCAATGGGATTGTAAGAAACAGCCAGTAGGTTCTTCTTTTCAAACAACACTCCTTATTTTTCGCTTATTTTTTTGTACCACAAAAGCAGTTCTGCCTCAATATCATTCCTTAGCTTTTTTTTGTTAATCAGAATGATCAGCTGCATCTCATGCATCATTGCTGCGCCATATCAAACCAATCTCCAGCCCGGCATCAGAACCGAGCTGCGCTGGACGCTGGAGATTGTAGCTGCTGCGTTGCGAAAAGGTGCCGGAACGCTCCTGTAAGCGCTCCCAGAAGCGAATCAAGGCAAGGTATCAGAACGCTCCCGGAAGCGAATTGAGGCAAGGTGTCAGAACGCTCCCAGAAGCGAGTCGATGTTGTCCTTCAGGACTTGATAAAGCGCATTGCCCCCGATATGGTCCGGGAAGTTGCGCCACACCAGCAGGACAGAGCCGGGGCTGACGGCAAGGGCAGGAGAGGCCACCGGGTTGTGGACATTATCGATTATCAGGTCGTACTGTTCTTTTGCAGCCCGGGCTATCTGGTCGCTTGTAAGCGGAGCGGGGCCGAATGTGTCGACGACGTTCAGGCCAAGGTCCTTTGCGAACTGCGCTTGGTTCTTGTTGACGTACACGGTCAGCTTTTCCAAGCCGCGGTCCTTGATTGCCTTGCGCGTTTGAAGGAACAGCTGCTCCACAGCGCTGAAACGCTTGGATGCCTCGGCTTGGGTTCCTGTCTTCTCGGAAATCATTGTCACCATCGCCTTTAGATTGTTCAGGGTGTTGGTTGTGGTCACGTGAAGGATTTTGTCCTGATTCACTTCCGCTGCGTTGCCGATGGTCTTCATCATCTTCTCGTATCCGGCGTACATGAAAAGCTCGGCTTGGGCCACCTTTGCTATATCCTGCGGAGTTATCTCGTACTCCGGCGGGTGCTTAAGCTCGGCTGGGGCTATTGATGACACATTGTCCGCACCGGCAAGCTCTGCAATCGATGCAACCCAGCTTGTGGAGGCCACATAGCGGGTTTCCTGCGCCGGCTGGGCACAAACCGCGCTGACGGCCAGAATGATGACCATCAAGGTCAGTTGGAATCTCTTCATTTCAATTTCCTCCTGATTGAATTGATTATGTAAAGGATCACTGCCAGCACTGCGAGGGTTCCGCTGACCGGCAGGTTCCAGGCTAGAGCCATGAAATAACCGGCGAGAGACAGGGCCAGGCCTGTCAGCGCGCTTCCTATGAAAAGGCCTTTCAGGCTTTTGGCGTTCTTGGATGCCCCGACTACAGGCAGCACCACCAGGGCATCTATGAGCAGCGCTCCCACCATCTTCATTGCGACCGAGATTATCAGGGCGGTTATGAAAACCATAAGAGCATCATGCAGTTTTACGTTGACACGCATCGAGGCAGCGATGTCCTTGTCGAAGAAGATCATTGATATTTGGCGAAAGAAAATGGTACAGTAGGCTATTATTGCAGCAGCCAGGATGGCAAGCAGCCATAAGTCGGCTGACGTAAGCGCGAATGGGCTTCCCCATAGAATCTCCAAGGTGTCTTTTGCCGGAACGTCCATAAGATGAGAAAGGAGCGAAGCAAGTCCCATGGTTAAGACCATCATGACTGCGCTGGATCCGGACAGGTTGCCCATTCTGCCTTTGTTCATCGTCATCATTATCAGGACGAGGATTATGTTAAGGACTATGACGACGGGGACAAGCGGCGCTCCGGTTGCGATTGCTATCATTCCGCCCAGTATCACGCCGTGCATCAGCATGTAGCGCATTGGGATGAGGCCGTTCTGGATGATTATCACTCCGGCGATGGGAAAGGAGAATCCTGATATCAGCATTCCTATGAGGCCAAGCATTATCGGACGCAGCGAAAGCAGGAAGGCGATTTCGTTCATCTTGCGCCTCCATCTTCCGCGTTTTCCATCCTTACGATTCTCCACATGGAAGAGGTCATCATGCTGGGGTCATGTGTGACGGCAATGACGGCGAACGGACTTGCTGTCAGGTTCTCCAGCAGCTCAAGCAGGTTCTCGCGGCTTTCTGAATCAAGGAAGGAGGACGGCTCGTCAAGCAGAAGCAGGTCGGCTTTCTGGCACAGACATCGGGCAAGCGATACTCTTTGCCTTTCTCCGCCGGACAGGGAGGAGAAAAGGCGGCGCGCCAGATGGAGGCATTTTGTTTTTTCCATGGCTTCGGCTACGATTTGCCTGGACTTCTGTTTGGTGAGTCTGCGGCTGCCATAAGCCGTTGCCGCCGTCTTGGCTGAGAATGGTGCGCCCAGTGTTGTTCTGTATCCGGGGCAAAGTCCCATTGCGACTACTTCCTGTGCGGAAATCGGCAGATTCACAGAGGGGAAGTCCTGCTTGGAGTATGCCGTCCGTAATCCCTGCCGGGTTTTGATTTCGCCTGACAGCGGCTTTACAAGCCCCAGCATGCATTTGAGCAGGGTTGTCTTGCCGCAGCCATTTGGCCCGCATACGAGGATTCTGTCCGATTCCATTACGGAAAGGGAGAATTTGCTGAATACCGGGCTGCGGTCATATCCGGCCGAGAGATTGATGATTTGGACTAGCTGGTCTGGCCGCAAAGGCTTCAAAGGCTGCATAGGCTGCATAGGCTGCATAGGCTGCATAGGCTGCACAGGTTGCAAATGGCACACCCCCGGGTTGTGGTTTGATGCCTTCTAGGCCGTGATTGATGAGATCAATTGTGAGATTCTTTTCGGAAGATGTCTTCATGACATCCTTATTGCATTATCCAGAATAACGCAGGGGAGTGTCAATCGGTCTGTGCAGAGCCTTTATTGTTTTTGGCTCGGGAAGGCTTGCCGAAATGCCGAACTGCGGGATTCAGATATTTCAAGGGGCGATGGTGTGAGCGAGATGCTGAAAGGGCAAAGAGAATAATGCGTTCTTGTTCAAGGTATAAAGGATTTCAAGCAGCAAATGCAATGAAAGCCGCCCTCAACATCACGCGCTTTCTTGGTTTTCGATCGCCTTCACCGCCAGTTTTATGAATTCGGTCAGGGACAGCGCCTCGACTCCCGCCACTGTGACGCATTTGTGCACGGGTATAAGGATTTTATGCGCAGCTGAGGAGCCTATTGCATTCGCCATCCGGGGGGTTATCTCGCCCAGCATGGAATCGGCGAGCACAATTCCTATGGGGCCCACGATGTAGTCTGCGTTGCGGCAGGCCACTATTATTGGGTTTTCGCCGGTGGCTCCCTTTGCCGCCCCGCCTTTCAGCATATTGGCTGTCGCTGCGGAATTTGTGCCGATGCATGTTATCTCAAGCTGAGAATCGGAGCATTCTGAAAGCTGCTGCACAATAGCCCGTCCGATGCTGCCGCCCTGTCCGTCTATCACGATTACTTTCTTCATGCCGTCATTATAATGGCTTTGCTGCACTTTTTCCACATGCGTTTGGGGATTATCTGCACGTTGCATTCAAGCGCTGCCTTGTTCATCGGCAACCGGCGTTGGCTTGCCTTGCATCAATTGGATTTGGCTCAATTGGATTTGGCTCAATTGGATTTGCATGCCTTGTCCGGGGGCAGCTCTGTTACAAGGCGGCTCAAGATGATAATATTGATGCATGTATTATTTGCTTTCAGCTTTGTCCGGTGTTGTCATTTCGATAATGATTGCGATAAACGGGAACCTGACCGTTGCCAGCGGGATATTAAGCGCCAGCGTTATAATCCACATAGTCGGAAGCTTGTTTTCCTTTTTGATTATAAGGCTTGGAAA
>JBQNBA010000156.1:0-4012 GCA_052170175.1 Sphaerochaetaceae bacterium | reverse complement strand
CCGATTGCCTTTTCCACTCAAAAAGCACGGATCTTATCATCTACAGGAAAATTATTGTATGGTTGGTCTTTAAAATGAATGGACAAAACTATTTTTCCATATATAAAATAATACCATGAAGATTGACGATGTAGTGTTTGTTTACCAGTTGAAAGAAGTCTCCGACATAATGTGGCACAGCAGAAAACATGGCCATAGGAAAAACCAAATCGAAATAACGTATTTTATGAAAGGCTCTGGAACATTTTGTGATGAAGGCAGAAAATATAGAATCTTCAACAACGCACTTTTCATCAATACGGGAGAGCGCATACATTATGTTGTTGCTGATGATCTGACAAAGCCGCTCAGCTATTTTGCCATACTGTTCAGCGTTGATGAATCGGAGACAGAGTTGATGGAAATTGCACGTTCAATCGAGCTGGGAGGGCCGGTCAAGGTGTCCACTGACCATCGTTTCTTCTGTGAAGAGCTGCGCGTCAAGGTCAACTCCGGCTCCAAATACCTGATGATAAGCGCAGAGCATCAAGTAATGCAGCTGATGTACAAACTCCCATCAATAAACATTGTGAACGAAACTCAAAGCTCCCACTATCACATAGAGAAGGCGATAAAATACCTTAGTTCCAACCTGACAGAGAACATAACGCTGGAGGATCTTTCGCGTGAAATCAACTTATCCGAGTCTTATTTGAACAGAATATTCACAAAGAACCTTGGAGCCACCCCGATGAGATTCTACGCAAAGCTCAAGATCGATGCCGCCATGGGCATGCTTGAAACCACCACCCTATCAATCCGGCAGATTGCCAATCGCCTGTCGTACAGCAGCGAGTTCCATTTCAGCAGACAATTCAAGCAGTACACCGGGAAAACACCTTCAAGCTACAGGAAAAGCACCATGAACGTCAAATAGAGCCCCATGAAGCACAGCGGCCCTGAGAACACCAGCCTGCGTCTTGCCATCGGGAATCCGGCCATCCAAGACCTGCTCTGCGAGCTGCTTGAGCGGAATCCACTCAACATTTATGAACTCGCCCTCATCCAGTTCGGTCTGACCCTCATGAAGCCCCTCGGCGAGATACAGCGTGATGACCTCATCGGTATATGCCGGCGAAGGAAAGAAATCACCTAGCAAAGTCCACCTGTCGGCGGACAGCCCCGTTTCTTCTCTAAGCTCCCTCTTGGCCGCCTCCAGCCTGTCCTCATCCGGAGAATCCAGCTTCCCGGCGGGAATCTCCGCAAGCACCTGACCCATCGGATAGCGGAACTGACGCTCCACCGCCACATTGCCATCCCCGTCAAGCGGCACGATGGCCACTGCGCCCTGATGCCTTATGAACTCCCTCGTTGTCTGCCTGCCGTCTGGAAGCATCACCTTATCGCGCCTGACATGCAGCAACCTGCCGTCATACACGCCCTCCGAGCTGATTCGGGTTTCTTCAAGCTTCATGACAGACCCCCTGGCCATCCACGGCTTCCTCGATTATCTTCTTAAGCGTAGCCGCAGAAGAGCGGAGCCGAATCTGCTCATCCTCGCTCAGACGAATCGGCACAAGCCTCTCCACACCGTCCTTGCCTATTATCGCCGGCATGCTCAGAGCCACACCCTCTATCCCATAGTCCCCATGCTGCATGCTGGAAACAGGAAGAATCGACTTCTCATCCCTGACGATAGCCTCGCATATCCTCCTTACAGACATAGCGATGCCATAATAAGTCGCTTTCTTCTTCTGTATTATCTCATATGCGCTGTTCTTCACATCCTGGGCGATTCTCTCCATCGCCTCCTCGTGCTTATAGTACCCGCGCATCTCGCAGAAATCCGACAGAGGAACGCCCGACACATTGGCGCTGCTCCACGCAACAATCTCGCTGTCCCCATGCTCCCCGATTATGAAAGAATGAACGCTCCTGCTATCCACATCAAGATGCTCGCCCAGAACATACTTAAGCCTTGCCGTGTCCAGAACAGTGCCAGACCCAAACACCCTGTTCTCCGGCAATCCGGAAAGCTTCACAGCCGCATAAGTCAGGATATCAACCGGATTGGCGACGATAAGAAGTATCCCCCGGCAATCCCTCTTGGCAATCTCGGGCATGATGCTGCTGAATATGGCAACATTCTTATGCACCAGATCCAGCCTCGTCTCACCAGGCTTCTGCCCCGCCCCGGCAGTGACTATGATTATCGCAGCGTCAGAAATATCATCATAGCTGCCCGCATGAATCTGCATCGGCTTGGCGAAAGGCAGACCGTGGCTTATATCCATCGCCTCTCCCTCGGCCTTCTCCCTACTCGAATCAATAAGCACAAGCTCCGAGAACATCCCGCTCTGCATCAGCGCAAAGGCGGATGACGACCCTACGAACCCGCAGCCTATGACGACCGCCTTCCTGCTGTTAACGTCACCCCTGCTGTTAACGTCACGTCCGCTGCTAACGTCACCCATGCGATTCACATCACTCACATCACACCTCATTTGATAGGCTCGAAATCCGCCGCCCCATGCTTGCAGAGCGGGCATATGAAGTCCTCCGGGAGCGTCTCCCCCTCGTATATATAGCCGCATATCCGGCACACCCAGCCCTTCTTCCCCGCAGTCTGCGGCTTGGGCTTCACATTCTCGTGATAATAAGAATACGTCATCGTCTCCCTTTCGCTCAGCACCCTTGCCTCCGTCACATCGCATATGAACATTCCATGCGTATCCAGATCGACATACTGCTCAACCTTGAGCGACATCACGGCGTTTATGAACTTCGGCAGGAAAAGCAGCCCATTGTCCGTCCTAAGCGGCTTATCAGTGCAATCAGCGAACTTATTCACATTGCGCCCGCTCTGGAAGCCAAATGTCTCAAACACCTTGAACGGAGCATCCACGGAAAGGCAGTTGAGATTCATTATACCGCTTTGCTTGACCACATGATAAGTGTAGTTCTGCTTGTCAATGCACACGGCAATCCGGTTGGGAGCGCTGGTCACCTGCGAAACAGTGTTGACTATCATGCCATTGTCCTTGCGCCCGTCGTTGGAAGTTATGACGTAAAGACCATAGCCTATCTTGAAAAGCGCTTTCATATTATTCTTGTCTGCCGTCCTCGAATCCTGCGCCATATAATCCTTGCACAATTCATCAGCCAGCGCCTCAAGCTGTGCAGAGCTCTCCTTGTCAAGCGCCGACTTGATATGCACAACGCTCTGCGCATATGAAATGCCCTTCAAGCAAGACAGCATGCCGGACATCACCTTCGCCGCCTGCGGAGCCCATGAACCATTCTCAATCAATCCGACAGTCCGGTTCTGGAAGTTTCTCTCGGCAAGATGCTCCAGGAACTGCCGCATGAACGGGAACACACCGGCATTATAAGTCGTGGTTGCCAGCACAAGCCTCCCATAGCGGAAAGCATCGGCCACCGCCTTGGACATATCGACCCGGGCAAGATCATGAACGACAACCTTAGGACAGCCCTTTGTCCTCAGCTTCTCTTCCAGAATCTCAACCGCCCTCTTGGTATTCCCATAAACAGAAGTATATGCAACCATTATCCCAGGGCTTTCAACCGCATAGGAAGACCACATCCCATACAAACCCAGATAATGCCCCAGCTCCCCCGAAAGCACCGGCCCATGCAGCGGGCAGATCATCTTCACATCCAAGCCGGCCGCCTTATTAAGCACATTCTGAACCTGCACCCCGTACTTCCCGACTATCCCTATATAATACCGCCTGGCCTCGTCATCCCACGCCTCAGGCACATCGTTCGCCCCGAACTTGCCGAAAGCGTCGGCGGAGAACAGAACCCGGTCGGCGCTGTCATAAGTCATGATGACCTCAGGCCAATGCACCATAGGGGCGCAGATGAACGACAGACTATGCTTGCCCAGCGAGAGCGTATCCCCCTCTGCCACTGCGATGCTCCTGTCGGAAAAATCCTTGCCAAAGAAGCCCTTCATCATAGGGAAGGCCTTAGGCGAAGCGACAACCACCGTATCAGGGTAAGCTGACAT
>JBQNBA010000155.1:0-4060 GCA_052170175.1 Sphaerochaetaceae bacterium | reverse complement strand
GGGAAGCCCCCCGTCCTTCCGCGATTTGCTCATGCTTCCGCGCGTAGGGGAGAACCTCATGCCAAGCTTTCGGGCAGCCTCGAACTGGAGCCCCATCAAATCCCCTTCGAATCCTCGCGGATAAAGGTAATGATGGTCCGTGGTGCAGGTGCATCCGGTCTTAAGCAGCTCCGCCATGGCAAGGGCCGATGAAACGCTCACAGCCTCTGCGTCTATGTTCTTCCATATCTCATACAGATACACAAGCCAATCAAACAGCTTTGCGTTCTGCACCGCTTTCAGGTTTCTGGTCAATGTCTGATAGAAATGATGGTGGGTATTGACGAACCCGGGCACCACGGCGCAGGACGAACAGTCTATCACGCGCTCGGCTTCCACCTCCAGATTCCTTCCAATCCTGCTTATCTTGTTCCCCTCAATCAAAAGATCGACACCGCTTTGGGTGTCTTTCATGGGGTCTGTCATGAGGCAGAAAATGTTTTTCAGAAGAATGCTCTTCTCTCTCATCGGATATTCCTCCTTGCAACGGCGGGACGCGGCGGGAGAGCGCATCGCTCATCCCGCTAGGCAAAGCCTCAGGCCTTGATTTTGTCCACCTTCTTCCACACCCTGGCCGCAACCTCAGCGGCCTTTGCATAAATCTCCTTGGCATCCACCTTGGTGAACTGGTGATTCTCGTAAAGAAGCTCCCCGTCAACCATGACGGACTCCACGTGGCCTGCATTCATCCCCCAGATGAAATGCCCGGCGGCGTTTGCGGCGACCAACGGTGTCGGGTTCGGATAATCCAGAATGTCGAGGTCGGCTTTGAACCCCTTCTCAATCCTTCCGAATCTATCGCCTTTGAAGGACTTCTCCATCAGCTCATTACCGCGATGAAGGGCGGCAAGGAAATCCGCCGGCCACCACGGCCCGCCCTCGTCCTTATGCTTGAAGAATGATATCTTCATCTCCTCAAACATATTGCCTCCGCAACCGTCAGTGCCTATGATAAGATTCTTCACATTTGTCAGCTCATTGCAGTAGCCCACGTGGTTGTTCATGTTGCTTCTTCCGTTATGGGCGAAATAGCACCCTCTGTCATTGAGAAGCTCGACTTCATGCCTGTTTATGTGAAGTCCGTGAACCAGAAGCGTATTGGGGAGAAGAAGACCCCATTTGTCCAGTCTGTCAACGATATCCATGTTGTGGTGATGATGGCAATGAACAACGTCATATTTGTCCTCGGCCACATGGATATGCGCGCCCCTGCCCGTCTCCCTGCAGGCCTCTCCCATCAGCTCAAGCCCTTCGTCAGGAATAGTGAACTGCGCATGTCCGCCTATCATGGCATCGCACAGCACTCTCTCTCCGGCCTTTCTGCGCTTATCGACGCTTTTTGCGAACCTGACGTTCTCCGCTACCCCGTCCTTCGCTTCCTGCATGCCGTAGTTGCGGTCAGTGACCTCGTAGCAGGTCGTCCCGCGCAGTCCCATCTCTTCGATTCCCCTGGCTATCGCATCAAGCGAACCGTTTATGAAAGAAGGACTTGCATGATGGTCTATGACGCTTGTGGTGCCGGATGCAATGGCATCGAGCGAGCATATCAGCGAACTGTAGTAGCAGGCTTCCTCGTCCAATCCCCGGTCAAGACGCCACCACCATTCCTTAAGAACCTGGATGAAGTCCGTCTGGGGCCCGGCGGAGATAAGCATTCCCCTGGACAGGCCGCTGTAGTAATGATGGTGTCCGCAGACGTTGCCCGGAATCACCGTCTTGCCGGCGCCGTCCATGACCTTGTCCGCCTTGACGCCGGCTCCTGCGTTTTTCCCGACAGAAGATATCACATCTCCGTTTATGACGACATCTACGCCCTCCAGAACCTCAAATGGGGGCATCGTCTGAAAGACTCTCGTATTCCTTATAACAGTTATGAACATTGTTTCTACTCCTCCACAGCTCCAAGCAGATAGCTGTAGTCAGCCATTATGATTTCAATAAGCGCCTTGGCCTTTTCTTCTATATCGCCTTCCACGCCGCCTTCGGAATCAACCCCGCACTCGGTGATTTTGCCGCCGAGCCTGACCAGCAGCTTTCCATCGGCATGAAGGAAGCCGCTGTTTGTCGAGTTCTCGAAATCGTCCTTCCGCGAGAAAATGGTGAACTTGTCCTTATATGGTCTGCCATCGTGGTTGCAGAATGCGGAGCAGTTTCCGCACTCATTGCAATAGGCATCCAGATGAACAATCTGGAAGGGATCTTCAAACAAATCGCAGCCTCTGGTGTCGATTGCGAAATTCGCCCTGTTGGGACAGACCTCGATGCATTTATTGCAAAGGTACGGGCAATCGATGCATCTTCTGGCCTCATTCATCGCAAACCGCTCATCATTGAAATCGATGGAACAGCGATGCTCCGCCTTCTTCTCCCTGATGTCGCTGAAAAACCTCTCCTCCGAATCTATCAGCTTCTGAGTCTCCTCCTCGGAAAGCTCCTCTTCATCATCGTTTGAGCAGCAATCGTCAGCGCCGCAATCGTCATCGCAGCAATCGTCATCGCAGCAGCAATCATCGTCAGCGTCTCCGATTTCCTTGTCAATGGCCGCTTCAACGGCTTTTCTGGCAGAGGCTATGCACCTCACAACGGTGGATGGGCCGCTCTGGACATCTCCAATCGCATACACGTTCTCGATTTCCGTCTCCAGCGTCTCCGGATTAACCTGCGGCCAGCCCTTATCGGTAAGCGGCACTCCAAACGCCGAAATCAACTTCGCATCGGCTTTCTCCCCTATCGCCGATATCAGATTATCGCAATCCAGGTCAAACACCTGGTCCGTCTCGACAGGACGCCGTCTTCCGGAGGAATCAGGCTCTCCCAGAGCCATCACGCGGCATTTAAGCGTGCTGCCCTTGAGCGAAATGGGATTCGAGAGGAAGCAGAAAGCGATTCCCTCGGAAACGGCAAGCCCGTACTCTTCCCGGTCGGCCGGCATTTCATTCTCCGTCCTTCTATAAACGACAGTCACCCGCTCAACTCCCGGAATCCGCAGCGCCGCCCTCGCGCCGTCCATGGCGGTGTTGCCGCCTCCGCAGACCACAACGTTCCTTCCAAGCTTCACGCTCTTGGGATCCCGGCGGTATCTCCCCAAGAAGTCCAAAGCCCCTATCACGCCATCTCTCCCGGAGCCGGATTCCAGCATGAGCTCGTTCTCGGCCTCGCTTCCCACGGCATAGAATATATAATCATACCCGGCGCTCTTGAGTGCCTTCACCGTCTCTGCCTTGGAATCAACCCCGAATTTGAACTCAACCCCATGGCGGCTTATATGCCGGATGTCCGCCTCAATCGCCTCGGGAGAAATCCTGAACTGCGGAATCACGTTCCTGACCACTCCGCCGGCGTCCTTCTCCCTCTCCAGCACTGTGACCCGGAAGCCCGCTCTTGCCAGAAAGAATGCGGCCGAAAGGCCGGCCGGCCCCGCGCCCACGACAGCCGCCTTGACATCAGAAGGGGCATCGGGCTTACTGAATCTGGAATAGAACTCCTTCCCGCCCTTCTCCACCGCGATCTTCTTCATGTCGCGGATTCTGACAGCCCCCTCATAGTCCATCCTGGAGCAGTGCATCTGGCACTGATGATCGCATATATTGCAGGTTATGTTGGGAAGCGCATTGTCCTCATATATAAGCTCAAGGGCCTCCGCATACTTGCCCTCGCCTGCAAGGTGAACGTAATCCGGAACATCCTGATGAATCGGGCAAGCATCCATGCATGGGGCGGTGTAGCAATCAAAGAGGTCAAGCTTGCTTGATGATTTGGCCTGATCGGCTCCCCTGAACGCCTTCTGCTGATAATCAGCCGTGGCGGCCTTTGCGGCAAACGCCTCGATTTCATCAACGTCTATCTTCGTCATCTTCCACGCCTTGCTCTTTTCCAGGAGAATCGCAATCATGGCTGTCATGCGCGAGTACCCGCCCGGCTTCAGCATATCGGTGGCGAGAGTTATAGGTCTGATTCCAGTGTCAAACAAATCCTGGATAGAGAACGCATTCGCACCGCCGGAGTATGAAATCGGCAGCCT
>JBQNBA010000154.1:0-4079 GCA_052170175.1 Sphaerochaetaceae bacterium | reverse complement strand
AATCCATCAAGCCCCGCCGCTCCCCTGCAGAACCGCTCTATTGCAAGGCGCGTGTTTCTCTGATCGCAGAAGAACCCGCTCTTCTGTCCCGTGCCCGGAACCAGCTCATAAATCAGACCGCTCTCCCTTATCCAGATGGGAGAAAGCCTTTCGGACGGAGTGAAGCGCTCCCCGCCATCATGATAGAACTCGATTTCATGCGAAAGCTTCTCAATGGCGCAGAACGCAGAATCCGTGTTGGAAATAATCAAAGAAGGCTTTAACAAGGCATCAATCGTCTTGATTGTCACAGCCTTGAACCTATATGCAAGCCTTGAGCTTATGACAATTCTGACAACCCTTCCGTAGACATCGACCGTCAGCCCGCCTAGGAAATCGGCATCGCCATGGACAAGCCGGAATGCGGTGGTGTCCTTGCCATCGGAGAAGAAAGCCCTGCGTCTGAGAATCGACGACTTGAGCATCTTCGCCCACCACTTTTCATCGGGTGCATCCTTCTCTTCCCAGCTCATAAGACGGACAGGGATATGGCTATCAGGGTCATAGTAACCCCAAGCAAGGAATGCTCCGCTGCTGTCCACCACTTTCTCAATTCCGGCAACATCATCGCCTGCCGTTGAATCATGCGACCCAATCGCCCCGGAGAAAAGCCAGGGATGATGGTTAAGCACGCTTTTCTGCCTGCCCTCTGCCAGTGTGATCATCTGCTCTTGCCCTCTCTGCGGTTTCCCGCGCGCTTTTCCTTCCTCATTTCACGCATCCTCTGCCTCCGCTGGGCAATCATGAGCTCATCGCTTTCCTTCTCCCTGCTCTCCATCTCCTTGCCTATTATCAGTCGGCTTCTTCTGTCAGAGAGGGCCCAAAGGCTCACCACGCTTATGAACAGGCAGGCGCCCAGCAGGAACAGCCAGGCCAGCGGATTGTCTGCCAGCGGCAGCCTGACATTCATCCCGTAGAAGCTCGTTATGAGAGTCGGGAACATAAGCATCAGCGATATCAGCGTCAGACGCTTCATTATCACGTTCATGTTGTTTGAAATCACAGAGGCGAAGCTCTCAGCCATGACCGAGATGATGTTAGTGTATATCTTGGCCATCGACAGAGCCTGCGCATTATCAATCATCACATCATCCAGGAAATCCTTCTCATCCTGGCTGCTCATGACAAACAGATTTGTCTTGAGGAGCTTCTCCATAAGCGCCTGATTCATCGTCAGACTGGTGCTGTAGTAGACAAGGTTCTTCTGTATGTCCAGAAGCTGCATGAGCTCGTAATTGCGGATTGTCATGCCGATCAGCCTGCTCTCCACCTGATTCTTGCGGCGGTTGACAAGCTTGAGAAGACGAAGGAAAACCTGCGTGGCCCTCCCAAGTATGCTCAGGACGAATCCTTCCTTCGTTTCAAGAGGGTACTGCCGGAACCGGTTCTTGGCAAGGTCGCACAGAACAACGCTGTCGCTCTGACAGATTGTCAGCACCTTGTCCCCAAAGAGTATCACACCAAGCGGAACAGTGTTCTGCATCGTTCCATCTATGTTGTCGTCCGTCAGGGCGGGGATTCTGATGATGATGTTTATCTTCCCCTCGTCCTTCTCGATTCTGGGCTGCTCATCCGGATCCATTATATCCGCCAGAAGATCGGTGGCTATTCCATATTCATCGGAGAGAGCCGATATGTCATCCCTGTCGAGATTTCTCGCATCAACCCAGCTGTAATCAGCCTCCACGGGCGAACCCCCCGGAGCGCTGTAAGTCAAGTTCTTTCTGATTGTTATCATAAAAACATCTCCCGGCAACAACTCTCGTCGGAAGCGTTTCATCTCAAAGGCATCCGAAGAGGCTTGTTCCTGCACATAACCAATGATCTTCCGGCTGGCGACTACCGCCATCCGCGTCTGAAGAAGACATGGATGAAACCTCCTCGTAAATCAAAATCATCTAACTCTACCATCAAAGGGGAAAAACGAAAACCCTTTGGAATGATTTTTTCAATCAGTCAAGCGGGTATTCCGACTCAATGCTCCGGGCAATCGCCTCCATATCCTGCCCCAGAACCCATTCCAGTCCATCGTCATCCCCATATTCCAGTCCAAAGGCTTCGGCCGCCTTTCTCCCGGATATTTCCTCCAGCCTCTCCGCAGGAATCTTTCCTTTAAGAAGGGCCAGCACCCTGAGGCTGTTTCCAAATCCGGGAATCCCGGAGGCGCCTGCTTCTATCCGCGCCATCGAATGAGGCGCATGATCGCTTTCAAGCCAATCAACCGAACCATCGGAAAGACCTTGCAAAACCGCCTTCCTGTCATCCTCCGATCTCAGCGGAGGGTTCATCTCAAGATAATCGGGCCGATTCATTGAATACAGACAATGATGCCCCGTGGCTCCGCATGTTATGGAAAACCCACTGGACCTTGCCGACTTCACGACATCAATTGATTCGCCCGCGCTTATATGGCAGACATGAAGGCTCCCCTTGAACCCCTGTTTTCCTGCAAACGCAATCTGATCCTTTATCGATTCAGTCTCGCTCTCGGGCGGGCGGCGCAAGCTGTGAACAGCGTCACGGGATGCACCGGGGAAATCTCTCTCCAGCATTGCCTGATATGACATCCCTGGCAGCTCTGTGAACAGCGACTGTTTCTCGCAATGCACAGCCAGAACCCCGCGATAGCCATTCCGGGCAAGCTCTCTGTACACCATCCGCTGGTCATCGCAGGCGCAGATGCCCATGTCTCCCGTTGACTGGGAGGCAAACATCTTAAGCCCTGCCACCGATGGAAAGAACTCTCTCCACAGGCTGCACGCCATGGCGATCTGAGCGGGGTCGGCAACAATCCCGACGTAGAATCGGTACGATATCTTCCTGCCGGTCTCTTCTGAAACAAGGCGGCTTGCCCCGCGACCAAGCTCCATCCGTTTCAGCGTCATAGTCCTTCCTGTTATGGCAGGAGCAGTGTTTGGCATATCAAAGACCTGATGGAATCCAGCCTTGGCCGCCATCCTCAAGCCATGGAGAACCGTTTCCTCATCACGCTGGCTCCAATCTCTGAAATGCACGTGAGGGTCAATCAAAGCGCTCCCTCCTCTCCAAGGTCAATCAAAGCACCCTCTCCTTTCTAAGGAAATCATATCCCATGAAAGTGCCGTGCTGGCATATCAATCTCCCCCCGCATTCGCACTCGCCGCAGAGACCGATGCCGCACATCGAGTTCTTCTCCATCGACAGCATTATCCTTTCAGCGGGAACGCCAAGCTCCATGACCTTCAAGGCAGCCTTGGCCATGAAAGCCTCGGGCCCCACTATATAGACAGCGGACGAATCCGGCTCTTCAATCCTTATCGATTCCAGCACCCGCCCGGGCACTCCGTCATCAAAGACAGCCGTGCATGGCCCGTACTCGGACAGAATGCCGCCCATGACGGCTCCGTTCCGGCTTGAAACTCCTATGTAGGTCGCAATGTCAGATCCGCCATCGAGCTTTGCCTCTGCCCCTCCTGCAACAGACTTTCTCCCGTTTTCCGCAGGATTCACCGAAAGCTTTGAAATCTTCCGCGCAAGCTCCACCAGAACCGCCTCGCCCGTTCCTCCGGCAATGAGTATGCTGTGCCTTGCTTCCAAGACCTCAACGCCATTTCCGTAAAGTCCTCTCACATAAACATCATCGCCTATCTTGAGCTTCATGCATGCGGCGGTGAAAGGCCCGCGGTTTTTTATTATGAAACGGAGGGGTTCGTTGGTCGCCACTGAAAACGGCTTTTCACCTATGCCCGGAAGCCACAGGAAGACGAACTGCCCGGCCTGCGATTCAAGTCTGCCGTCAAGCACAAGAACCACGGTGCTGCTGTCATGGCGGATGATATCCACCACTTTGTGACGGACATAGGCCATCTTGTTATCCGCATCAAGAAACCCGCGGCTTGACCGACCGGAAAACAGCATCGCACCCCGCTCCGAAGCCAATCCTGCAGCCAGTCCTGCACCCAAGTCCGCAGCCAGTCCTGCACCCAAGTCCGCAGCCTCTGACTTAATCGCTTCCAGAAAAGCGGGCCAATCCTTCTGCCTTACACGCCCCAGCGCACTGC
>JBQNBA010000153.1:0-4114 GCA_052170175.1 Sphaerochaetaceae bacterium | reverse complement strand
TACTTGATGGACTCGCCCTTAGTCGTTTCCCCGCTTGCCACGCGGAGCAAGGCATCGAAAGTCTGCTCTCCGATTTCCTCTATGGATTTCTCACCCAGCGTTATAAGGCCGGCGTTGATGTCCATGTCCTGTGACATCCGCTCGTAGGTGATGGGATTTCCGCATATCTTGAGAACAGGCACGACAGGGAACCCCTGCGGCGCACCGCGTCCGGTTGAGAAGAGAATCACATCAGCGCCAGCGACAGCCATGCCGGATAGAAGCTCGATTTCCCTGCCGGGGGAGTCCTTTATCCAAAGCCCCTTCCCCTTCGGCGCATCCGTATACTCGATGACGCCCTGTATCGTTCTTGTGCCAGACTTGACAATTGCGCCGAGGGACTTCTCCTCAATCGTGGAAAGCCCCCCCTTGATGTTGCCTGGAGTCGGCTGTCCTTCACGCATATCCACCCCTACGGCCTTGGCTCGGTTTTCCATTCGCTGCACGATTCTGTCGATATCGGCGGCAACAGAAGCATCCTTAGCCCTGCCCTTCAGCACCTGCTCGGCGCCGATGAACTCCGTCGTCTCCCCGAAGACAACCGTTCCGCCCAAATCAACTAGCTTGTCGGCGACGTAGCCGATGACGGGGTTGGAGGCTATGCCGCTTGTGGTGTCTGATGCCCCGCATTTGATTCCAATCATCAGGTTGGAAACATCGACCTCTGTCCTCTGCATCCCGGAAATCCGCATCACAAGTTTCTGCGCCTTGTCTATTCCCGCCTGGATTGCCTTGCTGGTTCCGCCAATCTCCTGCACGTTGACCCTCTCCACTGGCTTCCCCGTCGCCCTCAACTCGGCCTCAAGCCTGTCGACATCCACTCCTTCGCACCCCAGGCTCACGATAAGCACCGCACCGACGTTTGGGTTCTCGCCTATCTTTATAAGGCAGTCCGTTGTCCTGACGAGATCGGGAGGGGTCTGGCAGCAGCCCTGATGGTGCAAGATGCCCTGCGTTCCGACAGTCCTCTCGACAATCGCCTCAACAACCTCGCTCACGCATACCACGGAAGGAAGCACCGCAACATAATTGCGCACCCCGACTTTTCCATCCTTTCTGACGTAACCCATGAAAGTGCATTTACCGTTTGTCATCGTATTTGCCATTGTCCGCCTCAATTCTTCATTTCCTTGAGCATCTCTGCCCTTTTCTCATCATCCCAGTCGCCGCGGCCCCGTATGCTCTCGATATTATGAACGTGCACATGCTGCCCTTTTCTGATTAGAGCCGAAGCGATACCTATTTCGTATCCGTATTTTGTCACCTGCTCCCCTTTTGCCAAATCGCAGAGAGCGATCTTATGACCATAAGGGATGTCATCAAGCGCAGCGATCACCTCAGAAGCGCCTCTTTTGTCCCTCACATCAATCTCCTCGCCCTTGCCGGCGGTATCAAACACGGATGCCACATTATCCAAATCATTCAGTTTAATGGCCTTTTTCACAATCAAGCCTCCTTTTCAGCAATCTTCCGCACAATCACCGCGACTCCATCTGGAATAACAGTCACCTTGGCATCTTCGCCCTTCAATCTAAAAGCCGCCGCGAGCGCCTCATCGACAGTCTCCGCATACATGAAGCCCATCTTCTCGACAATCTTCCTGTCAAGTTCCGAGACAAGCATTATCCTGTGTTCCTGAAGCGCCCCGGTGAATCGCTGGACGCACCATTGTTCGGGAATTGTCTGCTCCGGCGGCGTCTGTAGGATTCTCTTCTGTACATCGGCGGCGTTTCCACTCTGCATAAGGCGGGCGAAAAAATCTCCTCCCAGGCCCTCGTCGCAAGCTGCGGCAAGAATAATCACCCCGCCGGGCTTGACAGTCTCTAGAGCCGAAGCCAGCCCCTTGGGACATTGGTAGAGATTCTGATCCAGCGGCGCACCCCCATTTGTCGTAATCACTATATCTGCGGGAATCGCATCCACCCCGTTCTCCTGTAGAAGCCTGTCGCAGCCCATCCTATGAGCCTTCTCCGCATCGCCGGCATAGGCGCACGAAACCCGTTTGTCCTCATCCAGAAGCACATTGAGGATGAACGCCAGATGCGCCATCCTGGCCGCGCACGCCATATCCTCATGAATCGGGTTTCCGTCCAGAACTCCAGTCGTTGATTTCAGATTGGCAATCTGCGCTGCGCTGTGGTTGATGTTAACGCAATCCTTTGAGGCCACGCCGGGCAGAACGCTTTTGCGGCCACCGGAAAAGCCGGCGAAGAAGTGCGGCTCGATGAATCCCTCCGCCACCAGCAAATCAGCCCTGGCAGCTATTGCATTTATCTCACACTTGCTCCCCGAAGGCAGCTGCCCCAGATAAACGCATTCTGATTCAAAGGCATCATGGTTCACTATCCTCTCGCATGAGACAATCCTCTCCCCGAAGCGCTCGGTCATCTCTTTCTCAGTCATCCCCCGGTGCAGGCCAGTGGCAACCAGAATCGTGATGTCGGCATCCGGGTTCCCCCTTCTGATTTCCCCAAGCAACAGGGGCATCGTCACGGCGCTGGGGACGGCCCTCGTGTGATCGCTTGTTATGATGACGACTTTCTTCTTCCCCGCCGCAAGCTCGGACAGCCGGGGACTGCCTATCGGATTCTCCAGAGCCTTTCTTGCAATCAATTCCGGGTCATCGCCTTCACTGGCGCTCGTCTTCGGCGGCACTGAAATCACCCCGGCCAAGTTCCGCTCGCAAATGCGAACCGTTTGCATCCCCTTCCCAAAAGGCAAAGATATGGTTTGCACACTATCCTCCACAATGCATAATGCATGCATCATGCATAAGTATTGCGCCGTTTCGCCGCTGTGTCAAATGAATTTCGCAGGCAAATAAAGTTTTTTCGATCCCCCGGCTGCGGCATTTGACCAAAACTCCAAATCCGCCCTGTCTCCAAATAAAACCGCGTGGTTGTCAAATCAGAGTATTTAAGGTATTTTCCTAGTGTAGGGGGACATTATGCCGCTTCCTGAAATCCTGACAATAAAGGGGCAGGTTTATCAATATCTTCGCAAAAGCATCCTGAGCGGAGACATCAAGCCAGGACAGAGAATCAACGAAGTGGAAATCGCCAAGAATCTGAAAATCAGCAGATCGCCCGTGCATTCCGCAATCGGCGAGCTGATAGGAGAAGGCCTGCTGGAGAGCATTTCCAATAAATCGGTTCAGGTACGTCAGCTGACCGAAAAGCAGGTTCTCGATGTCCTGGAATTCAGAATGATGGTCGAACCTTACAGCATCCGCAAAATAGTGGGGCGCTTGGATGATAAGACCTGCGCCGCGCTTGAAGAGTTCAAATCCCTGTTCATGCGCTTCAGCAGCTACGAGAACATCTCCGACTACATAGAGGTCGACGAACGTTTCCATGAATTCCTTGTCAAGGCCGCCGGAAACGAAATCATAATCGAAAGCTACCGCCGCTATGTCACGCTCATAAATCCATTTCGAATCATATCGCTGGAAAGCAAGAAACGTTTTGGTGAATCGATACCGGAACACATCCAGATAATAGACTCCATGCTTGCAAAGAACCCGGAAGCGGCCATCGAATCATGCAGCACCCATCTCAGGCTGGCCAGCGACCAGATAGAAAAATACTTCAAGCGTCAGAGCTGAGACACGTGCCGTTGCAGCCTTCCGTTGCCCCCGAACGTCCGCCAGAAAGCCCGGACCCTGCTGATTCTCGCATGGTGAATGATGCAGCTGGCGGTTTTCGCTGCGCCGTGCATTGATTATTGACTAATTCCCTTCAAATCGTCATTATTACAGAGCAGTCTGAGCCGGTTGGCAAAGGAGGTGAGATATATGGCATTTGTAAGAGTTGAAGAGAACGAGCCGCTGGAGAAGTCCATCAAGCGTTTCAAGAGAATGGTTGAGAAGGAAGGCATCATCCGCGAATGGAAGCTGCGCGAGTATTACGAGAAGCCATCCACCATCAGGAACAGAGTCAACAAGGCCAATGCGAGGAAGCAGATGAAGAAAGTCAGAAAGCTTCATTCGTCCAAGGCTTATTGAGTCAGACTTCACGCAATTAAGGGCTGCCCTTTGAACTGCCCCCCTTTCGTTGGAGTAAATCCCAAAAGGGGG
>JBQNBA010000152.1:0-4162 GCA_052170175.1 Sphaerochaetaceae bacterium | reverse complement strand
ACATGGCCAATGCGAAGCTTTTCATGGATTGGCTTATTTCCGATGCAGGCCAGCAGGAAGTGGCAAAGTCAACTGCCCGTCCGGTGAATCCGCAGATCCGCAATACAACCGAAGTGATGCTGCCGTTCTCTGATATCAATGTCGCATATGAGGATCTGGCTCTCTGCGGCGCTAATAAGAAAGCCTGGCAGGAGAAGTGGACCAAGATATTCGAAGACGCTTCCAGATAACAAAGGCTCAAGGGGTCAGAATTAGATGAGTGTTAATATCAATATAAGGCATGCCGTCAAAAAATACGGCGATAACACTATTATCACTGACTTATCGCTGGATATAAAGGAGGGTGAGTTCTTCACCCTCCTTGGTCCATCGGGATGCGGTAAGACAACGTTGCTGCGGATGATTGCGGGATTCAACTCAATCGAAGGCGGTGATTTCTTTTTCAATGATATCAGAATCAATGATATGGATCCTGTCAACAGGAATATCGGAATGGTTTTCCAGAATTATGCGATATTCCCCAATATGACCGTTGAGAAGAACGTGGCTTTCGGGCTTAAGAACAGAAAGCTCCCAAAAGAGGATATAAAGGCCACGACCGACCAGTTCCTGAGGCTTATGAAGATTGAGGAATACCGCAATCGTATGCCGGAACGCCTCTCCGGTGGCCAGCAGCAGCGTGTGGCGCTCGCCAGGGCGCTTGCAATAACGCCTGATGTTCTTCTTATGGATGAACCGCTTTCAAATCTTGATGCCAAGCTGAGGGTTGAGATGCGGACGGTTATAAAGGAAATCCAGAACAGCGTTGGGATAACGACAGTTTATGTGACGCACGATCAGGAGGAGGCGATGGCGATATCTGACAGGATTGCTGTCATGAATGCCGGAGACATCCAGCAGATCGGAACGCCCAAGATGCTTTATCAGCGTCCGTCAAACCTTTTTGTCGCCACTTTCATAGGACGGACAAATGTCCTGAGGACTAAATTGGAGGTTCGTGACGGCAAGGCTGTGCTGATTCTTCCCGGCAAGGCTTCAGTTGGCGTGGACACCGTTATGGACAATGAGATCCGCAGCCGAGATGTCATTGCGTCTATCAGGCCGGAGGAACTCGTGGTCAAGCCTGCCGGCGCGGATGGGGTGAAGGCTGTCATTGACGATGCGGTTTTCCTTGGATTGAATACCCATTATTTCGTTCATTTTGAGAATGGGGAGAAGGCTGAGATAGTCCAGGAGTCGCAGATTGACAGCATAATAGGGAAGGGCACTGAAATCTCGCTTGGAATCAAGACGGAGAAAATCAACATATTCGATGCGGAAGGAAAGAGAAATCTTGTCAAAGGCGTTTCCAACGATCTTGATGGGTTGATGGGGGCTTTGCGATGAAAGCAGCCACTGCAAAAAAAAGCGATATCTGGAAACTGGTGTCCCTTTTGATAATACTCATGTATGCCTTGATTCTGATTTATCCTCTTATCAAGCTTCTGAGGGCTGCTGTCATAGTGAATGGAAGCTTCTCGCTTGAAGGATTCAAGTCGTTTTTCGGTCAAGGATACTATGTAAGATCAATTGGCAACAGCTTGCTGGTCAGCATATGCACTACGGCCATAGCGCTTGTTGTGGGGGTTCCATTGGCGTACTTCTACCAGATGTATGAGATCCGCGGCAAATCCCTGTTGCAGGTTCTTGTCATCCTATGCAGCATGTCCGCCCCATTCATAGGCGCTTACGCCTGGATAGTGCTGATGGGAAGAAGCGGGATATTCACCAAGCTGCTTGCCGCTGCCGGCATACATGTTGGCAGCATATACGGGTTCAAGGGGATACTTCTTGTTCTGTCGCTTCAATTGTTCCCGCTGGTGTTTCTTTACCTTTGCGGAGCGCTCAAGAATGTGGATAATTCGTTGCTGGAAGCCGCAGAGAACATGGGCTCCAAGGGGTTCAAGAGATTCTTCACTGTTGTCATACCGCTTTGCATGCCTACAATAATAGCCGCCTCTCTTCTTGTGTTCATGAGAGCTTTCGCCGATTTCGGCACTCCTCTTCTGATAGGAGAGGGGTATAAGACATTTCCGGTGATAATCTATGATGCATACTTCGCCGAGACCGGCGGAGATCACAATTTCGGTGCTGCGGTGAGTGTCATAGCCATTATTATAACTGCCGCTATTTTCCTGATTCAACGGTACATGAACAGCAGGCATAGATTCACGATGAATGCGATGCATTCAATCGAACGCAAGAAAGCCCATGGCTTGAAGAATGTCCTTATTCACATATACTGCTGGTTCGTGGTGCTGCTTTCGTTCATGCCGCAGGTCTATGTGATATACTCGTCCTTTCAGAAGACGAGCGGGAAGCTTTTCGTGCCTGGCTACTCGCTTGACAGCTACAGATTTGCGTTCACTCATCTCAAGAAGGCCATACCAAACACATTCATAATCGGCATAACGGCTCTTGGCTTGGTTGTGATGCTGGCTATTCTGATTGCTTATCTTGTCGTAAGACGGAACAATGCAATCAACAAGGTCATTGATACAATCTCGATGATTCCATACATCATTCCCGGTTCGGTGATAGGAATCGCCTTGATTCTGGGGTTCAACAAGAAACCGCTTATGCTTACGGGAACAGCCGCCATAATGGTGATTGCTTTGATAATCCGGCGCATACCTTATACTATAAGATCGTCAGTGGCTGTCCTGCAGCAGATTCCCATGTCAATAGAGGAAGCTTCGATAAGCCTGGGGGCAAGCAAGATGAAGACGTTCTTCCGGATCACTGTCCCGATGATGGGCAATGGGATAATAAGCGGAGCGATTCTAAGCTGGGTGACGATCATCACCGAGTTGTCAACGGCGGTGATATTGTACAATGCCAACACCATAACCCTCACGCTGGCTGTTTACACCTATGTGAGCCGTGGAAACTATGGCATCGCTGCGGCTTATGCCACGATTCTTACTGTGACGACTATCATTTCGCTGCTCATCTACATGAAGGCCACGGGCAACAAGGAAGTTTCGCTATGATCACAGGTGCATTTGAAATCGCATGCCATAGGAAGATGCATGCCGTTGGAGGGTTGTGTGAAGCTTATCATCATTAGGCATGGGGATCCTGATTACGAGCATGATACGCTTACGCCGCGTGGGTGGAAGGAAGCGGCTGCGCTTGCGGATGCGATGGAGAGAATTGAGGTCTCCGACTACTTTGTCTCTCCTTTGGGAAGGGCAAAGGATACCGCCTCGATGACACTAAGGCGGGTGGGGCGCACTGCGACTGAGTTGAGCTGGCTCACGGAATTCGTTCATCCAATCGCCGGAAAGCCATACGACCCTGATTCGGCTGATATACCGTGGGATTGGTATCCAAACGACTGGATGCGGCATGAGGATTTTTTCAGCTATGACGGTTGGTCAAAGACGCCCGAGATGAGAAGCGGAGATATAAGCCGTTATTATTCTGAAGTCGCAGAAGGTTTGGATAAGGTTCTTGCGGATTATGGTTACAGGAGAGAGGGGCATGCATACAGAACAGACAAGGGCAATTGCGAGACTTTGGCTTTCTTCTGTCATCTAGGAGTCGAGGCTGTGATGCTGGGGCATTTGCTAAGCATATCGCCGATGATTCTGTGGCATGAATTCTGCGCTCTTCCAAGTTCTGTGACGACTTTGGCTACAGAGGAAAGGCAGAAGGGAAATGTCTGCTGGCGTGTTCTTTGCTTTGGCGATATATCCCATCTGCGGACAGCGGGTTTGAATCCATCGTTCGCAGCCAGATTCTGCGAGGTTTACGAGAACAAGGAGCAGAGGCATTAGGCCGTGAAGCGCCGACTGCCTTGCATGGCAGGCATGTCAATGCAGACGCGATGCTCTGGGATTCATCTGGCAAGCAGCGCATGTCTGCAGAAAGAAGGGGCGGCGTCTATGACCAGCTGCTTCAGACTGCATTTTACTGATGATTTTTGATTTTTGACTTCTGATTTTTGATTGCATGAAATTCGTGAAAAGACTGTTGACATAAAATGGGGGATTTGATATCTTACTGGAGCGTTCATGAAAGAACGCTTTGTTTTTTAAAGTTCAGCGAAGGAAGAAGAAGTATAGGAAGCGTGAGGGCTTCCATGTCAATTCGAGAACAACAGAGAGAAGCTGATGTT
>JBQNBA010000151.1:0-4200 GCA_052170175.1 Sphaerochaetaceae bacterium | reverse complement strand
CGCCAATTATCGGTCAGGGCATTCAGGAAAGTGAATGCAAGCCCCAGAAACAGAAAGACGGAGAACATCCTCTTCTTGCAGCCCTTGACATCGGCGAAAGCCCCTATGACAGGAGCAAGCACAGCAAGCGTGAATGTTGCGATCGAAGTGCTTATCCCCCACCAGAAATCGCCGGCGACACCCGCATTTGAACATACACCGGCGAAATAAGTCGGAAAAATCGCAGCGACCATCACGGTGGCATAGACCGAATTGGCCACATCGTACATAATCCAGCTTTTTTCTGGTTTCGTCATCTTCATAGAATCCCTTCCTTATAATCAAGCTTCAACACCTTAGCAGCAAGCCTTGTCACATCAAGAACGCTTGAACAGGGGCTTTCCTCCTGCCAGCTTGTGGCTATGAACACCTTGCAATGCGCCTTGTCCGGCGGATAGCCATGCTCCGCCTTCTCTCTTATCTTATTGTCAAAGACCACCCCTGCCCTGGCAGAGAGCCCGAATGCGGCTCCCCTGTCCATGAATCCAGACTGGCGCATCTCGGTCTCGGTCAGCAGCCTTTCGACCCCGCCAAGCCCTAGACAGAAGGCTTGAAGGTCGCACTGCATCTGTTCACTGAGATGCCGGGGAAAGCAGAAGCATGTGCCGCCGCAGTAGTAGAAATAGAACCTCCGATGCCCATCATTGCCGAACCTCTCCATCGACAGGCCATCCGGGTCGCAGAATTCATCGAAGTTGAGCTGACTATGGTCAGAGAACACAATCACCTTGGTTCCGGGGCTTGCCGCCTTCAAGATGCGGCCGAGGTTTGAATCAAGCCCTTTCAGCGCTTCAAGGCTCTGCGGAGAGCCTTTGCCCCATATGTGGCAGGCGCTGTCGTATTCGGTGAGGTGCAGAAGCGATAAATCGGGCTGTTTCCCCTTCCTTCGCACAAACAGGTCTTCCAGCACGCTTGTGGCGAACAGATCCTTCTCCGGCTGCCCCCCTGCATCATTCCGGTTGAGGATGCGACCGAACTTTATATAGCTTCTTATGCAAAGCAGCTTCGAACCTGCGGCAAGATACTCACCGACCATGCTTTGTCCGGGCGCAACCAGTATCTCGGGGAGATTGTGCTTCAGGCTTCCGCCCGCGTAGCCGGTGACAGGCCACATTATCGCAGCCGTCTCAAGCCCCTTCTCCCAGGCGGCTTTCCATATGGGCTTGGACTTAAGAACCGAGCTGTCCCAGTTCCAGCCATGCCCCGACTCAGGCTCCAATGCAGTGTTCGCTATAAGGCCATGCTCGCAAGGCAGCCGCCCGGTGCTGACCGATGCATGAACAGGGTAAGTGTTGGAAACCATTATCGTGTCCAGATTCTGGTAGATGCGGCCATTGGAGAAAAGCCGCCGGAAATTCGAATCAGACCCAAACAGCCTTAATTCCTCGCTTCCCACGGCATCGAAGCTGACTATCAGCAATCTCTCCCTTTCTTCCTTGCAAGGCATGCTCACCCCCCAAATCTCCAACATACTGAATTTAACCATCAAAACCAGAGATTTGCAATAAATTCTTCTCATTTGACCTGCTTGGCAAAACATAGTACAATTTCAGTTCCAATACGCAGGAGCTGATTATGAGCGATTATATGAACGGCACAGGAGTGCAGTACCATCTTAGGATAAAGAAAGGCGATGTAGGAAGATACGTCATACTTCCGGGTGACCCGAAGCGTGTCCCGCTGATTGCCCGCCATCTAGATGATGCCAGGCTTGTCGCCGATTTCAGGGAATACGTCACCTACACCGGAACCTTGGACGGGGAGCCGGTCAGCGTGACCTCGACCGGCATCGGCGGACCGAGCGCATCGATTGCGATGGAAGAGCTGTTTGCCTGCGGAGCCGACACCTTCATAAGAATGGGAACCTGCGGAGGCATCGCCCTGCCCGTGATGGGTTCGGACATAGTGATAGCGACAGGAGCCGTCCGCGCCGAGGGAACCAGCCGAGAGTATGCGCCGATTGAGTTCCCCGCAGTCGCTGATTTCGATGTAGTCGCCGCCATAAGGGATGCGGCAATCAAGCTTGGGATGAAATACCATCTGGGCGTTGTCCAGTGCAAGGACTCTTTCTATGGGCAGCACTCCCCCGACCGCATGCCTGTCTCCTTTGAACTGAATCAGAAATGGGCCGCTTGGAAAGCCCTTGGAGTGCTTGCCAGTGAGATGGAAAGCGCCGCCCTGTTCACCGTGGCGGCGGCTCTGGGGGCAAGATGCGGCTCCGAGTTCTTCGTGGTGGGGAATCAGGAGCGTGAGGCATTGGGCATGGACAATCCCAAGTTCCATGATGCCGACAGCGCCATACGGGTTGCGGTGGAGGCTGTCCGCAACTTGATAGCCGCAGACCGCAGCTGATAGCCGCAGGAAGGGAAAGGCATCCCACAGAAATCCGTGAAGAGCCAAAAGGAATGAGCCCCAGCGGCAGGTTGTCCTGAACTCCTGCCGAATAAGGCTTGTCCGACCGAATAATGCTTGTCTGATTAAATCATGCCCGTTTGGTCGAATCGCACTCTCACGCACTCCCAGCGCCCACCCGACCGAAAAACGCAGCAAAGCGGCCTTGAGCCTCGCAACGCAGGGGGCCACTCTAGAAGAAGGCGGCCGCATGGGGCGCATTCGGTCAAGCCTCGCAACGCAGAGGACTGCTACCCCAGCTTGACGTATGTCTTGCCCTGCCCGCCGTCATCAGGCATGGCGAATCTGAACTCAGCTATTCCTCTGGCCTTGGAAAGATAATCATGCAGACCGCGTGAAAGGATTCCATCCCCGTAGCCATGTATTATGGAAAAAGACTCTATGCCATGAACCATGCACGCCTCTATCTGGTCGGCAAGCGCTGAAACCGCCCCCTCAAGCGTCATGCCTCTTACATCAATCACAAGCTTCGGCTTGGCGGTCGCCAGACTGTACTGAACCATGGCCGGCCTGCTCTCCCTGTACGGAGCTGGCTCCAGCTCCTTCTCCGGGAGGGTGAATCTCATCTGCCCCACAGCGACCTGCCATTTTCCACGCCCTGCGCTGCGGACGACCACCCCTTCCCGCCTGGAAGCTCCGCACAGGACAATGGAACCGGGTTCAATCTTCTTCACGGCCTTGTCGTCCGCGCCCGCAGCATATCTGCGGCTGATTGATTGCGCCTTGTCCTCAATCCTCGCCTCAAAATCCTTCCGGTCGCTCTGCATCCCTTCTATGAACTGCTTGACCTGCTTCGTCTTCTCGCGGGTCAGCTCCCCTTCGCGCAGCTGCGTGACAAGATTCTCCAAATCACGGCGGCTTCTTGATATGTAGCTGTCAAGCTCCTTAAGCTTGCCTTCCTTTATGAAATACTCCTTCTGATCCAGCTGCAGCGCCCGCAGATCGTTCCGGCGCTTCTGGTCGCCGAGCTCCTTTTGCCGCGCGTCAATGGCCTCAAGCCTCCTTTCCGCCTCTATTCTGCGTTGCTCAAGCTCCTTTATGAGCTTGCTGACGCTCACCTCATCCCGCCCAAGATACTCCCTGGCGGCCGTTATGACCTCATCGGGAAGCTTCATCCGAATCGCCGTGTCAATCGCATGGCTCTCTCCGGGCAGACCTGCAATCACCCTGAAAGTCGGCTTGTGGGTTGTCTCGTCAAACTCCATCGAGGCGTTCATCACATTGTCAGTGACGTACGCGAACTGCTTGAGGGCATTGTGGTGGCTTGAAATGAGGGTAGTTCCGGCATGGCTCATGCAGTATTGCAGCACCGCCTTTGCAATCGCTGAGCCTTCCATCTCATCGGTGCCGGAGCCAAGCTCATCAAGAATCACCAGCGATTTTCTGGTCATCGTCCTCAGGATGAACCCCACCTGATTCATATGCCCTGAGAAAGTCGATAGCTCCGCCTCTATGGACTGGTCATCCCCTATGTCGGTGAACACATTGTCAAACAGCGCGAGCTTAGTTCCATCAGCGGCGGGGACGTAGCCGCAAAGCTGGTTAAGCATGGCCATCAGCCCCACAGTCTTTATCGTCACCGTCTTGCCGCCGGCATTCGGCCCGCTTATCACAAGCGCCTTCGTATTGGGGGCCATCATCACGGTCACAGGCACCGCCTTGCCCCTCAGAAGCGGATGGCGGCAGGCAATCAGGCTAAGGGAGCCGTCATTTGAAATCTGAACCTTGCAGCAGCCCTCATTTTGCGCC
>JBQNBA010000150.1:0-4231 GCA_052170175.1 Sphaerochaetaceae bacterium | reverse complement strand
CATAGGATGACGCAGCCAGCACAGAAGAAGATTCCTTCTCATCACCGAAGGCTCATACAAGGTGCCGTCAATATCAAAGCAGACCGCCCTGTACTTCATTTCTTTCTGACCGCCTGCTTTGCAAGGGCCTTCGCCTTCGCACCGGGTTTCTTGGGCTTTGGCTTCGCTATGGCTCTTCCGGCCAATTCCGAAGGCCTGCGCTTGACGGCTGATTTCCTAGGAGGCGAAGCCTTGGGAGACTTGCTTCCCGCCGGCTTCGGCCCAAGCGCATTCTTGCTTTCATTCCGTCTGCGTTCACGCAGCACAAGCTCCACAGGCACATCCTTGAATCCAAGATCCCTGCGTATGCAGTTCTTAAGATAACTCTCATATATGACCGGGAAGCCGCTTATCCTGTTGACGAACATCAGGAACCTTACAGGATTCACCCCTATCTGGGTTCCATAAAGAACCTTGTAGTGACCCAGAGCGCCGCGAGGAGGCTGATAAGCATCGGTCCAGGAGGCAATCGCATTATTGAGAACCGGTGTGTCAATCCTCCTGCCCAGCTGCCTGCGAACCCTGAGAACAGCATCCAGAACCTTCTCCACATTCTCGCCCTTGAGGGCTGACAATCCCACAATCGGAGCGAACGCCAGAACAGGAAACTGAAATCGCACCTTATCAACGATGGCCTCAAATTCATTTTCAAGGCCAGACAGAAGGTCGATTTTGTTAAGAACGATGATTATTCCGCATCCGCGGCGCACCACAAGCTGCGCAATCTTCTTGTCCTGGTCGGACAGACCCTCCTTTATATCCACCATCAGCAGGACAACATCGCATTCATCAATCGTCTTGATCGCCCTGTTCACAGAGTAGTATTCCACATCCTCTTCAACCTTGCTCTTGCGCCTTATGCCGGCTGTATCCAGAACTGTGAAGTCAGTGCCTTTGAACCTGAACTCCCCAATGACGACATCGCGTGTTGTGCCGGGAATGCTGCTGACAATGCTCAGATCCTTGCCCGTGAGAAGATTCGTCAATGTGCTTTTGCCCGTGTTGGGCTTCCCCAGCACCGCCAGCTTCAAGGTCTCCTTTTCCGGCTCTATCTCATCGGCATCCTCCAGCCCCAGCATCCCTGCCACAGTCTCCTCAAGGTCGCCGATCCCCAGCCCATGCGAGGATGATATGCCTATGACCCGCTGATACCCATAGGAGAAGAAGTTCCAAACCAGATTCTCCCTGGACGGGTCATCCACCTTGTTCACGACAAGCACCACCTTATCGCTGTACGGTCTCATCTTGTCAAACAGCACCCTGTCCTCTGCGGTCACCTCGGTGCAGTCAACGAGAAACAGAATCACATCCGAATCGCTGAGAACCGAAAGGCTCTTGCGGCTCACCAGATCATCTATCATCCCGCGGTCGGCCTTCACCCCGCCGCTGTCAATCAACATCACCTGATGATTGAAAAGCAGCCATGTATCTCTGAGCAGGTCGCGTGTGACTCCGGGGGTCGGGTCGGTTATAGCCCGCCTCTTGCCCACCAGCCTGTTGAAAAGGGTCGATTTGCCGACATTGGGCCTCCCTATTATGGAAACGACGGGAATTCTCTCTGTCATAGTCAGTTTTCCTTTAAATCACCTTTAAATCAATAGTATGTGAATAGTAAGGAGTTTCAGCCCCGATGTAAAGGTATCGCAACCCCGCTTAAAGTTGTATAATCCGACTTGATGATTGATTTTGAGCAACAGCCATTAAAGGAGAAGAAGCCGCAGCCATCAATTAAGCCCCTGCTGATAGGCGCAGCCTCGTTTGTCATCTTCTGCGTGGCTCTTGCCATCGTGTTTGTCCCTCGGATAAGGAAGGCGGTCAAAGATTCCGGCGTGGCCGTCCTGATACACGAATCCGAGGAAAAAAAGGAGCAAGCCCCAGCCCAGGCCAGAATATGCTTCGTGTCCATAGGCGATTCAAGCATCTCCTTCCGGGAAGAGACAGTCACGCTGCAAAAATCTTCAGACACCGCCCATGCTGTGATTGAAGCGCTTCTGGCAGGACCATCCAGATCTTCCGGGCTTCATACCATGATTCCAAAGGGCACAAAGCTAATAGGCATCACAATAACGGACAACTATGCCTTTGTGGATTTCAGCAAGAAGTTCTCATCAGCAAAGGACAGCGCGATGATAGCCACGCAGCAGGTGAACCAGACCCTCAAGCGGGCATTCCCCGGCTTGGAGAAGATTGTGATACTGGTGGAGGGGAAGCCTCAATGACCTGCCTTGCTGCACTCAACGACCTTGCTGCACTCAATGCCCCTGATGCATAAGCGAATCATTCAATCTCAGAAAGGCACTTTTCCAGAACCTGCTTGAACTCGGGTTCATCCATGCCCGCCCCCGGCTCGAGCCAGGCGAGGAATTCAACATTGCCCTTCCTGCCCCGCAGAGGGGAAACGGTCAGCTTCACGATTCCGCATCCATCTTCATTCAGTGTTTCCCGCACCCCGGCCATGACCTGACGCAGGAGCATTGTATCTTTGACCACACCATCAAAGCCTGCCTGCCATCTAGGCACCTCGAACTGCGGCTTTATCAGGGCTAGGAGAATCTTTCGGCTTATCAATGACATTATATGACTGGCCGCCCCGCTTATGGAGCGGAAAGACAAGTCCGCCACCGCTGCATCCGCCGGCGGATTGAGACTTTGCAGCGCCATGATGTTCTGACGCTCGTGAACCACGACCCTTGAATCCTTGCGCAGTCTGAAATCAAGCTGATTGTAACCCACGTCAACGCTGTGGACAAGGGCGGCGCCCCTCTGCAGAAGGCAATCGGTGAAGCCTCCCGTGGACGCTCCTGCATCCAGCATTACAAGACCCCGCACGTCAAGCCCGAAGCAATCAAGCGCATGCTCCAGCTTCAAGCCCCCCCTGCTGACGTATTTTTCGTCAAGCCTTATCTCAATAGAGGAATCGGAAGGCACTTTCATCTGAGGTTCTGTGACCAGTTCATCGGCTATCCACACATTCCTGCATGCAAAGAAAGCCTGCAGCCTATCAGAATCGTATTCGGGGAATTTCTTTCTGGCAAGCTGCATAGCAGTCATCGTCCTGCCCATATCAAATCCCGCAGGCAAGGCATACCCTTGATATTGACAGCGCTTTCCCGGAAACGGTGTCAGCTTCAATGAACGCCCCCTGCATGTAAGCGGGGCTATCGCTTACGACCGGCTTGTATGGCATCTGGGTCTCCTGCTTTGATATGGCTAAAGCGGGGTCGGAGCCAATCACGCTCTCGTATGGCCCGCACATTCCAAGGTCAGTGATGTATGCGGTTCCCTTGGGCAGAATCTTCTCGTCCGCCGTCTGGACATGGGTATGAGTCCCGACAACCGCAGTGACCTGCCCGTCCAGATAGAAGCCCAGGGCTTCCTTTTCCGAGGCGCTTTCCGCATGAAAATCCACAAACACAAGCGGCGTCTGCTTCCTGGCCCTCTCGGCAAGGGTCATCCCGGCCTTGAACGGACAATCAATGGGAAGCATGCTGTAACGCCCCTGCAGGTTAATCACCGCCACCCCGTTCTTTATAGCCAGCCCCTTGCCGGGATTCTGGCTTGGATAGTTCGCAGGCCTCAGCAGCATTGGTTCGCTGTCAAGATAAGGAATTATATCCTCCTGCTGCCATATGTGATTCCCGCTTGTTATGACATCCACTCCGGCATCAAAGAACTTTCCCATCATCGCCGCATCAAGCCCGAATCCGCCTGAGGCGTTCTCGCCGTTGACCACCACAAAATCCGGCTCAAGCTGCTTCCTGAGCTTCGGCAGGCAAAAAAACAAGGCTCTGCACCCCGGATCCCCGTAGACATCCCCAAGGAGCAGAACCTTTGCTGTTGAATTCGCCTTATCAACGGGCATACTCGACAACTCTCGTTTCTCTGATGATGGTGACCTTGATGCGCCCCGGATACCGCAGCTCCGCTTCGACTCGCTGGGCGATCCCCTTGGCGATTTCCTTTGACTTGACGTCATCGACCACTTCGCTGTTCACCAGAATCCGCAGCTCACGGCCCGCCTGTATGGCATACGCCTTGTCAACGCCATCAAATGAAACGGCTATCTGCTCCAGATTCTCAAGACGCTTTATGTAATTGTCCAGAGTCTCCCGCCTGGCGCCCGGACGCGCGGCGCTTATGGCATCGGCTATCTGCACTATGATGCTCTCGATGCAGGACGGCTCCACATCAT
>JBQNBA010000149.1:0-4252 GCA_052170175.1 Sphaerochaetaceae bacterium | reverse complement strand
CATGACAATGCAGAATTCAGTCATGAATATCTTCTGTCTGCGCTGCATCGCTTCTCTTGTGGTCAAGCCTATTTCAATAGCTCGATCCTGCACAGCCTTCGGATAAAAATACAGCCCGTCAATCGCTCCGCCTCTCACAGCATATCGCACCATTATTGTGAATAAAAGGCAGTACAAGGCTAATTCCAATACAATCATAGTTTCATCTCCGCAAATTGCACTTTCATTTGAGACTTCAACGGCTGATTCCAACCTCTTTACAGCATTCTCATTTGCCCAGATTTCTAATTCTTCAATTAAGGTCCTTTCATTCCATATTCTTTAATCTTCATCATTAAAAAGCATTCCATATATAATAATCAAGATGGCAAGCATCTCAATCATTCCTTCAAATGTGACCCCGATGGCTCCGCTTGCGAGGACTTCTTTTGTCGTCAAAACGGTCTGAAACGGCAAATAGCTATTGCCATGCCCCAAAGCATAAGAAAATATTATATTGGAACAAAGCACAGAGCACGAGATAAAACGCAGGCAGCATTGAAGCGCTGCACTGGAAAAGGACAGGCGGCGTGTAGTATAGTGATTTCATTACTGAATTTGCCACGGCATTCTTCTGGAGGAATCCATGATTTCTGAAAAAGTCCGCAGGATAATAATGACCATGCAGCAGGGTGAAATCTCGGAGCATATGGTTTATCTTCGAATAGCGGATTCAATGAAAGACGGCAAGAACAAGGCGGTGCTGCTGCGGATAGCCGAGGATGAGGAACGTCATGCCGAAATATGGAAGGGATACACCGGGGCAGACCTTAAGCCGCGCATGCTGCACGTCCGCTTCATGGCTTTCCGGGACTATCGCGGGACTGACATTCGCCCTGCAGAACACAAGGCTGGTGGCCTTGAGCGGAATAATCACAGGCGTATCAGCGACGCTCTCCATGGCTTCAAGCGAATATCTGTCGTCAAAGAACGAAGGACGCAAGGATGCAGTCAAGAGCAGCCTCTACACAGGCGCTGCCTATGTGCTGACGGTGGTGCTGATGGTTCTCCCCTACGTTCTGCTCCCAAACGACCTTTCAATGGTGGCGCTTGCCGTCATGCTGGGAATAGTGATATTGATAATAATGGGATTCACCTACTACATATCGGTGGCGAAGGAAGGGGTGTCATTCGGCAGACGATTCGCTGAAATGGCGGGGATTTCGCTTGCGGTGGCGGCCATAAGCTTCATAATCGGCATTCTTGTGAAACGATTTCTTGGCATAGATGTTTAGGAATAAGGAACAACTGGGATGCACGGGCAGCATAATCACATAGCAGGAGAACGACAAGAGCATGGAAAACCTTGATGAACTGGTTGAGATATTCGCCAGAACAACAGACCGCCGCACAGTCCGCCGGCTCATGGAAGAGCTGCTGACCAGAAGCGAGCTTGAGGACCTCAGCAAGAGGTGGTACCTGATGAAGGAGCTTTATAAAGGCAAGCCGCAGCGCAGAATCGCAAGCGAGATGGAAATAAGCCTCTGCAAGATAACCCGGGGCTCAAGGATACTGAAGCAGGACAACTCCGAATTCAGGAAAATCCTGAGCGAGATGTTCGACGACCAATACCATATCTGATGAAAAAACGCATAATTCAAATTTCGATTGCCATAATCGGCCTTATGTCGATGATAGCCTACGTGTTCTGGAAAGAGGGAATCGTGCAGCTTGGGTCCAAGCTGCGGAACGTGGACTACAGATACATCGCCCTGGCCGCCGGCTGCGCAGCCTCGTCAATACTGGCCGATGGAGCCAGCCTGCATCTTGTGCGCCTGCGCTTTCAGAAGCGCGCATCGCTTGCAAGCTCCATGAAGTGCGGCCTGATAGCAACTTCGCTTGGCTATATAACGCCTTTCCAGACAGGATATGTGGCGGGGGCTATAACGTACCTGTCATCAAGCCAAGGGATGAAGCCATCCGAAGCCAGCGTCGTCACATTGGTAAAGCTCATATACTACACCCTGGCCGCCATCATAACACATGCGGTGCTGTTTGCGATGAACTTCAAGATGTTTGATTTCCAGCCAATCATATGGGTTCTCGCTGTGATATGCATGTGCCTGTCCGCCCTTTACATGATATTCCTGATGATGGTCTCGAAGTTCGCAAAGCCAATAGCGGCGATTGCCAATGCATTGATAAGGCTTGCAGGGAAGCTCAGGATAGTCAAAAATCCGGACAAGGCAAGCTGGAAGGCGAAAGTTGAGATACACAGCCTCAAGCGGAAGCTTTCCGCTATCCACCTCAGCGTGGGCGAATCGCTCCTGCTGTTCCTGTTCTGCTCGCTATCATTCATGTCGCTTTACTTAATCTCGTGGTTCATATATCTGGGCTTCCATCCATCGCCGCGTCTTGATGTGAATTTCGTTATCACAGGAAATGCGCTTTGCCAGATACTCCAGCAGCTCTCCCCCATCCCCGGCGGAATAGGCGTTGTGGATACTGCTTTCACCCAGATAATGAATTCAATATTCGGCGATAATCTGAACGTGGCGATGCTGCTTTGGAGAATAGTGAGCCTGTATCTCGTGATTCTTGTCGGGCTTCTGTCGCTGAGCATCACAAAGCGCCGCGGGAAAATGCCGCAGGAGTGACCATAGCCTCTTGCCGCCCCGCCGGTGCAGACAGAGGCCAGTCGCTTTCTCCGGCATCCGCTGCCGTTTCCGGTTGACGCTGTGTCGGATTTCGTCATTTCATCATTTCGTCATTGCGCCACTGCGCCACTGCGTCATTGCGTCTGATTGCATGCCCGCGCCATTAGTTGTATATTGGATGTGCTTAAGCCGCACCGGCAAGCAAAGGGGGCTATATGCAGGATACTGTTTTCTCTAGGATAATACGAGGCGAAATCCCTTCAACCAAGCTATATGAAGATGATATATGCATCGTGATACTGGACAATAATCCGGTCAAGAAGGGACATGCGCTTGTCATATGCAAGCAGGTCCTTGCGACCACAGGCGATGTTCCGGACGAGGCGCTGTCCCATATGATCATCGTAGCAAAGCGGGTTGATGCCAAGATGCGCCGCGCCCTGGGGTGCAAGGCCACGAATATCCTGATAAACAACGGCGAGGCGGCAGGACAGGCTGTTCCGCAGCTCCATATTCATGTGATACCACGATACAGGAAAACCAACCTGCATGCCTCAATTCCCCATGAATCCTATGCCGATGGCGAGATGGCGCGGTTTGGAGAGCTTCTGGCCTTATGAATACCTGTCCGTATTGCAACGCCCCCCTGCAATCCGGCGTGCACCCACGCACCGCATGTCCGAGCTGCGGGAAAGAGCTTCATTCATGCAGGTGCTGCCGGTTTTTCCATCCGGGCTCACACCATGACTGCCTTGAAGCAGTTGATGAGCTTGTCATAGAGAAGGACAGATCGAATTTCTGCGAAAGCTTCCGTCTCACTGACATCGGGCGGGAAGCACGGGAGAGCAGCGAGGATGAACGGCAGAAGGACAAGGCGGCATTTGATGCCTTGTTCAACCTTTAAGCTTCGTCTTGGATTCCGCTTGGAAAGTCGCTTGGAACTTCGCCTTGGATTCCGCTTGAAAAGTCGTTTGGAAAGTCGCTGATTCCAATGGAGAAAGCCCAAAGGCCATGACAAAAAGCAGGATAAAACGACCATGCGCGGCAAGTCAGCGAAAGTCAGCGATAATGACGAGACTGAATAGGACACTGAGGCTGTACTAATGACGTTAAAAACGATAGATTTCAGTTAGGCAGACAAAACCATGGAGGTGCGTCTTGACACAAGTCACAAAGAATAAAATAGTCCTATATGTTTTCCTGGCCGCCATGATAGTGGTTTTCTTCCTGCCTGTTCAGTCTCCTTGGCTGAAAATGGGCATGATAGCGGTCATCATGCTGGTGTTCTTATTCATGAGAAGAAGCTCAATCCTCTTCGTGATGGGTGCCAGGAGGCTCCAGAAGAAAGACCAGAGATGCTGGAAGCTGTTCAAGAAAGCCATTGATGCGAACCTGTCTCCCGATCAAGCGGTCTACGTCGCCACAGCATTCATAAAGCAGGGTGACTGCGACTATGGGATGAAAACGGCTCAGCGGATAGCGGACAAGCATCCCGATTCGGAAGCATGCAAATCAGCGGCCATCACCCTATCAATAGGATTCTGGGTGAAGGGCGAGCTTGGCAAGGCCATCAGCAACCTGGAGGAACTGAGGCAGAAAGGATATGCAAACAGAAC
>JBQNBA010000148.1:0-4279 GCA_052170175.1 Sphaerochaetaceae bacterium | reverse complement strand
TTCTTTTGAAAGCTGCGCCTTTTGATTCTTCCAATCGGGAAGGATTGATTCCACCAACGCCTTGAATTGAGGGCCATGGTTCATATGCCGTATGTGCGAAAGCTCATGGACTATGAGATAATCCAGAAGCTCAGGAGCCAGAGAGGCGGACTTAACCGAGAAGCTAAGCTCCCGCTTGGCCGAACAGGAGGCCCATTGGCGCACGGCATTGTTCAGCCGGAAGCAAGGAACGGGACGGATATCCATCCTATCAGCCCAGAACGGTATCCTGTTTTCAAGAAAAGCCTTCAAATGCCTGCTGTATTCTTCTTTTATGAGCCTTTGCTTAAGGAACTTGCTGACCTCATCGGAGACCTTGCCCCTAAGCATCAAGACAAGCCTGCCCTCCTTTGCCATGCAAACATTGCGCTCAGCTCCGACAACCACCTCCAAGACAAGCGGCTTGCCTAGAAGATGAAAGGAATCGCCATCACGGTAATCATGCTCAACAGTCTTGGTGGCCGCCGTCTTAAGATACCAAGGCCATTTCTCCAGAACAAGCGCATCTATGCAAGCCTGACTTACAGACTCCCCTGCCGTCACAACAAGAGACCCATCGCCTTGGATGCGGAGATACACCCTTTTCTGACCTTTGCGCCGCTTGAGGGTGTACTGTACTTTCCTATTTGTTTCCATTATCATTCCCCTATGATTAAACTCCATTTGTTCCAGGAGATTCAATACCAGCGCGCCTATGACGCTCTGGAGATGGACAGTTGCTATGCCTCTGTCATAGAAGGAATGTTCAGCATTCCAATCGGCTCGGAGATATGCCTGTCCATCGCTTACAGCTGCGATGACAGCGTAAGCTTCAAGCTCCTTTTAAAAGCGGAGAAAGACCCTCCCTCGCCCGAAGATAAAGACGCCGCTGACAACGGGCTTCCCTTGCCCGCCATTCAGAATCCGGCATTTCAGATAGAGCGCGGCACATACAGCTTCGAGCAGCTGACCGAGCTTCCGGCCCCCGGCCGCCTCCATTCGTTTCTATACAGATACTGCACAGCCCGGCAGGGGGTTCTGCTTCTGCGGCTCATGAGAGAGAACGCCGTGGAATTCGTGGCGCAGGTTCTTGTCAAGGGCTGAACGCCGCGGTTATATTTCTTTCAAGGAGACGCCATTTTGAAAATAGAAGCCATCTCGGATACAGTCAATAAGCTTTGCCTTGAGGACGGAAGCGCAATCACCCTCATAGGCACAGCCCATGTTTCCCGCCAGAGCGTAGGTGAGGTTGAAAGGATAATCGAAGAGGTCAATCCTGACAGAATCTGCATTGAGCTGGACAAGGGCCGCATGGAAGCCAAGACAAACCAGCGTGACTATTCGTCGATGAATCTGCGGAAGGTCTTCAAAGAAGGCAAGGCGTTTCTGCTTCTGGCAAACACTGCTCTGGCCTCATTCCAGAAACGAATCGGCGAAGGCACAGGGGTCGCCCCCGGAGAGGAAATCCTGGGAGCTGCCAGAATAGCGGAGAAGAAGGGCATACCCTGTTCTCTGTGCGACAGAGAGATATCCATCACGCTGAAAAGGGCCTGGGGGCTGTCCAACGTCTGGAACAAATGCAAGCTTATAGCCACCCTCATATCAAGCGCTTTCTCAAAGGAGAAGGTCACGCCACAGGAGCTTGAGGAGCTGAAGCACACCGATACCCTTCAATCCATGATGCAGGAGCTGGCAAAGGAGCTACCCGGGGCCAAGAAGGCCTTGATAGACGAGAGAGACAGGTATCTGGCCTCCAGCATCTACACCGCCCCCGGCAGAAACAAGGTGGCTGTCATAGGGGCAGGCCATGCCAGCGGGATAATAGAGACGATAGGCAAGCTTGAAAAGGGAGAAATCTCAACGGATATCTCCGATATCTCAGAACCGCCGAAAAAGGGCAGCAGCGGCAAAATCGCTTCGTTTGCGGTGCCGGCTCTCATAGTGGCGGGCATTGCCTATGGCTTCATAGCGAAAGGCTGGGACAAAGGGCTTTTCCAGTTCATCCTTTGGGCGGCTTCCAATGCGGGCTGCACCTTGATAGCGGCGGCTCTTTCCGGGGCGCATCCTCTTAACTGGCTGATATCGGCGGTCACCGCCCCATTCGCCGCTCTTAACCCGGTGGTGGGCGTGGGCATGTTCGCAGGCATAGCGGAGTCGGAGCTCCGCAAGCCAAGGGTTCAGGACTTCGAATCGCTGGTCGATGACGCAGGAACATTCAAGGGCTGGTTCAGGAACCGCTTCCTTCACGCTCTGACCATATTCTTCACAACCAGCATCGGTTCCATCATCGGCACCTTCATCGTGTTCCCGATTCTGCTGGCAAAATTCGCCTGAAACGCACCGAAATGCGCACTGCGAAACGCGCGTTGCGATTCCGCTTTTCACCGGGCTCTTCGTCAGACAGGCATATTTCCGAGTTAGGAATGTTATGTCAAACAGCCCGGCAACACGTCCGTCACCGCTCATCCCTAGCGGCGGCTGTGCCGCCATAGAGCTGACGGCAGGCATCAAGGGCCTGCTTCACTGTCTGACAGACCATGTATTCAAGCGTTTTGCCGGGGTTCTTCATTCTGGGGATGAAGGCCTTCGTGAAGCCAAGCTCGGCCGCCGCCTTCGCACGCTTATCCAAGAAACCGACCGGCCGCACCTCGCCGGCAAGGCTGAGCTCCCCCAGGCTTACCGTCCTGGAATCAATGAGGATTCCGCTTGCAGCCGAGAAAAGCGCAATCGCCAGAGCAAGCTCAATCGAAACATCGGCAAGCCTGATTCCCCCCGCCACGTTGACGTATATGTCCTTGTCACTTAGGGGAATCCCCGCATGCCGCTCCAGAACGGCGGCGACCCTCGTGACCCTGGCCGCCTCAATCTTGTCCGAGTACACCCTGCTGTACCCGGACTTGGCCGACACGACAAGAGCCTGAATCTCAACGAGAAAAGTGCGAGAGCCTTCGACAACGGCAGTGAACACAATCCCGGCAGGCGGACGCTGCGAGCTACGGTCGCTCAAGAAAAGCCCCTGGGCATCCTTTACCCCCTCAAGCCCCTTGTCAGTCATCCTGAAGATGCCAACCTCGTCAACAGAGCCGAACCGGTTCTTGGAAGCTCTCACAAGCCTTACGCCGGAGGAAGCTTGGTCAAAATAAAGAACCGCATCAACCAGATGCTCCACGACCTTGGGGCCGGCCAAAACGCCTTCCTTTGTCACATGCCCTATAAGAAGAACCGCACACGAAAGCTGCTTCGCCGTCATGGCAATCTCAGAGGTGCAGGAGCGGATCTGATTCACCGAACCGGCAGCGGATGGCACCTCTGCCGAAGCCAAGGTCTGCATTGAGTCCACCACGATAAGGGCAGGCTTGATTTTCCGTATCACCTCTATTATGCGCTCAAGCCTCGTGTCACAGTATATGATTATCCCCTCGGTCCTAAGCCCCAGCCTCATAGCCCTCTGCTTTATCTGAGCAGGGCTTTCCTCGCCGCAGATATACAAGACTTTGTAAGCAGCGCTTACTTTCTCCAAAATCTGCAAGGCAAGCGTGGATTTGCCTATTCCGGGCTCACCCCCAAGCAGAACGGAGCAGCCTCTGTTCAAGCCGCCTCCCACCACGCGGTCAAATTCCTCCATGCCTGTCTGAAATCTGAACTCAGGCTCAACCACCACCTCAGAAAGGGGCTGCGCCTGCTCGCCGCTGCTTAGAGCCGGAGAAACCCTAGCCAGCTTGCCTGGGAGTTTCACGGTTTCCTCCGTAAAGCTGTTCCAAGAGCCGCATTCCGGGCAACGGCCCAGCCATTTGGGGCTTTGGAAACCGCAGCTTCCACAGACAAACCTTTGGCTTTCCTTCATTGTAAGTACTCCTAACTAACTAGAAATCCAGCAATTCCACGTCAAACACAAGGTAGGAATTCGGCGGGATGGCACCCGGATACCCATGAACGCCATAGCCCAGCTCCGGCGGAATGACAAGCTGTCTCTTTTCACCCTTATGCATAGTCTGCAATGCTTCGTTCCAGCCTTCTATCACTTGCCCTATCTTGAACTTTATAGGCTCGCCGTTCGCCTGTGAGCTGTCAAACACCTTCCCATTCAGAAAGGTTCCCGTGTAATGCACCGTCACGACCTGCCCCATCCTGGGGCAAAGCTCTCCCTCTCCTTCCTTCAGGACAACATATCGCAGCCCCGAAGGGGTCTTGACCGCATCAGGCCAGCGGCGGTCAAGTTCCTCGTTAATCCTCTTGGCCTCGGCATCCAGACGGTCAATCT
>JBQNBA010000147.1:0-4286 GCA_052170175.1 Sphaerochaetaceae bacterium | reverse complement strand
GCCATGGCCAGTTCCGAGGGTGCCATGGCCGGTCTCGAGAATGTCAATCCCACAGAAATCCGTGAATAGCCTTTTCTTCAAGCTCTTTTCAATAAGAGCATTTTCTGAGCGAGGTTTATAAAATAAGACAGGCGTGTGGAATTGTGTAGAGTTTGTGACTATATTTTGCTTGCTTTATTCAACAAACTGTCATATTATTCATGTATATGACAAACAAATGAGAAATTGGAGGTAAGAAATGAAGAAGTTTTTGACAACTTTGCTGATTTTTGCTCTAGCCTTATCGGTATGTTTCGCCGGGGGCGGTTCGGAAGAGCAGGCTGCGGCCAAGGTTACGAACGAGAGCCATATTCCGGAAGGAAAGGCTCCTGATGGCAAGATTCATCTGGTGTTCTGGACAAGCATGTCCGGAGATTCGCAGGTGTGCACAGCCGATGCGGCGAAGGCTTTCAATGCTTCGCAGGATAGATACGAAGTAGAGGTGATTTACACTTCCGGCATCCTGACAAAGATGCTTACATCTACAATCGATGATAGGCCAAACATGATTCACAGTTCCGAGAATAATTCTGCGCAATACATTGCCATGACCGGTGAGAACAGGCTTTATGTTCCGGTTCAGGTATTCATTGATTATGACAAATACAACATGTCCAACATCGTTGATTACATGGCGACTATTTACACTAGAAACGACGAATGGCAATGTGTGCCGTACGGAAATACCAGCACCGGTTATTTCTACAACACTGATATCCTTTCCGCCCACGGCATTGATGTTGAGTCGCTTAAGAGCTATGAGGCCATCTACAACGCTTGTGTGAAGCTTAAGGCCGAGGGCGTTGCCCATCCGTTCTTTTACAGAATACACTCTGACTATTTGAACTATGCTCTCACCGCAGAGGGGATAGAGTATTTCAACGAAAGCAACGGAAGGACTGGATTGCCGACTGCATCATTCTTCAATGAAGGCAAGTGCCATGAGGCGACCCTTGCGTTCTTCACTTTCCTGAAGAAGATGGCTCAGGAAGATTTGCTGGTGGATATTGAGACCGGAAACACCGATGCCAGGAACATGTTCGGGCAGGGCGACATAGCCATCATGGGCGGCTACTCCTCCGGCATCGATCCGACATTGAAGGTGCTGCAGGAAGGGGTGCATTTTGTGTTCAGGCCGTCTCCGACCGTGTTCGCCTCGACGGTGTCGAAGGGGCAGTCCCCCGGCGGCGCATGCATCTTCATCTGCGATGTTGATGACCCATGGAAGGAGTATGGCTCCTGGGAGTTCCTTAAGTTCTTCATGCAGGATGAGTGGACGAGCAAGTTCGCCATGGCTTCCGGCTATGTTCCGATTACCAAGACCGGAGCGAAGACTCCTGAATATAAGAGGTACATCAAGGAGAGGAACCCATCAGCCGCCGTCATCATAGAGGCGCTCAACAACACACCTGTTGGTCTGAGTATTGCGCTTCTGCCGTATGCAGCGGACTATAAATCAACTTTCAATAACATCTTCAAGAAACTCGCAAAGGTGCCTGAATACACTGCCCAGCAGGCTGTTGATGATTTGTATAGCGACACAAAGGATGCTATTGAAATGTATTTCCTTTCAAAAGGGACAGTTCTTTGATGTTTCAGGATGCTTGACTTAACGACGCTGATTTTTCAGCGTCATTTTTTGTGATATAAAGATACGCTGGGCATGAACTGATGTGATAAAGAGAAATGCATGAGGGGGAATATATGGCGAAAATGAGGATTGCTGTTCTGGGCGGCGGAAACGGCGCTCACACGATGGCGGGGGATCTTGCGCTAAGGGGATATGGCGTGAGGATGTATGAGCAGCGCCAGTTCATAGGCCGGCTGGGGCTGCTGCGGCAGACGTTGACGATTCATTGCACCGGTGTTGTTTCGGGCGATGCCAAGATAGATATGCTCACCGACAATATTGAAGATGCGATAGACGGGGCGAAGTACATAGCCGTGGTAACGCCTTCCTTTGCCCATAAGGAGATTGCCAGGCAGCTCAAGGGCAAGATAAGGAAGGGGCAGGTCATTCTGATTTATCCAGGAGGGTTCGGTGCGCTTGAGTTCAAGAGGATTCTTGGTGATGAATGCCCGCTTATCGTGCAGACGAACAATCTTCCATACGATACCCGCATAAACGGGCCTGCTTCGGTTTTCTGCACCGGCAAGAGCCCGGTGAACGTGGCTTTGTTCCCCGCTGATGCCGACAGGGCGGTTCTTGAAGATGTGATGGATATCTCTCCGTTTGAAAGGGTCTATGAGGATGTGCTTGAGTGCGATTTGTCTCTGGTAAATCCATCTGTTCACTCCGGGCCATGCCTTATAAACATCGGGGCGATAGAGCAGCAGGATCTGAGGGGCAGGTTCTGCATGTACGAGCATTTCACCTTTGGGGCGGCCAAGATTGATATGGCGATAGACAACGAGAGGAAAGCGGTGGGCGCCGCTTTTGGGTACAGGCTTCGTCCGCTTGAGGACTTTGTGGAGCCGAGGGGTGAGCTTGCATGGAAGGACATATACATGAAGATGCACGGGGAGCCTTCTCTGACACCGATAACGGGGCCGGATAGCATTTGGAATAGATATTTGACCGAGGACTGCCCGAACGGGCTTGTTCCATGGAGCGAGCTTGGCAGAATATGCGGGGTCAGGACACCTGTGATGGACGGGGTGATAAGCGTTTACAGCGTTGTGCATGAAAGGGACTGGCGTGAGATTGGCATAAAGGCTGACAGGCTGGGGCTTGAGGGCATGACAGTCAAGCAGATAAAGGAGTATCTTAAGACCGGACGCAGATAAATGAAGAAGATAGCATTGGGAATTGATGTGGGAACCACGGGAATCAAGTCTGTTCTTGTTGATGAGGACGGCGTAGCTCTGGTCTTTGAATCCATGGAGCAGCAGCAGTATTTTCCGCATCCGGGCTGGTGCGAGCAGGATGGTGCCGAAATCAAGGATCTTTGCATCGAAAGCTATGAAAGGCTTCTTTCCAAAGCGAGGCTTTCTCCGGATGACATTGCCTGCATCGGGCTTGATCATCAGGGGGAGTCCTGCCTTGTCTGGGATAGGGCGACCGGAAAGTGCGTCTATCCGGTCATCACCTGGCAGGACAGGCGGATGGCCGGCGCTTCTGACGGGTTCGGCAAGGTCTATGGCGACAAGATTCAGAGGCTCACCGGGCTCCGCTCGGATTCGTATTACAGCGCATGGAAGATACGGTGGATACTTGACCATGTGCCTGATGGACAGAGAAGGGCTGAGAAGGGAGAGCTGCTTGCCGGCACGCTTAATACCTGGCTTTTCTGGAATTTCTCAAAGAGGCAGGCCTTCGTCACCGATGAGGGTAGCGCTGATGTGATGATGCTGTGCGATCCGAGGGTGACCGGATGGAACGACTGGCTTCTGTCGCAGATGAACATCCCGCGCTGCATGCTCCCGGATATATTGCCCTGCAATGCTGTGATGGCGGTCACGGCTTCCGATGTCTTCGGAGCCGGGATTCCCATAACCTGCTCGTTGGCGGATTGTTCGGCGGGAATCATCGCTGCCGGGGCGATTGACAAGGGCGATATGACTGTGACGTATGGAACGGGCAATTTCCTGCACCTTATCACCGGCGACAGGTTTGTTGTTCCTTCGGAGGGGCTGACATCGGCTTGCAGCTTTGCGATGAAGGACAGGAAGAGGTATCAGCTTAATGGCATTTGCTACACCGCAGGCTCTGCTGTCAAATGGCTTGAGAACGGGCTTGGGCTTATCGCGGATGCTTCTGAAACGGAAGGGCTTGCCAAGTCGGTTCCCGATTGCGGCGGGGTGTTCTTTGTTCCTGCTCTGAATGGACTTGCCACGCCGTATTGGGATCAGTCGGCAAGGGGCGCATTGATGGGGATGACCGCAGGAACCACAAAGGCGCACATCGTGCGGGCTGTGCTTGAAAGCTCTGCGCTTCAAGTGGCCAACTGCTGCCGCATGATGAAGAGGGTAAGCGGGATTGCTCCCAACGGGATAACGGCGATGGGCGGGATGACGGCCAACGGCTTCCTGATGCAGCTTCAAGCTGATTTATGCGGGATGCCTGTAAGACTTCCGGCGCAGACGGAGCCTTGCTACGGAGCGGCCTGCATGGCTTTGACCGGGATTGGCGCCGGCCTGTCTCTGGACTCGCTCAAGGTTATTAATCCTGCTGTCCGTGTCTATCAGCCTTCTATGGATGAAGCGGAAAGGGAGGGGATGATAGACGCTTGGCTGCGGGCGGTGGA
>JBQNBA010000146.1:0-4394 GCA_052170175.1 Sphaerochaetaceae bacterium | reverse complement strand
GAGGCGCGCGGGGGCAGTGTGATGTTTGACTGCATCGGAAAAGACGGGCAAAGAGTTGATTTTATTGTGAAATGCAAATAATCTGTCGTTATTGATATCTGTCAGCATTGATGCATGTGGAGAATCTATGGCAAATGATGTTCTTTCGCGTAAGAAGAAAAACGCTCCCCCCGGTTCGGCCAAGCTTTATGTGAGCTACGAAGAGATTCATGAGCTTGTGAAGAATCTTGCCGGACGCATGATTGAGTCCGGCTATGACCCTGATGTGATAGTGGCGATTGGAAGCGGCGGGTTCATCCCTGCCAGGATAATGAAGACATTCATAAACCGTCCCATATACGCTGTTGGGATTTCCTACTACGGGGTGGGAAGCCGGCATGCCGACCATCCTGCCAAGATACAGTGGATAGATGAGGTGCGGCAGTCTCTCAAGGGGAAGCGCATACTGCTTATCGACGAAGTTGATGACACCAGGGCCACTCTTGCCTACTGTGTCGAAGAGCTGCTCAAATACGACCCTCAGGAAATCGCTGTTTTCATACTTCACAACAAGCTCAAGCCGAAGGATGCCGAATTCCCGCCCGAGATAAGGCGTTATTATCCGGCCGTTGAGGTTGATGACGTGTGGATAAAGTACCCTTGGGATGCGCTTGACATAGACGAGCATAATGCCCTTGCAAACATGCAGCAGGCTTGACCTCTCCGGCGGCATATGGAGCGTAAGATGGCTTTTGATTTCAAATCTGTGGTTTTCTCTTCAAATACAGGCTTCACGGAGGCTTATGCCAGGATGCTGTCCGATGAGATAGGGGTTCCCGTGTTTTCGCTCAAGCAGGCATGCAGGCATCTGCAGCGCGGGGACTCTGTGTTTTATATTGGATGGGTCAAGGCTTCACGCATAATCGGTCTCAGAAGGGCATCCGGGCGTTTCTCCGTGGCAGGAGTCGCCTCGGTCGGGTTGATGATGGACGAGGAGTCGCTGGAGAGGATAAAGCGGGGCAACGGCATTTCGGACAACACGCCTTATTTCGCTCTTCCCGGAGGGCTGGCGCTTGACAAGCTTCACGGCTTGGACAAGCTTCTGTTCAACTTGGGGCGCAAGGCCATGGCGCGCACTTCCCGTGAGCCGGGCAAGGACAACATGGAGACCTACAAGATATTGACCGAGGGTGTCAGCTTTGTGGACAAAAAGCACCTTAAGCCCATCATCAACGCATACAGTAGGCCTTTGAAGGACTGAACCGGCCGCGCTCCTGCTCCATTCTGTTAAGAATGCCCATTTCCTGCACAGCAGTGACGACATCCGCCGACCGTGGGGTGAACTGCATCTCCAGTCTCTTTGTGAACGGAGTGGGCATGTCGCATGAGCAAAGCCTTCTTACAGGAACCCTCAGAGCATTGAAGGCTTCTGGGTCAGAGCATATGATTGATTCGACTTCCGAAGAAACGGAGCCCATCTCTCCTGCGGGCTGGACAATCAAAGCCTTGCCTGTCTTCACGACTGACGAGATGATTGTCTCCCTGTCAAGCGGCTTGATGCATCGGAGGTCCACCACCTCGGCTTCAATCCCCTGCTTCTGCAGATTCCCGGCAGCCTCAAGGCATGCTCCGACAGACTGGGAGTAGGCTATCAGCGTGATGTCAGTTCCGGATTTGACAACCCTGGCCTGTGTCATCGGAAGCATCCTGGCGCCGGCGTTGAAGCTTTGGATTTCCCCATAGAGCGCCTTGTGTTCGAATACAAGGACGGGATTGTTGCTCTGCATCGCCTGTGTAAGCAGCTCAAATGCATCCTGCGGACATGATGGGCAGAGGATTATAAGGCCGGGAACGCTGAGGAACATCGCCTCTGTGCATTGCGTGTGCTGCGGTCCGTGCCCCGTCCCCGCTCCGGATGGCAGCCGCACAACCATCGGGCAGCTTGCCTTCCCCCCGCTCATGAAGTAGCTTTTCGCTGCATGGTTTATCAGGGGATCGCTGATGAGCGTGGCGAAATCCGCGTACATTATCTCGATTATCGGCCGCAGCCCGGTCTTGGCAGAGCCTACTGCGACTCCGGCGAAGCTCTCTTCGCAGACAGGGGTTTCGATTATCTGATCCGGATGCTTCTTCCATAAATCGCCGGTGACCTTGAAGCAGCCGCCGTATCTGCCGATATCCTCTCCCATCATATATACCGAAAGGTCGGCTTCCATCATCCTGTCAAGGGCCATACGTATTGCCTCGCGGTACGACAGGGTGACTTCATCGCCGTTGCCTTCACCGAGGCTTGCATCAAGGTCTGCACCAAGGCTTGCGTCAAGGTCTGCACCGAGGCTTGCGTCAAGGTCTGCACCGAGGCTTGCGTCAAGGTTTGCACCAAGGCTTGCGTCAAGGTCTGCACCGAGGCTTGCATCAACGAACGGCTGGAGATTGATTTCTGTTTCCGGTGCCATCACAAGCTTGCTTGCCTCTGAAATTGAAAGCACATTGTCTTTATGAGCCATCGCCTCTGCGCTGGCTTGGGAAATCTCGTCGTGTATCTCCGAGCGTTTCTTAGCTATTTTGGCTTTGTCCATGAGGCCGATGGATTGGAGCCTCGCCTCCATCAGGGCGATAGGGTCGCGCCTCTGCCATGAAGCTTCCTCTTCTGCTGTGCGGTATACCCTCTTGTCGTTCTTGGAGTGGCCTTTCTGCCGGTAGGTGAGAACCTCCAGGAAGAACGGCCTATGCTCCTTGACTATGAACTCCCTTGCCGCTGATACCGCATGGAGCACCGCTTCGAAGTCGTTTCCATCCGCCGTCATGTGCTTCATCCCGTATCCGTCCGCCCTGGAGGCGATGGACGATGCGCTTATCATGCGCGAAGAGGCGGCGCTCATGCCATAGAGGTTGTTTTCACAGTAGAAAAGCTCCGGGAGATTCCATATCGAGGCAAGATTAAGACATTCATGAAGCGTGCCTCTTGAGCAGGCTCCGTCTCCGAATATCGCCACGCTTATGTTATCGGACTTCCTGCGCTTAAGCGAAAGGGCGATTCCTGTGGCTATCGGAATCCCGCTGCCCACTATTGCGCTGGAGCCGGCGTTGCAGTTGTCGATGTCCTGGAAGTGCATGCTGCCGGCAAGACCTTTGCAGATTCCATCACTTGAGCCGGCCAGCTCGCTGAACAGGCGATAGGGGGCGGTGCCCTTGCACAGGGTGTATCCGTGGCAGCGATGCGTCGTCATTATCCAGTCCTTCCGCTTCAATGCAAGGCACAGCCCGGCCTGGGCGGCTTCCTGACCCGTGGAGAGATGAGTTGTTCCGTAAAGAGCGCCAGACTCAAACAGGCGTTCGACCTCGTCTTCGAAGAATCTGGAACGAAGCATCATCTCATAGCCATGCAGGAGCAAGCCTTCCGCTCTCGAATCCGCTCTCGAATCGCCCTGCGCCGAAGCGGAATTGGAAGCTTTGTTATTCAAAATAAATTCCTCCTGATGGTTTCAACACCCCGATTTCATCAGGATGAGTTGGAATCAAATCAATTCTAAGTTGTTTAACAACTCAACCCTAGCATAGTTACAGCAGGCTGTCCAGATTGATTTCACATGCGATTGACGGCATGCCGCAGCCCCAGTTCTCAAGCACCGCCGGATGGATTTCACCGAAGCAGCCGATTTCGCGGCCCTCTGAAATAACAGTGGCGCAGCGACCGGGGATGAAGCGATTATCGTTCTCCCGCTCGGCTAATGAATAATCCTTTCTCAGGAAGTACATAAGGGTGTTCACATAGGAGCTTGCCTCGTTGAATCCGATTCTGCTGTCCGAGGAAAAGAACCCCAGGCTGTTCACCGTCTTGGTTCCGCTGTTCTCATCCAGGGAGAGGAAGGCCACCTTGCCGACCTCGAATATGGAGTGCGGGTAGGCGGCGTGGCCGCTGACGCTTTCGCTTTCCAGAAGACAGGGCAGGATTGACGGACGGACCATCTCGTAATTCTCGCTCATGGGGTTCGCTATGTGGACGGATTTCTCATCCGAGATGTTCATATTGTCGCAGTACTCTTTCTTTGAGCCCAGATAGTTGTATATCATCTCCTGGAACCCGAGCCCCACCATGATATCCTTCACCTTGCGGCCAAGCTCCTCCGCCGGCGACAGACGGCCTATTGTGAAATCAAGCTCCATGGTCGGCGTGTAATTCTCCAGACCGTGTCCGATGATTATATCCTCTATCAAATCGACTTCATGCAGGAAGTCGTCTCGATACTCAGGGACTGTGACGTAGATGCAGTCTTTGTCCACAATGGAATGCATCCCCATCCGTGCAAGCGATGCGGAGATCTCTTCATCTGACAGCGCAAGCCCGGAAACCTCCAGAAGCTTCGCCCTTGTGCAGCGCACCGGCTCCTGATAGTAGTATGGAACGACAATCT
>JBQNBA010000145.1:0-4430 GCA_052170175.1 Sphaerochaetaceae bacterium | reverse complement strand
ATTATGCGGATATTGCCGGCGGAGTGACGATAAGGCTTAAATTCGGGATATGCCGGATAGATGACAAGGCCATACCTGTTGAGATTCTGTGCGACCGGGTTGCCCAGGTGGCGAAGTCGCTGGACAGCGATATATTCAAGAGCGTGGCATGGTATAGTCAGGAGATAAAATCAAACATGCTGCTTGAGCAGCGGCTTGCCGGAGACATGAAGGAAGGGCTTGAAAACGAGCAGTTCGCAGTCTTCCTGCAGCCTATAGTCAACTGCGAGGATGGTGTGATATCGGGCTCCGAGGCGCTTGTGCGCTGGTTCCATCCGACATTGGGGATGATAGTCCCCAATAGCTTCATACCGCTGTTCGAAAGAAACGGCTTGATAATTCAGCTTGACAAATACATGGTTGAGCAGATTTGCAGATTGCTGGCGCTGCGCATCGAAAGCGGAGGTCCTCGGACATACATTTCTGTGAACCTTTCGATGAGAACGATATTTGGCTGCGATATCGTGCGGTTCCTGTCGGAGACGGTCGACAGGCATGGGCTTGACCGGAGCCTGCTTCGTCTTGAGATAACCGAATCCGTTGTGGCCAGGAATCAGGCGCAGTTCAATTCCATAACGGGGAGTCTGCACAAGGCGGGCTTCTGCGTGATGATGGATGATTTTGGAAGCGAATATTCCTCGTTGAACGCCCTGATGAGCCTTGAGTTTGATGTCATCAAGCTGGATATGAAGTTCATAAAGGATTATGCGGTCTCAAATAAGAGCCGCAGCATTCTGGAAGCCATCCTCATGATGGCCCGGTGGATTGGCGTTGACACCGTGGTTGAGGGGGTGGAGACCGCTGACCAGCTTGAGTTCCTCTACAGCCTTGGGTGCGACCAGGTGCAGGGGTTCTATTATTCCAAGCCGTTGCCCGCCAAGGAGTTCTTTGAGTTCCAGGATATGTTCACCCCGGTCAAGCCTTCAAGGTCCTGAGCGCATTCAGGACGGCGATGGCCATGACGCCGACATCTGCGAATACAGCTGCCCACATTCCTGCCAGACCGAAGGCTCCCAGGCCTATTATCAGGAATTTGACGGTCAGGGCCAGGGCTATGTTCTCCTTTGCGATTCTCATTGTCCTGGACGATATCCTTATGGCCTGCGGAAGCTTGAGCAGGTTGTCATCCATCAGCACTATGTCGGCCGCCTCTATGGCGGCATCGCTGCCCATGGCTCCCATCGCTATCCCTATGTCGGCTCTTGTGAGAACGGGCGCATCGTTTATGCCGTCCCCGGCGAAGGCCGTTATTCCGGAGCTCCGGGCATCTTCCATCAGATTCTCGATGGCGGCGACTTTGTCATCCGGCAGCAGCCTGGCCTTCACTTCATCGATTCCTAGCGATTCAGCGACTGAAGCTGCGTTTTTCTCGTTGTCTCCTGTGAGCATGACTGTACGTCTGACGCCAGCCTTCTTAAGCTGGGCGATTGCCTCCGCCGCTTCCGGCTTTATTGTGTCGGTTATGATGATGTGTCCAAGGTATCTGCCTTCCTCGGCGATATGTATCGTCGTCCCGCTTATGTGGCAATCGCTCCATTTCACGCCTATGCCGGCCATCAGCTTCTCGTTTCCTGCATAGATTGTCTTTCCGTCTATGGTTGCTTTTATTCCCATGCCGGCCATTTCCTTCATGTCGCTTATCCTGTCTTTGTCTATGTGCCCGCCATGGGCCATGAGGATTGAGAGCGCAATGGGATGGGACGAGAAGCTCTCCGCTGCCGCCGCAATGTCAAGCAGATACGCCTGGCTCACGTTGTCCTTCGGATGGACTGCGGTTACTGAGAGGTTCCCCCTTGTCAGCGTCCCAGTCTTGTCAAACACCATTGTCGTTGCCCTGGATAGCTTCTCAAGGTAGTTTGAGCCTTTTATGAGTATGCCTTTCCGGGAGGCTCCGCCTATGCCTCCGAAGAACGTCAGAGGAACCGACATCACAAGGGCGCAGGGGCAGGATACGACGAGGAACACCAGCGCTCTGTTTATCCAGACCGCCCAGTCCGCTTGCATGAGAAGCGGGGGCGCTATGGCGAGCAGCATGGCTCCGATGACAACGCAAGGTGTGTAATAATGGGAGAATCTTGTTATGAACTTTTCTGTCCGTGCCTTCTTCCCGGCGGAGGATTCCACCATTTCAAGGATTCTGGCCACGGTGCTCTGCGCATAGGAGGAAGAGACTTTCACGCGAATCGGCGAGGTCACGTTGACTGTTCCGCTTGTGACCTGGTCGCTGAACGCCTTGTCCGCGGGGAGACTCTCCCCGGTGATGGCTGATTCATCAACTGTGGTGGCTCCGCTTATTATCTGCCCGTCAAGCGGTATGCGTTCGCCGGGCTTGACCTCGATGATGTCCCCGGGGTTTATTTCCTGCGGCAAAACGCGCCTTATCTGTCCGTCTTGCACCAATGATGCGTAATCCGGCCTTATGTCCATCAGGCTTGATATTGACCTGCGGCTTTTGTCGGAAGCCATGTCCTCGATCTTCTCTCCGATTTTATAGAAAAGCATGACTGCGACCGCCTCCGGGTATTCGCCTATGCAGAAAGCCCCTATGGTGGCTATGGACATGAGAAGCTCTTCGTCCAGCATGTGGCCGCTGAACAGGTTCTTCACCGCCTCTGTGAGCACGTCATGTCCGATGACAAGATACGGCACAAGGTAGGCGGCAAGTCTCCAATAGCCTTCGGTCGGTATGAGCCATGCGGCTATGAAAAGCACTGCTGACATGATTAAGGCGGTCACCCCGGTGGATTTTTCTTCTGAGACGCAGCCGCATGCGGCTTCATGCGTCTTGTCGTGGCATTTGCAGTTGCAGCTCATCTTGTTTTCTCCATCATGTGTTCACAGCCTTGGGCCATGATTGTTCTCACGTGGTCATCCGCGAGGAAATAATAGACGGTCTTGCCTTCGCGCCTGCTGGCGACGAGGTTGTTTGTCCTGAGCACTTTAAGCTGGTGGGATATGGCTGACTGCGTCATTCCCAGAAGCTCCGCTATGGCGCAGACACAGAGTTCTGACTCAAACAGCGAATACAGAATCTTGAGTCTTGTGTTGTCGCCGAAAAGCTTGAAGAGATCGGAGACATCCGATAGAAACTCGTCTATCGGCATCTGCGACCTGACTTTTTCAAGGATTTTCTCATGATTATGCGCAGACATTTGAACCGCCTTTCATATGAATATTTGTTCATATGATTGCACATTCATATGCTTATGTCAAGGTCTTGCTGAAATGAAGGTGATTTCAAGGGTGTCCACGTCAATCAGGAAGTCAAGAGCCTCCTTGGCGTCCGGCAGATAGGCGGTGACGGCGTAGAGTCCGTCCTGGAGACGAGGCACGGAGTAGAGCGCGCTTGTCGCCGGCAGCAAGGACATGAGCCTTTCCTGGAAGATGTGCACAAGCGCCTTCTTGGAGGATGGGTGGAGATATAGCTCCGCCCAGTTCAGGGAGAACCCGGAGCGGAGTGCGGTGTCAAGCGTTCTCAGCGGCTCTGCGCTGGTGTCCGGGCATGCGGTGAACAGGCCTGCGACTGCCGGCATGGAGGGGATTCTGTGCAGCGATGGGAAATAGGCGCTTTCGTCTCCCGCCAGGATGGCTGCGGCGGCGATGAAGGCGATAAGCATCGATGAAAACAGCTTTTTCATATGAATATATTGCTTTCTGTCGGCGATAATTTCAAGTATAATCCTCTAGAGGAGGAGAACATGAAGCTATCATCCTGGAATGTCAATGGACTCAGGGCCTGTCTGGGCAAGGGGTTTGAGGATTATCTTGCAGACGAGAGTCCGGATTTTCTCTGTCTTCAGGAGATAAAGCTTTCCGAGGGGCAGATGGACAGGAGCTTCCTGGGATATGGGGCGTATTACAACTACGCCGCCAGAAAGGGATACTCGGGGACTGCGGTGCTGACACGGCACAAGCCGCTCTCCGTTGCCTTCGGCCCTGACGATGAGGGCAGGGTAATCGAGATGGAGTATCCTGATTTCTATCTGGTCAATGTTTATACGCCGAACTCTCAAGAGCAGCTGGCACGGCTTGAATACAGACTGTATTGGGATTCAGAGTTCCGAACTAGGATGTTCGAATTGGATAAGAATAAGCCGGTTCTCATATGCGGTGATATGAATGTCGCACGAGGCCCTGACGAGCTGAAGAATCCCAAGTCCAATGAGCGGAATGCCGGTTATACGATTGAGGAGAGACAGAGTTTCGAGCTGCTGCTCAAAGGCGGATTCACAGACAGTTTCAGGCATTTCTATCCAGACCTCAAGGGTGCTTACTCGTGGTGGTCGTATCGGTTCCATGCAAGGGAGAACAATGCGGGGTGGAGAATAGATTACTGGCTTGCTTCCGACCGCATTGTGCCTCTTCTGAGGGATAGCATAATCAGAAGCGAT
>JBQNBA010000144.1:0-4530 GCA_052170175.1 Sphaerochaetaceae bacterium | reverse complement strand
CCTGCATAAGCGGAGGGGTCGGGAATCGCTGCATTCAATCACAAGCGCAATCCTGGCTTGATTCGCCAAGATAAAGGATTGGGAAAAGCATCCCACAGAAATCCGTGAAGAACCTTTTTATTTATATTGTGGTTATCTGTTGACAGATGCTCCCCGATGGCCTTGATATCTGATTTGCCGGACAATAGCCGGCGGTCTGCCGGTTCCAGCAGCACAGCATTCCATTGTTTCACACTGCAAGAGTTAATTGTCCGCGAAACTTTTTGCACTATCGACATTCTAGTTGACCAAGACAAGAATCCAATTCTATGTTGCAAGAGGTTCATCCTCCAACAGGAACCTCTCTATTCCTATGTAGCGGATTCCCAGATGATCGATCCATGGTTTCATGTATCCTTTTAAAACCACGTATTTCCCGAAAGAGTCCGATATCTTGGTCAACGATTCAAGCTCCTGCCGCTTGAATCCTTCCCATTCTTCTCGACTACGCCCACGTCCACATCATACCCTCGCCGAACGAGATCGTTGTAAAGGGCATTCTCCATCAGATGCGTTTCCTCAAGTTGCCTGAAGCCGAGCCTGGCGTTCCTTAATCCGAGATCTGTGTAATAATATTTTGCAGGACTCTGGAGATACCTTCGGCCTTTCACATCATAACGCAATGCTTTCTGAAAAAGGAATGCATCAATGAAATAACCTATGTACAGTTCAATTGTATCAGGGCTGATTTTTGTCTTCCATACACTGTCGAACGTGCCGTACAGCCGTGCGGGACTTGTTGTAGTTTACAGCAGCATACTACCACATGCGCGACAGACATCAAAGCTTTTTTGCGTATTCACGCAGAATCCGCCAGCTTGGTTTTAAATAGGGCAGGGAAAGTTCCTCGCCTCATGCTCTATTTAGATAATTGAAAACAGAGGCAGCCCGCCCCCGGGCCGCCTCGTTCACATCATTCACATTGTTCACATGACTGGCTGGAAGGCCAGAATCGAAGCCGGGTATTATTTGCCCAGCTCCTCATCGTAGCATACAGCGACCTTGCCGCAGTTTCCACTGGCCATCAAGGCATAGGCCTCCCCTGCCTTCTCAAGCGGGAACCGATGAGTTATCAAAACCTCCGGATGCAGGTTCCAGCGGACAAGATGCTCAACAAGATCCTCCATTTTCCATATGGAAGTCACCCAGCTGCCGTAGATGGACTTCTGGTCATGAAGCATGTCAGGCGAAGGATTGAAATGGACAGTGCCCCCTTCTCCGACGAACGCTATCTTTCCCCATTTGCGGGTTGCTCTGATGGCCACCTGCCTTGCCGAATCAGCGGCTGAGGCATCAATCGCCCTCTCAACCCCATGACCTCCGGTGACGGCCTTTATCTTATCCACCACATCATCGCTTGGGATGAATGCATGGTCAACAAGCCCCTTCTCCTTGGCAATCCGAATGCGCTCCTCGTTCGTGTCCATGCCAATCAGCATTGAAGCGCCCATGGCACGGCAGAGCATCAAGGCGGCAAGGCCGACAGGGCCAAGGCCTGTGACCAGAACAGCGTCATTGCCGCTGACCCCTATCTTCTCAATCGCCTCATACACAGTTCCGAAACCACAGGCGACCTGCGCGCCGTCTGCATAGGACAGCTCATCCGGCAGGGCAACAAGATCCTTCTCGTCGCAGAGCATATACTCAGACATGCCGCCATCACGCTGCCACCCATATGCCGCCCGCTTCGGGCTTGTGCAGGAAATCATGAACCCCTGACGGCATTCATGACAGACCCCGCATCCTGAAATATGGTAGACAATCACCCTGTCGCCCTTCTTGAACCGCCTGAGGCCGAGCCCCTCCTCCACAATCTGACCGCACGGCTCATGCCCCGCTATCACACCCTGATAGCCCTCCGGGCCTTTGCCCACATGCTCCCTGTAGATGCACCTTATATCAGAGCCGCAGATAGTGCAGCACTTCGTTTTCACAAGAACCTGGCCGAACCCCGGCTTGGGAATATCGTACGTTTTCAGCTCAACGCTGCTGTTTCCGGGGAGAATCGCACCCAGCATCTTTCCTTCCATAAAAACCTCCAAACAAGCTTTTCGCTTTAAACAAGCTTCTCGCTCCAAACAAGCCTTTAGCTTCACACAAGCTTTTCGCTATTTCTCTATGCAGCCCTTCTCATCCCATAGCTTATGCCAATCATCACCGCAGCCTTCCCAGAGGAACACCTGCCCCTTCACAAGACGACAGCCCCTATCGTCAGAGGCGATGGCAGCCATCTCCGCATCGCTCAGCGGATCAGAGCATATGCTTTCCAGATTCGATGTGATGTTCCGCTCCTTAGTCGAGAACGGGATAGGGATATGCCCATTCTGAAACGCCCACTTGATGCATATCGAGGCGGGATGGCACCCATGCGCCTTGGCGGCGGCGACAATCGAAGGCATCTCCATGTCGACCACATCATCAGATGTCATGTCGCGGGCAGGCCTGTTCGGAGAACCGAGCGGACAATAGCCGATTATCTGCATTCCATTCGACTTGACATAGTTGAACAGCTCTTTCTGCTGGAACGAAGGATGAAGCTCCATCTCATTGAAAGATGGCCTTATCCTTGCATCACGCAGCACAAGCTCCAGCTTGGGACGTGTCATGTTGCTAACCCCAAGATGACGGACAAGCCCTCTGTCAACCAGTCCTTCCATCTCATGCCACAGCTTCATGTATTCCTCATGTATGTAAGGGCGCGCCGACTTCGACCTGCTTTCCACGGTGCAATGTGCATCATGAGCATTGGGGAATGGCCAATGCACAAGGTACAGGTCAAGATATTCCAGCCCCAGATCGCCAAGCGACTGCATGAAGGCTTGGGTGCACTCACCCTTTGCATGCTTGTCGTTCCATAGCTTGCTTGTTATCCATAGCTCATCGCGGGGAACAGGAGGCAAGCCCTCAATCTCCCCTGCCATCGCCCGGCGGAGAACTTCGCCTATCTCCCTCTCGTTTCCATAGACGGCGGCGCAGTCAATGTGCCTGTAACCCACCTTCAACGCAGTTTCAACAGCCTGTGCCACCACAGACGCCGATGCGTGATCACTTCCGAATGTGCCCAGGCCAATCGCCGGGATAGAAGCCCCCGTGGCCTTGATCATGATTGAAGGAATAGTCATTCCAGACTCCTTTGCATGCCGTTCCTCGCTCTGCTGTGTGGAACAACATGCATTGCAATTGAGATGTCGTCATTATGCTGATGATATCATGGATTTCAGAATAGCGTATGAAAATCCGCAGAATCTTCCAAGAATCACAGACAATGTTGAATCCGGCGAGCAGCAAGCCCTCATGCATATGCAGGATCATTCTAACGCAAAATGATTCTAATGCAAGCCCGCTCCATATCTCAACTCGCTATACGCAAAGCTGCTTGCCAGAAGAAGCCTGCCCCATCAGCCCCTCGGCTCAGCAGCGCAATCCGAAGCGCCCTCAGACCGCAGCATCTGCAAGCCGTGCTCTATCGGTTCAATCACCGCAAGCAGGTTCTCCATCGCCGCCTTCTCGCTGCCGGGGAGGTTGATTATCAGAGAACGCCCCCGTATGCCCGAAACGGAGCGCGACAGGCAGCCCCTTGGCGTCAGCTTCATGCTCTGGGCGCGCATAAGCTCCGCAATCCCCGGAGCCTCCTTCTCTATGACCATTCTGGTCGCTTCCGGAGTCACGTCCCTCGGCGAGAATCCCGTTCCGCCCACGGTGATGACCAACGCAGCGTCAAGCCGGTCGGCGCTCTTGATGATGGCATCCGATACAAGAGCCATGTCGTCCGGCACCAAGGCTGTGAAAATCACTTCATAGCCGTTTCTCTCAAGCAGCCCGCGTATCGCCGGCCCGCTTGCATCATGCCGTTCGCCCCTCGAGCATCTGTCGCTCACAGTCAGAACGGCGGCAGCGTATTTTCTATTCACCACTATTCACCAACCCTCCACGGTTCATGCAACCTACAAGTTTCATCAATTCTCAATCAATAACGGCCGAAGGTGCAGTTGGGGAAATGACATTGGCCGCAATTCTGACACAGCCCCCCACCACCCAGATTGGTCAAATCGGACTTGGCAAGCTTCAAGCCGCTGAACACCTGCGGGAGAAGCACGTCAAACATGGTGGTCGGCAGGCTTATAGCCGCCCCGGGAACGCCAAGGACTGCGACATCGCCGATATATGCGACCATGGTCATGTTGCCCGGCTGTGACGGAACGCCATGCGAAACAATCTCAGCCCCAAGGCTGCGGATGGCGGCGGGCGTGATGTCATCGGGGTCAACCGACATGCCTCCTGTGAGAATCAGCAGGTCAGCTCCGGCGGCGAGGTAATCTTTGACCCTGCCCCTTATCATATCAGCATCATCATCGCAGATGGAAACGCCAATGATTTGGGAGGGATACCGTGAAAGCTTCGCCCTGACAACAGGCTCGAACTTGTCCTTTATGCGCCCATTGAAGATTTCGGAGCCGGTTATGACAACCCCCACCTTGAGACTCCTATATG
>JBQNBA010000143.1:0-4612 GCA_052170175.1 Sphaerochaetaceae bacterium | reverse complement strand
TATCGTCTCTCATTTTGGCTTTCAGGGCTCGTGCCTTCTCAACGACAGCTTTCTCACCGATGTGACGGAGCCGGAGAGGATGGACACGGTTTCAAGCTGGGCCTATGCCCTCGGGTACATCGGCGGCTCGACCATTCCGTTCCTTGTCTGCATCGCCCTTATAATGTTCGGTTCAAGCTTCGGGGTGGACGGCGTGATGGCTGTCAAGCTGTCGCTTGTGATAACGGTGGCTTGGTGGGGGCTGTTCTCAATTCCCTTCCTGCGCAATGTCAAACAGCTCTATGGCGTTGACCGTCCGGAGAAGGGGATTGTCAAGGATGCTTTCGTGCGAATCGCCAGAACGGCGCGCAAAATCGTCACCGACAAGGCCATGATGTTCTTCATAATCGCATACTTCTTCTACATCGATGGGGTGAACACCGTGATAAGCATGTCCACCGCTTATGGAGCGACACTTGGGCTGGGTGCGACTGACATGATTCTGGCACTGCTTGTCACCCAGATAGTCGCTTTCCCCTGCGCAATAATATTCGGGCGGCTTGCCCAGAAGCATGGTTCGGTCAATCTGCTGATAGCCGCCATACTTGTTTATTTCCTCATATGCACGACCGGGTTCTTCATGGGCTTCGGCCTGGAGGAGGAATTCCTGGGAATCGGGCAGGCTACGGCGCTGTTCTGGCTGCTGGCCACGCTGGTCGGCACCGTGCAGGGGGGCATACAGGCCATCTCGCGGTCCTTCTACGGAAAGCTTGTGCCGCCTGAAAGCTCCGGCGAGTACTTCGGGTTCTTTGATGTATTCGGCAAGTTCGCCGCCGTCATCGGCCCTGCGCTCTATTCGCTTGTCAGAGGACTGACCGGGCGCGGCTCCATAGCCATCCTTTCGATAGTGCTGCTTTTCGGAGTCGGATTCGTGATGCTGTTCTTCGGACGGAAGCATTTTGCCGGCATCGATTCCAGGCAGGAGGCCAGGGAGTAGATGCGGAGGCTTGGTTCAACGCGTTTTTAATGTAATCGGAAATGGTATTCAGTCTTCAGTCCTCGTTGTCCGGATATGGCTTCGTGCAGGATTCTTGCCAGCGGGCAAGCGCATCCGGCTTCTCACCGGGCTTGGCAAGAAGCTCGACTTCTCTGATTTCAAACAGCTCCAGGCCTGTGGCGGTGTAGTCCGCTTGAAGCGATTTGCATGGATGGGTTCCAAGGTCAAGCATGAACCGCACCTTGGCGCAGTCGGCGAATGTGTCGTCTGAGGCCAGATACAGGCATTGGTCAGTCAGGAGATTGCGGATTTCGATTATTCCGATGCGGGGCTTCATGATCTGGAATCTTATTGCGGATGCCCAGGGTTTTCAAGCAGGGTTGGCTGAGAATGATTGTCCGGATTGTGAAAAATACGATTTCAACTTGAATATTTAAGCGGATGCAAGCTATATTATTCAATGCAAACTATATTGTTCGTTGTAAGGTGGTAAACGATGGAGTTGCAGATTCAGGACCTGGTGTCATCAATCAAGCGTGAGGGCATAGAGGAGGCGGAGCGGCAGAAAGCCGAGATTCTGGAAGAGGCTAAGGCGCAGGCCGAGCGGATAATAAGCGAGGCGAAATCGGAAGCCGCCAGAATCGCCGATGAGTCCCGCAGAACGCTTGAGCTGGAGAAGGAGAGTTCCATTTCCGCAGCAAGGCAGGCTTCACGTGACGTTGTGATTTCGCTGAAGAAGGAAATCGGAGACATCCTTTCATCGCTTCTTGCCCATAAGGTCTCGCAGACGCTGGGTCCAAAGGAGATAGGGGCGATAGTCGTGGCCGCCTTGAAAGGCGAGGATCCTGGAAAATACGAGCTGCAGGTCAAAAGCCTTGATGCTGAGCTCAAGGCCGCTCTGGCCGAGAAGATTGCGCAGGGGCTGACGCTTGCATCCCTGCCCGGGATTGATGGATTCAGGCTTTCCGCAAAGGACGGTTCGGGTTTCTACGATTTCTCCGATGAAGAGATAGCCGGCCTGATGAAGCCTTTCATCGGCAACCTCGCAATCTAGGTGATGTTGTGTCTGAGTATTACTACCTTTTGACAAGCTTGCCTTCATTGAGCTTTGACCAAAAGGCCCCTCTGGACATGAAGGGGCTTCTGGCGCTGTGCAAGGGCAACATCAGTCCACGTGATTATGACAACCTCAAGGCTTTCACAATAAGCGGCGGCCATGGATGCCGTCTTGCCGAAAGGTGGACTGAATTCCACAGGCAGTTCCAGGCAAGGCTGACTGCAGAGCGTCAGAGGAAGCACGGGGAGCCGGTTGCCTCTGCGGTTGTCTCCGCATTGGAGGACAATCGGGCCATCTACGCATGCATAAGCCAGGCGATGTCTCTCAGCGCATCCGAGGGGGGGAAGGGAAATCCTCTGGAGGCGGAGGTCTTCATGCTGGAGTTCCTCTACAGGCAGGCTGACGAAATGATAGGCCTGTCATGCTTTGACACCGATGCGTTGTTCGGATATGCGGCGAAGCTGCTGATTCTCAACAGGAAGGATGTGTTCTCGGCATTGGAGGGGCGGGCTGAATACCAGCGCCTGTTCTCCGGGCTGCAGGGCGTCATGTTTGATACAAATACTGAGTTGGAGTAGACTTATGGATAATAAGAAAGGGCATGTGGTTGGAGTGAATGGGAACATGGTCAGTGTTCGCTTTGAGAGCTCCATCACCAAGAATGAAGTGGGGTACATAATCGTTGACGACACCAAACTCAAAGGCGAGGTGATAAAGATACGCGGCGATCTGGCCGATATGCAGGTCTTTGAGATGACAAACAAGATTGCGGTCGGCGACGAGGTGGAGTTCTCCTCTCAGATGCTTAGCGTGGAGCTTGGCCCCGGTCTGCTCACCCAGATATATGACGGTCTCCAGAACCCGCTGCCCGATCTGGCGGAGCAGTGCGGCTTCTTCCTCCAGCGAGGTGTGTATCTTGACCCTATTCCTGACAGGGACTGGGAATTCACTCCGGTGGCGAAAGCCGGGGATATCGTTTATCCGGCCGATACGCTGGGAACGGTGGCGGAAGGGGTCTTCACCCACCGCATAATGGTTCCGTTCGGATTTGAGCAAGGCCCCTGGACTGTCAAGTCCATTGTGGAGAAAGGCTCATACAATGTGAGAGCGAGAATCGCTGTTCTGGCTGATGCGAAGGGAAAGGAGCGCGAATGCTCCATGGTGTTCTCCTGGCCGGTGAAGAAGGCTATAAAGCTATACAAGGAGCGGCTGAGGCCGGATGAGCCGCTTGTGACCAAGATAATGATAATCGATACCTTCCTGCCGATTGCAAAGGGCGGCACATACTGCATACCCGGGCCTTTCGGAGCAGGCAAGACGGTGCTTCAGCATATGACATCCAGGAATGCCGATGTGGACATCGTGATAATAGCCGCCTGCGGAGAGAGGGCGGGCGAGGTCGTGGAGACGCTTAAGGAGTTCCCGGAGCTGATTGACCCCAGGACGGGCAGGACGCTGATGGAGAGAACGATAATAATATGCAACACCTCGTCAATGCCTGTCGCCGCCAGGGAATCATCGGTCTACACGGCTGTCACAATCGGAGAGTACTATCGCCAGATGGGGCTGAATGTGCTGCTTCTGGCGGATTCCACCAGCAGATGGGCCCAGGCGATGCGGGAGATGAGCGGCAGACTGGAGGAGATTCCCGGCGAAGAGGCGTTCCCTGCTTACCTTGAGAGCGTGATTGCTGCTTTTTACGAGCGAGCGGGCAAGGTGAGGCTTAAGGATGGAACGGTTGCATCGGTGACCATCGGAGGCACGGTTAGTCCGGCCGGGGGAAACTTCGAGGAGCCTGTGACACAGGCCACGCTTAAGGTTGTGGGTGCATTCCACGGTCTGAGCAGGGAGAGAAGCGATGCCAGAAAGTATCCGGCGATTCATCCGCTTGAGTCATGGTCTGAGTATCCGGGGATAATCGAGGAGGCAAAGGTGGAGAGCGCAAGAGCCATCCTGTTCCGCGGGAATGAGATAAATCAGATGATGAAGGTCGTGGGCGAGGAAGGGACTTCGGTGGAGGATTACATCATCTATCAGAAGGGCGAGCTTCTGGACGCTGCGTATCTTCAGCAGAACTCATTCGATGCGGTTGACTCCGCCGTGCTTCCGGAAAGGCAGCGCCATGTGTTCGACTTGATGCACCGTGTGCTTTCCTCCAAGCTGAATCTTGATGACAAGAAGGCTGCGCGTCAGTTCTTCAACGAGATGAGGCAGAAGTTCCTTGACTGGAACGGAGTCCGGATGGATGAACCCAGATTCGCCCAGATTGAGGGCGAGATAGTCAAGCTGCTTGAGGGCAATGCAGCCGCGGAGGTGCGCTGATGCAGAAAATCTACACCAAGATTGAATCCATTGTCGGGAATGTGATAACAGTGAGGGCCCAGGGCGTCAGGTATCAGGATCTGGCCGTTGTGGGAAACAGCTATGCGAATGTCATAAAGCTTGATGGCGATTTGGTTTCGCTGCAGGTGTTCTCCGGCGCACAGGGCATATCGACCACTGATCAGGTGCGATTCCTTGGGGTTCCGATGAAGGTTTCCTGCTCGGATAACCTGCTGGGCAGGGTGTTCAGCGGCAGC
>JBQNBA010000142.1:0-4678 GCA_052170175.1 Sphaerochaetaceae bacterium | reverse complement strand
AGCATTCGGCACATTGCTGGCAATCTGATAAAAAGCAAAAACTTCTCCTATTGAAATCAAACCTTGGAAATGAAAAACAGCACCCAATACAATGCTGAAGAAACCCGTCAAGTGAAATGTTGCTGTTCCTATACTTGACGTCCTGAATAAAGGTATAAGAGATTTAAGCCAAGAGCTGTTTCTTATCTCCATCTTCTCTATTGCCATGTCAGCTATTATCTCTTCATCAAGCATCGTTTGAATTATTTCGTGATTGTTTATTGTTCTCCTGATAAATCCAAGTAGAATTGATTCATTTTGCTCTCCCTCTTCATATCCATCTTGTTTTTTTACGGCGGAATGATTTTGCAATATTACAACAAAAACGGAAAAACCAAGGATAACAGTGGAGAATACAGGGTTAATGAACAGTCCAAATATAAAGTAAGAAAGGACTTGAAATACAGATCCTGCAAAAGATGGCACAGAATCAATGGAAAACAAACATGTTTTCTGTAATGATTCTCCAACAATCTGCTGTCTTGCATCGAACCCAAGAGAAGAAGTTCTAAGGCTTGAAAGTTTTGAGAGGTATTCAGATTGTCTGAATTGGAGTAATTTTACGTAACATTTGTTCCTAAATGTCCTTCTAAGTATTTCTGTAGCACATATCAATAGAACACAAAGAAGGACAGGCAGTATAGAATCCAATGAGAATGAACTATTGTTCAATAGAGCATCTATTAGTTTGGAGAACAGTTTTACCAATTCCAATGAAAGAAAAACCTGACAAACCAACAAAAACGAAAGAAAACAAATAGTTATACTATGCGGCAGAAAAGAAGATTTGGATCCTATATTATTTCTTCGCAAAGCAACTCCTCTTTTATTAGGGTTTTCAATACCTCTATGAATTCATTTTTAAATTTAGTCCTTTGTGTTTATTGAATAAATAGGAGCATATACTAGAAAGCTGCCCTTTCTTTGTCGAAAGAATGGAAATAATTCTAGCTGATTCAAACAGTTTTTTTATTAGAAAGTCAATTTGCATGACCGGCAAAAAACACTATATCTTCGATTATCTTTTCGTCATAAATAATAACTTCGGGTTTTTCGTATTTCATAAATGCTTTCCTCATCACTTTTTGAAAAATCTCTTGTGAATAAAGTTCGCAAGCCCAAGAAAGAACTTTACTCCATGTAATATAATTGTTTCTTTCTTTCGTTAGAAAGTCAATGACTTATTCAACCGATGCCAGAAGCTCCGGTACCTCAATGAAGTTCTTCTCGTCGCTGGCGGTGTGGAACGGTCGCTTTTCGTATACCGCAAGGGCATATTCCAGAACCGCTATGGCCTCTTGCCTGTCCGTCATCTCGCCCAGAGTCATGTTTGAATAAAAAGGCTTGTGAGCGACACCAAGGCTGCCCTCGTAGTACCCCATCTTCCTGCATTCATTGCTCTTTTCGCTGTCAAACTTCTTCTTCATCTTGGCGAAGCTGCTTGTTCGCTTCTTCACATCCCAGTCACGCTTGAGGAGCATCTCAGCAAGATATTGATAAGTCCCGCCGAACCATACGCGGGAGGGAATCGTCTCCACCGCAAGCCGCATGTAGGAAACAGCCATCTCGGAATTCCCGAAGCTTATGAGCCCGCCCGGCAGCTGGTCATAGAGCGACCCCAGCACGTACCATGCTTCGGAGGAATCCATATAGTGAAGCTCATTTATTATAATCCAAAGTATGTCACGCATCGGGGAGGCCTTTGAAAGCGAGTTCATAGGCCCCTTCGTCTGTCCCCAGCGGCCGATGTTCGAACATTTCCATAGGTACGCCTCGGCAACGGGCTTCAAGGCAATGGCTTGGTCGGCATAGGCCTCTCCCCTCTCGTACGCTGCGAAACGGCCTTTCTTGTCTTCCTGCGGAAGCAAATCCCCGATGCTGACGGCATTCCGAGAAAGCCTCCATAGAATCCCGGCCTTCTCTTCATCAGAAGAAGCCGAGCCCAGCGCCGTTTCAAGAGCGGCCTGAGTCTCTGGAATCTCATCTCGGAAGTACATGTCGTCAATCATCTCAAAATCCGCCGCAGCCAGAGCCAAAGCACCCAACGCAAGAAGAGCGCAGATTAAAAACAGTTTTTTCATTTGAAGCCCCTTTGAATCAAGTTTAACATCAGTGATGCATATGTCAACAAACAAATGACAGCCAAACGTCTGTCAGGAGGCATGCAGCGTCGCCTTTCCATTGCGATGGCTCTGATTTCATGTCCGCAGATTTTATTTCTCGATGAACCGACCTTAGGGCTGGATGTGCTGGCTCGCCGTGAATTATGGACATCCATCAAAGCATTGAGAGGAAAGGTGACAATCATTCTCACAACTGCAAAACGCAATGCAAAGGAGGTTTTGCGTGACCCTATCAATTTGTTTTTCGGCCTTGGATTTCCTCTTGTGCTGCTGGCTCTGCTGTCCCTCATCAATGCCTCCATTCCGCCTGAAGCAGGAAACCCGATGTTCGCAATAGAGAGATGCGTCTGTTCACCTCCCCTATGACTTCTTTTGATTTTATATTAGGGTACACTTTGCCAATGCTTGTCATGACGATAGCGCAGGCTGCGATAACCTTATTGGCTGCGGCAGCCTTTGGCCTTGAAATGAATATCAACATCCTGTTTGCGACTGTCATGACAGCTTTCACTTCCTTGCTGTTCGTGGGGACGGGTTTGTTTTTTCGGCAGTCTTATGAATGACAAGGCGGTCAGCGGTGTCTGCGGGGCCTTGCTGACGAATATCGCCGGGTGGATGTCCGGGGTGTTCATTCCGATTGATTTGATAGGCGGCGCTTTCAAAACAATGACAAGCATCTTGCCGTTTTATCATAGCATGGAGGCGATACGGGCGGCTTTAAGCGGCAGCTTCAACGATATGCTTCCACATTTGACTGTTGCAATGGTGTCTATGCCATAGCCATTTTCGCTCTTGCAATCATCGTTTTCCAGCGTAAAATGAATGGCGAAAAGGCATAAGCCAAATCAGGGCCTGCAAAGCTTGGCATATCAGCGGCAGCATGCTCGCCGATGCGCTCAATCGCCCAGAATCACCTTCACCGCCAGAAGAATCAAAAGCCCGCCGCCGATGTAGGATGCAATCTTCTTCACCCTGCTTCCCAGCATGCAGCCCAGAAGAACCCCGACGAAGCAAAGGCTGAATGTCACCAGCCCTATGACGAGCGCCGAAGTCAAGATGCTGGCCTCCAGGAGGGCGAAGCTGAATCCCACAGCCAGCGCATCGATGGAGGTGGCCACCGCAAGCGAAGCAAGCTCAAGAAAATGGACAGCATCATCATGCATCCTGCCCTCGTCATCTTTCCTGAAGGCATCGATGAATGTCTTGGCTCCGAGCACGATGAAGCAAAGGAAAACAAGATACTTGGCGAATCCTGCCAGCAGACCGGCAAGCTCCTCGCCTATGAAATATCCTATGATAGGCATCAAAGTCTGGAAGAACCCAAAGGCGATGCCATAGGCAAAGGCTGTACGGAAGTTTCTGCGCCCGCACATTGAAAGCCCCTTGCTCACCGATGCAGTGAAGGCATCAACACTGAGCCCGACCGCTATTGCCAGAATCTCAATCAGGCTCATATGGCGGATTGCCGCTCGGATGGGGCATAATGATTGAATGTCATCGAGAAGGTGCCCCTGCCCTGCGTGGAGCTTCTCAATGCAGTGGAATAGCCGAACAGCTTGGACAAAGGCGCCTGAGCATGAATCACATCACCCGAGATGCGGCTCTCCATGCTGGATATGATGCCGCCTCTCATAGTCAGCGAGCTTATCACCTCTCCGACATACTGAGCGGGAACGGACACTATGACTTCCATCACAGGCTCCATGAGAACTGCGCCGGCACCCTTGCAGGCCTTGTCAAAGCACTGAGCCGCCGCAGCTTCAAAGGCAAATTCCGAGGAGAAGGTTTCAGAATACCTGACACCGGTCAGCTCCACCTTCATATCGCAGACTTCGTATCCAAACTGTATGCCGCTCTGCATGGAGCTCCGCACACCGCGCTCAACCGCCTCGAACATCTGAATAGGCATCAGCTTGTTAGACAGGGTGTTCTCGTATGCAAGGCCGCCTCTCTGACCGAGAGGGGTGACTCTGAGCGAAACAGAAGCGCTGTTCTCCTTCTGGGCTATGACCTTGCTGAATTCGAAGCTGTCTTCATTCGCCTTGGTTATGCTCTCTCTGTAAGAGACCTGCGGATTTCCTATGCGCACATCGACTTTCATATCATCGGTCAGCTTCGTGGTGAGCACGTCCAGATGAAGCTCGCCCATGCCGCTTATGACCATCTGCCCCGTTTCCACATTCTCCTTCCAGGTGAATGTGGGATCCTCCCAAGACAGAATCCGCAGGGCATTCGCCAGCTTGTCGTGGTCGCTCATCGTCTTGGGCTCTATGGCGACGCTTATCACGGGCTCGGGGAAAGCCATGTCCTCCAGAAGAACCTGATGGTTCTCCAGTCCTATCGTGTCGCCGGTCTGACTGATTTTGAAGCCTATCACAGCGCCGATATCCCCAGCCTGCAGCTCACCAAGGTCTTCTGAGCGGCTTGCATGCATCCTCAATATGCGATTCACACGCTCGCGCTTCTTCTTGCCCACGTTGATGACAGCCTCGCCCTTCTTCGATGTGCCGCTGTAC
>JBQNBA010000141.1:0-4817 GCA_052170175.1 Sphaerochaetaceae bacterium | reverse complement strand
AAAACAACGTAATAAAAGAATTTTCTTGACTTTTCAACCATTTATGCTGTGATAATTAGTTGAACGATTTATCAAGCATCATGATATACAATCAGAACGAAAGGAGAGGAAAGCATGAAAAGAATCACAATCACATTGCTTGTTGCTTTGCTGTCGATATCATTGTTCGCAGCCGGCAGCCAGGAGAAAGAAAAGGCGGTCAAGATCATAATCTTCCAATCAAAGGTGGAGATCACTGACTCGCTCGAGAAAGCCATTGATGATTTCAAGGCAGAGACAGGAATCAATGTGGAGCTATGGGAGACCACTGGAGATGACTACCGCGCGCAGCTGCGTCTCAAGCTGGCTGGTGATGAAGTGCCCACGCTGTTCTCCGTCAGCAAGGGTTCGGAGGCGGAGATGTTCAAGGCATATCTTGCAGATATCAGCTCCGGGACGGTGCAGAAATACATAGCCGAACCTATGGCATTGAAGATAGACGGCAAGAGCGTAGGAGTGCCATACAGCGTCGAGGGATTCGGCCTTGTCGTCAATGACTCATTGATCAAGGATTCCGATATGGCTTCACAGGATGCGTTCTTCACCGCAATCAAAAATCTCTCGGGGAAAGTCGCTAATCCTCTAGGACTCAGCCAGGAATCATACTTCCTGATCGGTCATATCCTGAATACCCCATTCGCCATAATGGAGAATCCTGAGGAATTCCGCAGCGAATACGAAAAAGGTGGTATAAAGCTGGCTGACCAGAAGGAATTCAAGGCGTTTGCACAGCTCATGGAGCTTATACGAGCCTATTGCATCAATCCGATGGAAATCAACTACGACCGCTCATGCGGAGATTTCGCCACAGGACGGACGGCGATGATCCATCAGGGCAACTGGTGCTATGGAATGTTCAAAGACTATTCGGTTCCTTTCAATATGAGCCTCAAGGGAGTGCCGTTGCTGGGCAACCAGAAGATCTCCGTATCAGTGCCTTATTACTGGGTTGTCAACTCACAGGTCTCGGCCGAGCAGCAAGAGGCGGCCATAAGATTCCTGGATTGGCTGTACACTTCCGACAAGGGCATGGACTATATAGTCAACCAGTTCGGCTTTGTTCCGGCGACATCCAACATCCCAACTGATTCGTTGGATCCGCTTTCAGCCGACGTGGCTAAGGCGGCCGGTTCCGGCAATACATTGCCATGGACCTTCAATGACTGGCCGATGAATATCATCGATACGGATTTCGCTCCAATCACCCAGGAATTCTTCACTACCCCATCGATGAGCGGCATCGATTTTGTCAATCGTCTTGATGCGGCCTATCGGGCCAGACAATAAACAAGACGATGCTTCCATCATTTGCCGGATTCTGCCACAGCAGGCGCATAGGCGGATTCCGGCCTGTTTCATGACATGGAGATATTCCAAAATGGTAGCAAATAGGAAAAAGAACCGTCTGATGTTCTTTCTGTTCGTATTTCCCGCATTGTTCGCATTTTTTATAGTTGTGATCATTCCGTTCTTCATAGGGATAGGATATTCATTCTTAGAATGGGATGGCCTGGCTATGAATCCATCAAGATTTGTTGGCCTGAACAACTTCAAGGCCCTGTTTCTAGATTCCCGCTTCAAAGACTCTGCATTGCATACGCTTATATTCACGGCTCTGTCGGTTGTCTGCATAAATGTCCTGGGATTGCTGCTGGCAATGCTGGTCACTTCCAAGCTGAAAATCAACACAGTGGCCCGGACCATGTTTTTCATGCCCAATCTGATAGGCGGGCTTATCCTCGGATATATCTGGAAGTTCATTCTGTCCGATGCCTTCAAGGCGATCGGCGAAAGGTCGGGAATGACTGGCGTTTTCTTCAACTGGCTGCTCTATCCAAATTCATCACTGGCGGCTATGGTGCTGGTCATGACATGGCAGATGGCAGGATATGTGATGATAATCTACATCACAGGCATCCAAGCTGTTCCCGAAGAAGTGCTGGAGGCGGCCACAATAGACGGCGCAGATGGATGGCGCAAGTTCTTCCGCATCGAATTGCCGCTTATCATGCCCTCAGTGACCATATGCACCTTCTATTCCCTGTCAAATTGCTTCAAGATCTATGATATCAATCTATCATTGACCGGAGGCGGGCCGGGGACGTCCACGGAGATGTTCGCAATGAACATATTCAATGAAATATTCTCCTACAACAACTATGGTTATGGACAGGCAAAGGCGATTGTCTTCTTTCTGCTCATCGCTGCTGTCACAGTGACACAGGTGGCTTTGACCAAGAAACGGGAGGTGCAGCTATGACGGCTAGACGAAAGGCAGGTCGGGTGGCGCTGTCGGCTTTAATCCTTGTGATTGGGCTGGGCTTTCTCTTCCCGCTCTATATAATGTTCATCAATTCGGTGAAGAATCGCGCCGAGCTGTACATGAGCCCGGTGGCGTTTCCTAAAAGCTTCCTATTGAGCAACTATGCCAATGCTGCCCAGAAAATGGGCTTCATGCGGGCTTTCGCAAATTCCCTGTTCATCACGACAATTTCTGTATTTTTCATTGTCGTCTTCGCCTCAATGTGCGCATGGATAATCGCCCGAACGGATAACCGTCTTGGCAGGTTTATCTATTTTATGTTTGTGGCGACAATGCTTATTCCATTTCAAACACTAATGATGCCTCTGGTGCAGCTGATGAAATGGTTCAAGGTTTCGATGGGCATTCAAGTTCTCAACACCTACAAGGGAATCATATTCATGTATATCGGTTTCGGAATGTCCATGGCCGTGTTTCTCTTTCACGGATTTGTGAAAAGCATCCCGGTTTCTCTGGAGGAAGCCGCAACGCTGGATGGCTGCGGGCAATTCGGAGTATTCTGGCGAATCGTGTTCCCAATGCTGAAACCAACTACCGTAACAGTGATAATCCTGGATATCATATGGATATGGAACGATTATCTTCTTCCATCGCTGGTATTGAACGACAAGGCTCTGCGCACAATCCCGTTGTCCACCAGCTCATTCTTCGGTGTCTTCACCATACAATGGAACCAAGCAATGGCTGGGCTGACAATGACAATCATCCCTGTGGTCATATTCTATTTCGCCGCTCAGAAATACATCATAAAGGGCGTAGCTGCAGGGGCTGTGAAGTAAAGATGCGGAAACATAAATTCACTCGAATGCAATCTGCTTCAGACGATGGAATGCAGCTTCTGGATGAAACCCTGTTCCATAATGCCAATGGCTACATAGGGGTTCGCGGCGCGTTGGAGGAAGGGTATCCTAAAGGTTTCCCCACAGTGCGCGGAACGTATATAAACGGGGTTTATGATATTGTGCCCATGAACCAGGCAGAGCCGCTGCACGGACTTGTCACAGAAAAGCAGACTATGGTCAATATCGCAGACATTCAAGATATCAAGCTGTACGTTGACGGATTTCTGTGCACGCCATTCTCAGACGGCTTTATCGCCGGGGAACGGGAGCTGGATATGGAAAAGGGCATCACTTCGCGTTCAATCAAATGGAAAAGCCCCCAAGGAAAAGCTGTTCGCCTCGAGGTGAAGCGAATGGCCTCATTCATCCAGCTTCCATTGTTCCTGCTGACATGCCGCGTGGAGACAGATGCAGACTGTGAACTGTGCTTTGTTGCTTCTCATCGGGTGGATGTAAACAACTTCAATGATTCAAATGATCCTCGTGTAGCTTCTGAATCACTGAAACACATCATAGTCGATGGAATCGCCGTGAATCCCACAGACTGCGGTTCTCGTTCGGTCATCTCCACCCACACCGCTGCCAGCAAGATCACCGTGGTCACAACTGTTGAGGATCACATCGGGAACGATGGTTCCGAGTGCTTGGCGATCCACGATGATATGATTGAAGAGCTGCTGCCAGAGGCTGTCACGCGACGATTCGCTATGAAGGTCAAGACCGGAGCCAAGATTCGCTTGACACGCTATGCCGCCTGCACCGATAGCCTGCGATTCAATAATCCCGCCGAGGCAGGGGCAGATGTCATTGACAAAGCAGTTTCAGAAGGAGCCGAGCGGCTATTTGCGGAACAGGCTGCATATGTATCATCCTTCTGGAAAGACCTGGACTTTGAAATCAATGGCGATGATTCACGCTCCGAAGCACTGGCATTCAATTTATTTCAGATTCTGCAGTCGGTCGGCAAAGACGGGCACTGCCACATGGCAGCAAAAGGCCTGTCCGGGGAAGGATATGAAGGCCATTATTTCTGGGATACCGAACTGTACATCCAGCCTTTATTCACTCTGACAAGACCGGAAATCTCAAGAAATCTGCTGAAGTATAGATATTCAATCCTGCCCCAAGCCAAGGAGAATGCACGGATGCTAGGTCACAAGAAAGGAGCATTGTTCCCATGGAGAACCATTTCAGGCAAGGAGTGTTCGGGGTTCTTCCCGGCCGGAAGCGCTCAGTATCATATCGATGGGGCTATAGCCTATGCGATAGTGATGTACTATTTGGCGACCGGAGACGATGACTTCATGGCTGATATGGGGCTGGAAATGCTGCTGGAAATAGCAAGGCTGTGGCATGATCTGGGAAATTTCCACAATGGACGGTTCGAACTGCATTGCGTGACCGGCCCTGATGAATACACCTGTGTGGTGAATAACAATTATTATACCAATATGACGGCCAAGCATGACTTGATGTGGGCTGTAAAATACTTCTGCGAATTTGATAGGCGCGGACTGGCAGGAGCCGCTCTCAGAGCGACCGGCATCACCCAAGATGAGCTTGATTCCTTCCTTGCCGCCGCAGAGGCCATGTATCTGCCCTACGATGAACAG
>JBQNBA010000140.1:0-4823 GCA_052170175.1 Sphaerochaetaceae bacterium | reverse complement strand
TCCGCCGTATGGAGAGCATGCCTCGAATCTGGGGGTTGTGCTGGCAAAGGAGATAGCCGACGAGGTTCCATGTCCGTCTTACTTCGTGGATCCGGTGAGCGTGGATGAGTTATGCGATGTCGCCCGGATAAGCGGCTTCGAGCCGATGCAGCGTGAGAGCTTCTTCCATGCGCTTAATCAGAAAAGCAAGGCGCGCGAGGCGGCTCTCCTGATAGGCAGGCAGTATGAAGAGCTTGATTTGATTGTCGTTCACATGGGCGGAGGCGTCAGCGTTGCCGCGCACCATCTGGGAAGGGTGATAGATGTCTTCAATGTGAAGGATGACGGAAGCTTCGGGATGGACAGGGGAGGGGCTCTGCCGGTCAATGCCGTTGTGAACTATTGCTTCTCAGGGCGGACAAAGGCCGAGGTCAAGAAGACCTTGGGCACCGAGGCCGGGGTCTATTCGTACTTGGGCACAAGGGACTTCAGGGATGTTGAGAGGATGGTTGAGCAGGGGAACGAGAAAGCCCGGCTCATATTCCGGGCGCTTGCCTACCAGCATGTCAAGGACATAGGCGCAATGGCGGCCGCCCTTAAGTTCCATGTGGATGCGATTGTATTCACAGGGGGAATCGCAAACTGCAAGCTGTTCTGCGATGAAATGAAGAGCTACATAGGGGATTTCGCCCCTGTCATCATCCTCCCCGGGGAGGCGGAGATGCGTTCTCTTGCCCAAGGGGCGCTCAGGGTGCTTCATGGAGGTCCCTGCTGCACATATGCATAGGATGTTGATATGCAGATGTTGATATGCAGATGTTGATATGCGTAGGAGGTTGGAATGAGCAGGACGCTGGAGCAAATAATGGAGATGGCTCAGGCCTGCGGCGGAGTTGTGGCAGCCGTCGCCGGCGCGCATGACAGGGCGGTGCTGGAAGCGGTTGCCGGAGCGCGCTCCCGGAAATTCGCCGATTCCATTCTGGTCGGTGATGAGAAGCAGATAAGGGCTGTTCTTTCCGATATGGGAGAGAATCCGGGAGCTTGGAGGATAATAGATGCTGCCAGCCCTGCTGAGTGCGCTCAGAAAGCTGTCGCCTTGGTGCGCAGCCATGAGGCCGGTCTTCTTATGAAGGGAATAATAAACACCACCGATATGCTCAGAGCGGTTGTGGACAAGGAAAACGGAATAAGGACTGACATGCTGATGAGCCATGTCATGCTTTATCAGATGCCTTCATATCATAAGATTCTGGGAATAACAGACGGCGGGATGAACCCCGCACCCAGTCTGGAGCAGAAGGCCTGCATACTGGAAAACGCCGCAAGGCTGTTCTGCGCTCTTGGATATGAGAGCATAAACGCCGCCTGCATCGGACCGTCCGAGGTCGTCAATCCCAAGATAGTCTCGACCACTGATGCCCGGGCTCTGTCGCAGATGCCGGTTTTCAGGGCGAAGTACAACATGAATGTCATAGGCCCGGTGGGTCTGGATCTTGCAATCAGCCCTCAGGCCTGCCGTCACAAGGGGTTTGATGCTCCCGGCTGCGGGGATGCCGACCTTCTGCTGGTTCCATCGCTTGAGACAGGAAATGCGCTGGGCAAGGGGCTTTCTTATTTTGCAGGGGCGCAGAGCGCCGGATTGATAATGGGCGCAGGCTGCCCGATAGTGCTTGTCTCCAGGGCGGACGAGGCTGAGACCAAGCTGCTTTCCATTGCGCTTGGCGTTGCTGCTGCAGGGGCGATGGCAGGAAAGCGTGTGCAGTCATGATGGATTTATTGGAAGTTTGATTTTTAGGGAGGCGAGTAATGAAGAATCTGATGTCAGGGAATGAAGCGGCGGCAAGAGGCGCCTTTGAGGCCGGTGTCAAGGTATGCTCTGCATATCCCGGGACGCCAAGCACCGAGATATTTGAGAATCTGCCTCAGTACGGCGACAGTCTGTACTGCGAATGGGCTCCGAATGAGAAGGTCGCCGCAGAGGTGGCTTATGGGGCTGCAATCGGAGGGGCAAGGGCGCTTTGCGCAATGAAGCACGTCGGATTCAACGTTGCGGCGGATCCGATATTCACTGCGGCTTACAACGGGGTGAAAAGCTCGATGGTGATTGTCAGCGCCGATGACCCCAGCATGCATTCCTCGCAGAACGAGCAGGATAACAGGATGTATGCGAAGTTCGCAAAGATTCCCATGGTGGAGCCTTCGGACAGCCAGGAATGCAAGGATTTCATGGTGGAGGCCTTTGAGCTTTCCGAACGTTTCCATATCCCGGTGATGTTCAGGGTCACGACCAGGGTATGTCATTCCAAGAGCCTCGTGGAGCCGGGTGAGAGAAAAGAGGGCGCAAGGTTCGAGTATGTCAGGGATCACCACAATGTCTGCACCCCCGCCAATGCCATGAAAGACCATCCGGAGCTGGAAAGCAAGCTGATGAAGCTAGAGGAATACTCGAACCACTGCCCGCTGAACAGGGCGGAGATGTTTGACCGGAGAATAGGCATAATCTCATCCTCCATAGCGTACCAGTATGCCAGGGAGGTGTTTGGCACAGACGCTTCCTACCTCAAGATAGGGCTTTCGTTCCCTCTTCCGATGGATATGATAAGGGATTTCGCCTCCAAGGTGGAAAGGCTGATAGTGATTGAGGAACTTGAGCCGTACATGGAGGAGCAGATAAAGGCGGCAGGGATAAAGTGCGAAGGGAAGAACATGACCGGGAAGCTGTATGAGCTTAATCCTGAGCTGGTGGCCGAGAGGGTTCTGGGAAGAAAGGCGGAGTTCATCGCCTCAGAGGTGAAAGCGGTTGGAAGACCGCCTGCCCTATGTCCCGGATGTCCTCACAGGGGCTTCTTCTACACATTGTCAAAGAATCACGATTATGTGATTGCCGGCGACATAGGATGCTACACTCTGGGAAGCGCCCCGCCGCTTGGCGCAATGGACAGCTGCCTGTGCATGGGAGGCGGCTTCTCGGTGGCACACGGTCTGTCCAAGGCCTTTGAAATGAACAAGGTCGCCGGCAAGAAGGTGTTCGGGGTTGTCGGTGATTCCACGTTCTTCCACAGCGGCATGACAGGAGCGGTGGAGATAATCTACAACAAGTCAAACGTCATACCGTGCGTGCTTGACAACAGAATCACCGGAATGACAGGCCATCAGGATAACCCCGGAAGCGGCTATACCCTGATGGGAGAGGAGGCTCAGCAAATCGATGTCGGCAAGGTTCTGGAATCCTATGGCTATGAGAATATCATCACAGTCGACCCGCAGGATCTGAAAGCAATGAAGAAGGCGGTGGACGATGCGCTGCAAAGCGCGGTTCCGGCGGCTATAATATGCAAGAGGCCTTGCGTCCTGATAAAGCGGATAAAGCATGACAAGGGGCTTTGCAAGGTGGACAGGGACAAATGCCGTTCGTGCAAGAGCTGTCTTAAAGCCGGCTGCCCCGCAATCGCCATGAAGGCAGACGTTGATGCGGGCGAGGGGGAGAAGGCGAAGGCCTTCATCGATTCCGCCCTTTGCATCGGATGCACCGTATGCGCCCAGATATGCCCGTTCGGCGCGATATCCAAGGAGGCATGAGACATGAATAAAGCAGAGAATCAGGTCAGAAATCAAGTCAAGAAACAAGTAAAGAATCAGGTCAAAAGCATAATTCTGGTGGGAGTAGGAGGCCAGGGGGCCATCTTGGTGAGCAAGGTTCTCACGGCCGGGCTGGCAGAGGCTGGATATGATGTCAAGATGAGCGAGGTTCACGGCATGGCCCAGCGAGGCGGCAGCGTTTCCACTCAAGTCAGATTCGGCGAGAAAGTCTATTCCCCCATAATCGGCAGGGGCGGCGCAGACATAATGGTTGCCTTTGAGAAAATGGAGACGGTCAGATACTGCGAGTACCTGAAGAAGGATGGGATGGCGATTATAAACGACTATGAGATAACTCCCATGACCGTGGCTGCCGGCAACGCTGTCTACCCCGATGGAACGATTGAGCAGATGCAGCGTCTCTTCAAGACGGTCGTGATAAACGCCGGCGATATAGCCAAGGGGCTGGGGAATCCAAGATGCATGAACATGGTTCTGTTCGGAGCGATGGTCAAGGCTCTCAGGCTGACCGATATAGACTGGGATGGCGTGCTTGAGAGGACGCTGGCTCCCAAGATTCTGGATATGAACAAGAAGGCTTTGAAAGCCGGCATGGAAGCGTGACGGAGGCGTTGTATGGTCAATCAGATGATGCTTGATTTCGGTCGAAGGAGCAGTTCGATACGGGATCTCTTTGAGTATGGGAACGCCCAGAAGAAGATAGTGGGAGAGGAGAATGTCTTTGATTTCAGCTTGGGCAATCCGAGCGTTCCGGCTCCCCAGGCCGTTTCCGATGCTTTTATCGATGTCATAAAAAACGAGCCGCCTATAATGGCGCACGGATACACTCCATCCGCAGGCGATGTCGAGGTGAGGAACATACTGGCCGGTCGCATAGGGCGCATCAACGGCAAGAAGTACGACAAGCGCAACATATACCTCACATGCGGAGCCGCAGGGGCGCTTGCCGCCTGCCTTAAAGGCTTCATCCTGGATGGCGATACGGAGATTGTGGGCATAGCGCCATATTTTCCGGAGTACGAGAGATTCACTGTCGGGCTGGGAGGCCGTTTCATGGTTGTGCCGCCTCAGACAAGCGATTTCCAGATAGACATCAAGGCTCTGGAGAAGACAATAACAAGCCGCACCCAGGCTGTGATAGTCAACTCGCCGAACAATCCATCCGGAGCGGTGTACACCAGAAAGACGCTTGAGGCCCTTGCCGATGTTCTGAGAAGGAAGTCCGCGCAGTATGGCCATGCCAT
>JBQNBA010000139.1:0-4878 GCA_052170175.1 Sphaerochaetaceae bacterium | reverse complement strand
TATGCAGAAGCTTGGTCTGCATGGAAAAGCAATCATGCCTATTCTTATGAGCTTCGGATGCACGATTGCCGGAGTAAACGCCACACGTGTTTTGGATTCCGGCAAACAAAAGCTGCTTTCGATCATAACCAGTTGGGTTGTCCCCTGCAGTGCTGTGTGGGGTGTTATAACACTGATGGGCTCGGTCTTTTTCGGGAATAATGTGGTATGGGTAATTCTGCTACTATTTGCAGTCACACTTTTACACATGAAACTTACTGCGACATTGTTCGGACACGCCATCATAAAGCCTGAGGATCGTGCCGGACTGATTATGGAACTTCCTCCGTATCACAAGCCGAACTTTAAAACTCTGTTTGAGCACGTTTGGCTTCGTGTGGCTGGATTTCTCCGCCGTGTTATAAAGTTAATCGTGTGCATTACTGTAATATTTTGGTTGTTATCCTACACGCCTGACGGGAACATCACAGGAAGCCTGATCTACAAATTTGGAAGCGCAATCGAACCGTTTACGATGCTTTTTGGTTTGAATTGGGAGCTGTTCATCGCATTTCTTGTTTCTGCAATCGGAAAAGAAAGCGCTCTCGCTGTTGTAATGACACTGTTTGAACAACACGCTGCAATGGGAAACATTTACAATGCTGCATTTATGGGAATTGGCGTTGCAACTACTGATGTAACCGCTAATATGCTGGCGAGTGTTTCCATCCCACAGGCTTTGGCCTTCATGTTTGCTTTCTTCTTCAATGTTCCTTGCTATATTACGGTTGCCGCCACCTACGCAGAGACACACAGCATAAAATGGACAATCCGCATTGTCGCTTACTATGTTGCAACCGCTCTTTTGTTTGCTGCGATTGTATACAGAATTGCCTTGCTGTTCTTTTAAACGGAGATGAGATCATTGCTGCAAAGCATATTAGCGGAATTGAGAGGGTCCGGTGTTATCTCGGTGAGGGATTTGGCTGACAAGTTGGACACAGACAGGCAAAGCGTTATCGCGGCGTTGGATCAGCTTCAAAGAATGGGTTACATAATAGATATGACAAAGCATTCATGCGGCCGCGGATCCTGTGAGGGTTGCAGCGGCTGTGGCAGCGGTTTCAACAAAGCAGTGGGGGCGGTGTATACCCTTCGATAGCTTTAATCCGGCTTTAAAAAAGGCTCTTCACGGATTTCTGTGGGATTGACATTATCGAGACCGGCCATGGAAATCACTCCAGATGATTCGGATTGAAGATGTTGTAGTCGATGTATTTGAAGATGTTATTGCGTTTCTCCGCCTTGACAAGCCATTCGGTGTTCACCGCATTCTTGCACATGTTGTTATAGACAAGGTTGAGGTTCTTTATGTGGCTGGCAAGAGCCAGCTGCGCATATGAAGCCGCTGTCTTGTTATGTATCATATACGGCCAGTCGCTTGCCATCAGCAGAAGCGTTTCGCGCGCCGCTTGATTCAGAAAGCGTTGCTTGAGAGAGGTTTGCTGCGGAAAGCGCACCGCCAGCTCCTCCATGTTCTTGATGGCCTCGAAGGTATGCCTGTAGACCCAGGCATTGGAGCTGTTGTCAATCCAGACTTCGGAGAAGCCCCCCTCGCCCCAGCTTGACATGCAAGGCTCCATCATTTGAGCCTTAGGGCAGTTCTCCAGATAATTCGATGGAGTCACCAATGTCATGTCATTCGATATGCTGCATTCCCTTATGACTTCTTCAAGCCATGACACCCCTTCATACCACCAGTGACCGAACAGCTCGCAGTCAAAGCTCAGGGTGTATATCGGGTCAACGTCAAGAGACATCTCCAGCGCAAGCCCCTTCTGTCGCACATTGTAAACGAAGTTCTTCGAATGCTGGGCAATCTTGCGCCGCGCCTTGTCCGGGTCATACAGAGCCTTCTGATCCGTCTTGCCGGTGATGGCGTAATACTTGAATCCGGTGAATACCCTGACCTCCGGTTCATGGATATACGGCTTTATATAATCCATGGGAAGGTCATAGCCGATATCCCGGTAGAATTCACGGTAATCGGGATCACAAGGATATCCGTTGATGTTGGACCATACCAGCGATGTCAGCGCGTAATCCCTGGCGAACCCATACACTCCGTTCTGGCACTGAATCGGCGCAAAGTTCACCCTCTTCACAAAAGGGTTTGAGAGAATAAAAGCCTGAGCGGCAAGATGCATCCAGTTCACCCCGGCTTTCTTGAGATGCTTCTCCAGCCCTGGATAATAACCGCATTCCGGAAGCCAGAACCCGGAAGGCTGGGCGGCGAAGTTGTATGCATGGCTCATGACACCGGTCTCGATCTGGGCGTTTATCGCAACAGGCTTGGACTGGTAGGCAGGCAGATAGGCGTGGGTGGCGGCTGTTGTTATCAGCTCAAGGTATCCAAGCTCGGAAAGCTGCTTGAAGCCTTCCAGAATGTTTCGCTTGTAAAGATTCTCGAAATCCTCCAGATTCATCGCAAGATTGCTCCGATACGCCTGCAGAGTGTCAATCATCTTCTGGTCAGCGTTGTCGGACAGCCTTGCCAGCTCCTTGTCCCCAAGCTCTATATGAAGGTTCAGATAATCAACGAAACGCTCCTGCAGCATCTTGTCGGTAAGCATGGCGCACAGCGTCGGTGACAATGAAATCGTGAGCTGGAACTTTATGCCTTCGTTCATCAGATTGTTCATCATCCGCAGAAGCGGAAGATAGCTCTCGTTCATTGATTCAAACAGCCAGTCCTCCTCCAGGAATCTTGGATATTCGATGTGTCTCACAAAAGGCAGATGGGCGTTAAGCACAAAGGCAATCTGGTTGTTCATCGCTTCTCCCTTCCAGTCACTGGCCCAATCTCCTCATTGAGACGGGAAAAAAGATCCTTGACAAGCTTGTTGTCCATCAGCTCGCCGTTCTTGCTCGCCACCACAGAGAATATCATGGAAGCTTGAAGGCTGGAGCGAAGCTCCTCAATCAGCGACTGATCAATGCCTTCAGGATTAGTCACCTGCTCGCTCACTGCAAGCACCTCCACCTCACCGCTGGCGGGGTACTCCACGGCAAGCTCTATCTGATAGGTAGTTCCCATCCATGGCAGCTCCACATTCCAGGAGCGATCCGAATCTGATATATCAATATCGTAGGATTCCACACGCCTTCCAACCTTGTCAAAGGCGATTGTCTTTAGAAATATCCTGTAATCCGGATCCCTGTCGAGACATTCCGAACGGGTGTTGGGAGAAACGCTCCAGAACACATAAGCCCAATACGGATCCTTCATTATCATATGGACGGAGGTCTCAAGGTACTCATCCGGAAGAGCCTCCACCCCGGGAAGGCTCATCAATTTCGTGAACTGAACATCGGTCAGGCAGTTGCAGAACTTATGCAGGTCCTTCTTTGCCGAGAACTCCTTGGAATCGTAATCCATGCCATCGTAGAGATCCTTTATCTCATAGATAAGCTCGTCCCGCGACAGGGATTCCCAGTCATCCATGTTTTCCTGGCTTGCGATATACTGAAGCTCAGATGTGGATAAGGTATCAATATTCAAAAGGACCATTGCCACTCCCGACTGCAATAATAGTCATACAAGGATTATCTGAATTTAAAGCAATTAAGTCAACATTCAAGCATGATTTGCAGGGCAATCAAGGAACAATCAGAGAACAATCAGGGAACAATCAGAGAACAATCAGAGATGATATCAGCGGCCAAGCATCTCCCTGGCATGGGCGATTGAGACATCCGACTCGTCACCGCTGAGCATCCTCGCTATTTCCCTCTCTCTGGCGGCTCCTGTGACATGCGCTATGGAGCTGTAAGTCCTGGCGCCGTCACTGGTCTTGGTGACAACAAGCTGGCAGTCAGCGGCGGAGGCTATTGATGCAAGATGCGTTATGACAATCACTTGCCGTCTGCGTGACAGATTCTCAAGCTGCGTCGCCACAGCCTGGGCAACCGAGCCTCCGATTCCTGCATCGACCTCATCAAAAACCTGCGTCTGCGTATCATCGGCCTCGGCAAGCACAGTCTTTATAGCAAGCATTATCCTGGAAAGCTCGCCGCCGGAGGCAATCTGGGAGATCATCCCGGGCTCCTCGCCCTTGTTAGGCGAAATGAGGAAGCGTATCTCATCCTGCCCGTAAGAACCCATATCCGTCTGTCTGATTTCAATGCAGAACCTGGCGAAAGGCATCCCCAGGTGAAGCAGCACCGCCTCTATTGCCTTCTCAAGCGCTTTTGCGCCTTCCTTTCTGCGCCTGCTCAATCTGTCGCAGGCAATGGCCGTCAGAGCCACCTGCTCCTTAAGTCTCTTGTCCAGCTTGGAAAGCTCGATTTCGGAATTCTGCGCAGCGCGAAGCATCGATTCAATCGAATCGGCATACGAGTTTATATCATCAATCGTCTTGCCGTATTTGGAAAGACGTCTGATTCTTGAAAGCCGTTCCTGAAGAGCGTCCAGACGTTCCTGAGAGAAGCTCATCCCGGCGGCTCTATCCCTGATGGTTTCGTAAAGATCCTCGCTTTCGATTCTTAACGACTCCAGCCTCGCCGAAATCCCAACCAGCGCAGAGTCGAATTTCATAGCCTTTGAAACAGCGCTCTGCGCATCGAAGGCATGCCCCTTTGCGGCGCTGAGATCCGATATTGCAGCATTAAGGCTCTCGGCAAGCATCTCATGATGGCTCAAGGCCGATATCTCTTCCTTGAGCGCCTCGTCCTCTCCCGGCTTGGGCGCGACATTCCGTATCTCATCAAGTGCGAACTTAAGATAATCCTGTTCCCTGCGGGCCTGCTCCACGCCGGCATGAAGATCTTCCAGCTGCTTTTCAAGTGAAATGCGTTTCTCAAACTCCAATCGGAAGGCATCAAGAAGCTCTTCGTCAT
>JBQNBA010000138.1:0-4929 GCA_052170175.1 Sphaerochaetaceae bacterium | reverse complement strand
GCGGTACGCGAGCTGGGTTCAGAACGTCGTGAGACAGTTCGGTCCCTATCTGCCACAAGCGCAGGACGCCTGAAGGGCTCTGCCTCCAGTACGAGAGGACCGAGGTGGACGGACCTCTGGTGTACCGGTTGTCGCGCCAGCGGCAAGCGCCGGGTAGCCACGTCCGGAAGGGATAACCGCTGAAAGCATCTAAGCGGGAAGCCCGCCCCGAGATGAGGCGTCCCAGGCCCCCTGAGGGCCGTGAAGGAGCCAGGGAGAACACCTGGTCGATAGGCCGGGGGTGCAAGCGCGGCGACGCGCTCAGCCCACCGGTACTAATCATCCGTCAGGCTTGACCATATTGCCGCTCCCATCCCCCCATTACAGCGCGGGGGGCCTCCCCCGGGCGGGCGAGCCCTTCGCCCTCCCTGACGGAGGCCGGCCCGGCGGCCACAGCTGGGCGACCATACCCGTTCCCATCCCGAACACGGAAGTCAAGCGCCCAAGCGCCGATGGTACTGCACTGCGGTGCGGGAGAGCAGGTCGCCGCCGGGCCTTTTTCTTTTCCCGGATATCACTCCGGATCCCTCCGGACCGGCTGGGGCGGCGCAGCAGCAGCGGTTCCCCCGCCATCCCGCGGCGTCTCGGGTCATGGGCGCGCGGTCCAGCCTCATGGGCGGATTCACCTTCATGCTCCTTACTGCGCCGCTGACCCCGCTGTTCTTCCTGCAATGAGGCGGCAACTGTTTACAAAACATCTTTAAAATCAGATAATCTAGCCATGGGAAAGAGATTCTGGGTTTTTGCGCTGTTGTTTTTCATCGTCACCGGGTTGGCTTTTGCGCGTTCTGATGCATATGAGCAGATTGAAACGCAGATATTGTCCAGCACAACCTATCCTGACATTCGTTACAAGGTCTTGAACTTCTCGACATCCATAAAGTCAATCACCAATGATGTCAGCAAAAAGCTGCGCTTTTATGAGGGAAGGGGAGATGAAGCCAATGCCAGGATCGCCAGGGAAGAGCTTGCCGCCATTGCAAGCGATTCCGTATCGCGGGCCACAGTTGATCATTGTCTTCAAGTGCTGTATTCATCCGGCTACACAAGGCAGAAAGAACAGGAGCTGCGGCTGGAGCTGTTCAAGGCCCTTGGGATTTCTGTCAATGTGCGCTTCCGGTACTCTGACATGGGCACCGGGCTGAGTGATGAAGCCATCACATGCCTTCCGTACGACACCATCGTGATTCCATCGCAAGCCGGCGGCGAGAAGATTGAATTCTGGGAGAGTGATTCCGGTCAGATACTGACGGCGGGTCAGTCTCTTGAGCTTGCATGGGATTCCATCTCTCTGTCACCGATAGTAAAGGATGCGGTGATTTTTTATCCGGGAAACAATCTGGGAAGCTTCATAATCAAGTTTGACCCTGAAACAGGTATGATGACGTTCCCCGATATCACCGATAGAGGTCATGATCAAAGCACCTTCGGAGGCTGGGAGATTGACGGAACGATATACAGAGCCGGTGAGACTTTGCGCAATCCCGGCAATCTGATGAAAGGCCGCGGCATCTGGAACAATTACGATGTTGAGCTGAAATCAATATCGGAGATTGACGGAAACGGAGACGGCAAGATTCAGGATGGGGAGACAGCGGAGGTTTATCTTGAACTGCTCCGAGAGGGGGTCGGAGACGGAAATGCGAACGTCACGCTTTATGCGCCATCCGCTCTGGCCGGGAAGGTCGCTGTGTCAGGGAAGACCATTAAATTCCCCATGGAGGAGGGCATAAGGATTCAGGTCGCTAAGGGATATGAGCCTCCGGCAATATCGCTTGTTGCCAAGATTCAGGATAGCCGGGGATATGTCTATTACAGGACGGTGGATATATCGATATCGCCGAACTCCATTGATGTCTCTGCCGGCATTGTCGATTACAGCGAGGCCGCTGGGATGATTTTCGTCCAGGTCGTCAACCGGTCGGATTCCGTCTCCCTTGTTCTGCCGCTCTTCAAGCTTCAATCGCAGGATGGCGGTTTCCAGATTGAATCTGATTGGAAACGCTATGAAACAATCCCTCCTGGGCAATCTGCATTCGTGAAATTCGAGGTCACCTCGCTTGATAGCCGCCTTGAGCCGCTTCTCTCATTGCTTTACAAGGATAAATTCGGAAATGAGGGGATGATTCCCTTCCGGCTGAAATCACCTGGCGGTTCGTCTGATGATGCCAGACGATTGTCGTTCAGCGGTTATGCCGTTGAGCAGGTTTTCACTAATGGGCATGATGTCCTGAAGGTTGAACCCATGCTTTTCAACAGCGGTGAAGCGGTGGCGAAGGCTCTTAGGGTCGAAGCTTCGATTGATGGAGAAAAGTGGTCAGGATTTGAAATCCCCAGAGTGGGGATAGGGATGCACGGCACCTCAAGCGGGGAGTTCGAATCCGCAGGCGATGCAAAGGAGAACCTGTTCAGCTCATCCAGCATGCCAATAGAGCTGGTGCTTGATCCGCAGGCGATTGCGAAGAATGCAATGCTCTCAGCCACGCTCTCCGCTTCGGCAGGAAGCGTCACGGTGCTTCTGAAAGCGGAGGATGCTTACGGAAATGCCTGGCGCAGCAGCTTCAATTTTGAGTTGCAGGAATCTCAGATGGACATTTCATTGGAGGATTTCTCGTTGACCGGGCTTGGCAATCGTGACGACAGGCTTGAGGGCGGAGAGAACTTCGGCATTTCATTGGCTGTCAGAAACAATAATGCGAACGATTGGACAAATGTCAGGGTCACAGTCCGCTCGGAAGACCCGTCTATCATAATGCAGGGGCAGCAGGCTGTGATTCCTCTGATAAAGGCCGGAGAAGTCGCTAATGTTCAGTTCAGTCCATCGTGGCCTCTTGCGAACCAGCTTTCGGGTATGGTTGACCCGTATATATCCGAAGATTCCCAATGCACGATTGGAATTGCAATATCCAAGACAGGCAAGAGCGGCGTTGAATTCGAGAGAAGCGTGGAGGCATTCGCCTTCAAGCCTGATGTGACAGTGCAAAGGATGTTCGTCAAAGGCAAGCAATCATCCGAGAAAGTGTATCCCGGAGATTCTGTCGAGCTTAAGCCGGTGCTTGTCTATTATGGCCATGAGGCTCTTTCGGATGTGAGCTGCACTATCACTCCGCTCAGTTCTGCTCTGAAAGGAGAGGGTCGGCTCTGGATTGGCTCAATCAACGGCACGGTTGTGCCCGCTGCTTACTCAAGTCCGGCGATTGAAGTGTCGGGGAAGGTGCCGGCAGGCGCAAGGCTTCCTGTCAGGCTGCTGTTCACCGAGGGCAATGGAAGGTCTTTCTACTGCGATTCTTGGATTGAGATGGGGAGAAGATACTATGATTTCGTGTTCAGGGACGTCTATGTGCTTGATTCAGCGAATTCCAGACAGAAGCTTGAAGCCCATCCGGGCGATACGGTGGAGATAGGGTTTGATTTTGTGAATATAGCTCAGGACGATTCGCCGCTTGTGTATGCATCCCTTGCTGTTTCAAGCGACAATGCCGAGAGCATAGGAACCGCCATGCAGAGCCTTGGAGCTGTCACTCACGGCAGGGTTGTGCGCGTGTCGGATATGAGCAGAGGGACAAGGCCCAGGCTGCTTGTAAGAATAAGCCCTGACGCTGTTCCTGGCGACAAGGTGGATTTCAGCTTGAAGCTTTATTCGCTTCTCACTTTAATCCAAAGCGAGGATTTCCAGATCACGATAATCTAGACTATCGCAGTCTTGCGCTTGTTTCTCTGAAACCTTGACTGTATAATCATCATATGAGCCAGATTGTTTTCTATAAGCCTACGATAACCAGAAAAGACATGGATTCTGTTCTTCAGGCGATGGTTGACGAGAAGATAGGGCCAGGGGACAGGCGGGTGGAGTTTGTCTCCAAGATGTCATCGCTTCTCGGGCTTCATGGCGGAGCGGCTTTCCGATGCTATAACGATGCTATAGAAGTCGCTCTGCGGCTGGCTGGCGTGGAAAAGGGCGGGAAGGCCGCCATATCAGCGCTGGCGCCTGCCATATATGGCTTTGCCTCCGGAAGGATGGGGGTGGAGCTTGACATGGTCGACATTGACCGCACTGATGGCTGCATAAGCCTGGAAGCCGCCTCAGTCTCCATCGCAGCCGGAGCTTCGGCGGTTATTCTGCATGACCCGTATGGCTCCATGGCTTATCAGAAGGATTTCGCCTCGCTTGGGACATGTGTCATAGAAGATGTCACCCAGAGCATCGGGAGCAGCTATGGCGAAGAGAAAGCCGGTTTAAAGGGGGATATAGTCATATGCGCCTTGGAGGATGACGATTTGATTTCCGCAGCGGGCGGGGCATTCCTGGGAGTGAGGACGAAGGCGTTGCACGATAAGCTCAAGTCGGTTGAGGATATCATCGGCATTCAAGAGAAGTATTTGGGCTTGCCCGATTTAAACTGCGCTCTAGGGCTCGTTCAGATTGACAATCTGGACGATCGTCTTGAAAAGCGCAAGAGAATACATGAGATATTCAGGAAAAGCCTTCAGCAGACTGACCATAGGATGTTTGGTTTGTCCAACGTTGATTTTGATGTCAATGGAGGGTATTTCCCGGTTCTTCTGGATTCACGTCCGGTGGATGTGATGAAGTTCGGCTCCAAGTACAAGGTTCCGATTGAGGCGGCATTCAGCGATATAGTGGGGAAGTCGCTTTCAGAGGATTTCGACAGGCTTCCCGGAGCCATCCCGTATATGCTTCGCGGCGTTCTTTTCCCGATTTACCCATTTCTGGCGAAATCGGATGTTGAGACGATTTCCAGGGTTATAGCGCATCTTCCGTGAACGAATGAATGGATTCGCAAGGACTTTTTTGAGGTTTGATTTGGACTTTAAACGTATTCTGATTGTTTACAACGATTTGAAGGATGGAGCGCTCAAGCTGGCGGA
>JBQNBA010000137.1:0-4989 GCA_052170175.1 Sphaerochaetaceae bacterium | reverse complement strand
AGATTTATCTCATTATTTTAGTAAAATACATGCGAAACATAATTAAATTTTATGTAAAACACGATTAATTTATAGAGGAGTCTTTACTACGGAAGTCCGTTCAATCAACTTGGCTGTGATTCGGAATGTTTCCTTGCTTATCTCTCCCTCGATGTTGCCCACCAATGCTTGGGCGGCAAGATATCCGCGCTCATAATCCGGTATATCGATTGTGGTTATGCCATTGTATTCCGCAATGACGTTGTTGTCGAAGCCTGTTACCGAAATATCCCGCCCGACAACCAGGCCGTTGGCATTGAATGTTTTTATTGCGCCCATCGCCATGTTATCGTTGGCGCATACAAGCACCTGTGGCCTTGATTCGGTGAGCAGCAGAATCTGCGCGGCTCTGATTCCGCTGTCTTCATGCCAGTCTCCGGCGATGTATCCGTCTCTTTTGAAAGGAATGCCATTGTCTGCCAGCGCATCCAGAAAGGCTTGATACCGCTCCTTGTTGTCCTCTGTATTCTCAATCCCTCCGAGGAACGAGAATCTTGTAAATCCACGCTTGGCAAGAGAATCAACCAAGGAGTACATAGGAGTGTAATTGTTGACCAGGATACTTTTCACGTATGGATTGTCCATGATTCTATCCAGCACCACTATCGGATAATCACGAGCCGCCTTTCTGTCAAGAATCTCGCTGGGAAGCTTGCCATCCAGAACGATGCAGCCGCTTGTCATCACCGGATGCATGTATTTCTCACAGACCTGTCCTGGGCATATGATGAGGTTGTATCCATGAGCATAGGCATAGTCATGAACTCCATGGATCACCTCCAGATAGAACGATCTGTCGAAGTCGCTGAACGTGAACAGCAGGGTCTTTGACTTTCCCGTCTTCATGTTCTTGCCTATTATGCTGGGATGATAGTCATGCTCCTTGCAGATTGCAAGCACGCGATTTCTTGTATCCTGCCCGACATTTGGTCTTCCATTGAGAACGTTTGACACGGTTGCTGGCGATACACCAGAAAGCTTGGCGATTTCCTTTATGCCTATCATGCTTAAAGGATAGAGTGATTTCGTGAAATTTACAACAGATGTTCACTTGTTTTTCAATCATGCCGGCTGAGATTCCCAAAGCAGGAAAGCACCGCTATCTAAGCGCTCGGGGGAATCCCTCAAAACTTACCAGCTTCTATCAAGACAATAATTGCAGTCTGCAAGCCTTGAAATCCTTCCCGCAATCTGTCATAATGCCATTCTGGTGGCTCAGGCCGCCGAATATCCGCCTTTTATAGGTGAGAAATAACGAAGGGAGCGGATCACTGAGAATCCGCTGATCAGGAGTTGACTATGTCATCAGTAGTGACCATGAAGAGCCTGCTTGAATCAGGCGTGCATTTCGGACATCAGACCAAAAGATGGAATCCGAAGATGGCTCGTTTCATCTTCCAGGAGAGGAACGGGATTCATATCATTGACCTCCAGAAGACGACAGCATGCATCGTTGAGGCTTACAATGCTGTACGCGCCGCTGTGAAATCCGGAAAGGATGTTCTTTTCGTGGGAACTAAGAAGCAGGCTCAGCTTGCGATTGAGACCGAAGCGAAGAGATGCAGCATGCCGTACGTCAACAACAGATGGCTCGGCGGAATGCTGACCAATTTCACAACTATAAAGAAGTCCATCGCAAAGCTCAAGAAGATTGAGAAGATGGAAGTCGATGGAACTTTTGAGAATCTTACGAAGAAGGAAGTCGCCCTCTATACAAAAGAGAAGGCGAAGCTTGACAAGAACCTTGGGGGCATAAAAGAAATGACGGAGCTTCCCGGAATTGTGTTCGTTGTGGACACAAGGAAGGAGGCCATAGCCGTTGCCGAAGCCCGGAGGCTTGGCATTCCTGTAGTCGCCATCGTAGACACCAACTGCGATCCCACCGGCATAGATTATCCTATTCCGGGAAATGATGATGCCATACGCGCCATCAGCCTTTTCGTAGAGATTATCGCCAATTCCGTTCTTGACGTTGACAGCGATCAGGGCATCAGGATTGTCGAATCGCTTCCCGGACAGGATGACGGCGAGCTTGTCGATGTCCCTGTGATAGACAAGGACAAGATGGAAGAGGATGAGGGGGCCGAGAAAGACGGCTCCGCCTCCGGCAAGGATGATGAAGCCGATGACGACGAGGACAACAGATAATTCAGGGAGAGGGGGATTTATATGGAAATCACAGCTGCAATGATAAAAGAATTACGGGAAAGCACCCATGCTGGAGTGATGGACTGCAAGAAGGCCCTGATCAAGAGCAACGGCGACTTCGCCGGCGCAGAGAAGATTCTCAAGGAAATGGGGCTTGCCGCAGTTTCCAAGAGAGTTGACCGCACAACGAACGAGGGAAGGGTGACCGTTGTTCAGAAAGGCTCGAAGGTCGCCATGGTGGAAATCACCTGCGAGACCGACTTCGTTGCGAAGAACGCCGAGTTCATCAATCTGGGCAATAAGGTCGCCCAGAGCGTATTGGACAAAGGGTACACCGAAATAGACCCGTCTCTGACTGAAATGGTCAATGGTCTCATCGCCACTATCAACGAGAACATGAAGATAAAGAAGTTCACTGTGGTCGAGTGCGGGGCAAATGAGTATCCGGCGATTTATATCCATGGCGAGGGCAAGATCGGCGTAATAGTCAAGTTCAAGTCAGACAATCCTGCCGTATTTGGCGATGCGGCTTTCAAGGATTTCTCCTTCAAGTGCGCCATGCATGTCTGCGCCGAGGATCCGATGTTCTTTGATGCGAAGCTTGTTCCGCAGGACTATGTGAATGAGCAGCTTGACATCTTCAAGAAGCAGGTTGAATCCATCGACAAGCCGGAGAAGGTTAAGGAAGGAATCGTCAGAGGAAAGCTCAACAAGCTGCTTGGCGAGATATGCCTTAACCAGCAGGTCTTTGATTTTGATAATCCAAACGGATTGACGGTCGAGAAGCTGCTGGATGATTTCAACAAGGCTCACGGATGCAAGCTCGTCATTGAGAGCTATGTCCGCTACAGAGCAGGCGCGAACGACTGATTGCGCAATGGCCCTGCGCTCATCTGCTGCGCAGGGCTTTATTCTTCATTTGGAGGTTAATATGGAACAGATTCTGAATGGGTGCGAAGAAAAGATGAAGAAGACGCTGGCAGCTCTTGCCGCCGACTATCAGGCTATCAGGACGGGAAGGGCCTCTGTCGCCTTGTTTGACAAGGTCAAGGTTGATTACTACGGAGCTCCGACTCCGCTTTCTCAGGTGGCGTCCATATCAACCCCAGAAGCAAGGCTTGTCGTCATACAGCCATGGGACAAGACGCTGCTTTCACCGATAGAGAAGGCTATCCAGAAGAGCGAGCTTGGCTTGAATCCAAGCAATGACGGAAAGCTGCTTAGAATCGTATTTCCACCGCTTACCGAAGACAGGAGAAAGGAGCTTGCAAAGCAGGCCAAGAGCATAGCGGAGCAGAGCAAGGTTTCGGTCAGGAACATACGCAGGGATGGCATGGAGGATATAAAGAAGCTCCAGAAGTCCGGCGGGCTTTCGGAGGATCAGCAGAAAGAGGGGGAAGCGAAGCTTCAGAAGATGACTGACAGCTACATAGTGAAGGTCGGCGAAGCCGCCGCCGCCAAGGAACAAGAGATAATGGAGATCTGATTTGCATATTGGACTCATCATGGATGGAAACGGCAGGTGGGCGCAGAAGCGCAGCCTGCCCAGAGATGCAGGCCATATTGAAGGGCTTAAAGCTGTCAGGCGGGTGCTGCATATAGCCGCCGCCAATCCTGAGATTGATTGCCTCACCCTTTATGTTTTCTCAACGGAGAACTGGAAGCGTCCGAGCATAGAGGTGAATTATCTGATGAACCTTCTGGCAAGCAGGCTTCCGGCTGAGGTGAATAACTTTCTGAAAGACGGAGTCCGCATATTGACGCGCGGGGATATATCAGCCCTTCCTCCGAAAGTCCGGGCCGCCATCTCGACGACTGTGGCCCAGACTGAGGGATGCAGCAATCTGACTTGTGTGCTTGCCATAAACTATGGCGGCCAGGATGAGATCGCAAGGGCTGTCAACAGATACATTCATGCCAATCCGGGGGCAGACATGACAATCTCGGACATCACGGACAATCTTGATCTTACGGATGTTCCTCCGCTTGACATAATAGCCCGCAGCGCCGGAGAGCTCAGGCTGAGCAACTTCCTGCTGTGGGACAGCGCCTACGCAGAGCTTTTAAGCATAGATGCGCTATGGCCTGACTGGGGCGAGACGGAAATCAATCAGGTGGTCAGCGCGTTCAAGAGCAGAATAAGGAGATTCGGAGGGCTTTGAGCATGAGCAATCTGGTCAAGAGAGTTTTGACAACTGTGATAGGAGTTCCTGCTGTTGTCTGTCTGTTGATTCTGCTTCCGCAGAGCAATCACCTGGCTTTCTGCCTTGTTGTTTTTCTTGCCAGCCTGATTGGCTCGCTGGAGATGGGCTTTCTGCTGTTCAAGGACAAGCGCTGGCATTACGCGCTTGGCTCCCTGCTCCCAGTGCTCCAGTTCACAGAGCTTTTCTTTAAATTTGAAGCGAGCCTTGCATCAATAGGAGCAGCCTTGCTGCTTATCGTGTGGTGCTTGCCAGAGATAAGCCGGGGCAAGGCGGATGATTTCCGTTCGTCCCTTGATGCTTGTTCGCGGAAGGCGCTTCTTGTGCTTTATCCCGGATTTCTGGCGACTTTTCTGATAAGAATCCTTGCATTGGATGCCTTCGGAAGGAGCGGAGGCTGGCTGCTGCTTCTGATGATTCTGCTGGTTTTCGCAAACGATGTGTTCGCCTATGTCGCTGGGATGCTGTTTGGCCGTGGACATGGCGGGATAGTCGCCGTAAGCCCCCATAAGAGCCTTGCAGGTTTCATTGGAGGCGGCGTCATGTGCATTGCGGCATCAGTGGCGCTATGCCTGCTTTTGTTTGAGGGCATAGCATTGCT
>JBQNBA010000136.1:0-5090 GCA_052170175.1 Sphaerochaetaceae bacterium | reverse complement strand
ACAGAGCCGAACAGCCTTCCGGTTTCTCCGGCGGAAACGACAAGCTCAAGGGTCATGCTGTCAAGCTTCTCCTTAAGGGAGGCGCTTTCCTTCCTCTTGACCTCTTTCCGCTTCTCGATTGCGGCAGCCTTGCTCTTGAAGAGAGCTACGCTCGCATTGTTGTACAGCACCGCCGCACCAGTGGGGATCAGATAGTTGCGAGCATAGCCATCCTTCACCACACAGACGTCTCCCTCTTCTCCGAGGTTAGGCACATCACGATTCAAAATGATCTTCATATGAATACTCCTTAATTAGGTTTTCTCATTGTTATCCAGGTCTCAAGCACTCCAATCAGGGGAACAGCGGCCAGAACAGCCATGTTCACCCCCGGCAGGAGGCAGCCTATTGCCAGCCAGATAGCCAAGCGATGAGCGGTTATGACCGCCGTCCGCTTCCTTATCCAGAACAGCAGTATGGAATACCCTTGAATCCCATAAGCTATGCAAGACAAAAGAGCCAGATTCCATAATACCACATTCAACGCCTTGGGCAAGTCCAGAAAGCCGCTGATCAGCGCTGCGAAGAAAGTCACCAGGAAGACCCAGATGAAATCATCATTCAGCTTCCATCTTCCAGCAGAGCTTTGCCATTGCATGTCGTTCTTGAAGACCATCGAAGCGGCAACGACTATGGAGAACCCAAGCGAAACCACCACAACAGGCACAAGCGACCGCATTGCAATCTCAAAGACGTACTCGATGAACCGCCTGGCATCCAGCCACATCGCGCCATCCGGGAACAACGTCTCGAAGGAAAGCCTTATCTGACTTGCCAGGTCATTCATCCATGAATCATTGGATGAAATCCAAATCATGAAGACCAGAGCGGAAGCAGCAGAGAACGCTGCGCTCACCGCAAACCTTTTCTTCATTGCAAACCGTCCAAGCGAAATCCAAGCAAGAGCGCCAATCCAGAGCGACACCGGGATGAATGCGGAAAACATGAACAATCCGACCGAAAAGCTTCCGGATGCCCTGTCCCAGACACTGCTCGCAATAATCAGGAGCACCGCAGCCAACGAAGCCGCATATGCAATCGGAACCAAATGGTTCCGGCGCAGCCTGATTGCAATCATTATCAGAGGGACCGGGTACAGCAGGTTGGCCAGCGGTATCCAAGCCAATGCAACACTGCAAGCCAAAGCAATGAAGACGCTTGATCTGGGCAAGCCACCGTCGCCTCCCCTGTCAGCGCCGCCAGCGCTCCCGCTTTCATCACGCAGCTGATCCATCTATCCGACTATTCCCCGGCCAGTTATTTCTTATCAAACGGAAGATAAGCCAGCGCCCTCGCCTTCTTTATCTCGGCGGTCACTGCCCTCTGATGCTTTGCGCAGTTTCCCGTTATCCGGGCGGGCAGGATCTTGCCGCGTTCGGTTATGCACCTCCTGAGAACCTCTGGATTCTTGTAATCCGGCTCTGTCTTCTGTGCGCAGAACTTGCACACCTTCTTCTTGAAGCTGAGCTTTTTCAGCCCGCCTTCTCTCTTTCCCTTGAAATCCTTATTATATCCGGCGCTTTCTTCCTTTCCTGCGCCAAACTTTTCATCACGCATCTTGCTCTCCTAAAAAATATCAGAACGGAATATCAGAGTCGTCGAACTCCTCCGGGCCTGAGAAATCAGGCGCGGCCTGCTTCTGGACAGATGAAGGTCTTGCAGCCTGCTGGCCGGCATCATCCCCGCCCTGCCTGGGCGAGGCACCCTGGCCCTGACCGCCGCTTGTAAGCTCGATATTGTTCACCACGACCTCAATCTTGCTTCTGCTCTGGCCGTCCTGCTCCCATCTGTTCTGACGGAGCTCCCCGGTGATGCAAACCTGCCTGCCCTTTTCCAGGAATTGATTCAGCGTTTCAGCCTGCTTGCCCCAAAGCACGCAGTCTATATAGCTGACCTCATCCTCCCACTTGTTGTCGCCAGTCCTCTTCCGTCTGTTGCTTGCAAGTGAAAAACGGGCTACCGCGGTGCCTGAATTCGTGTACTTCAGCTCGCACTCACGTGTAAGCCTGCCGACCAGAACCACAACATTGATATCCGCTGCCATAATAACTCCTTCCGACCGGTCCTGCCCGGTGGATTACTTCGCGACAAACAAAAACTTGAGCATGGCCCCAGAAAGCATGAAATCACTGGTCATGCTGGATATCTTATCCGGCTCAGCCTTGATTTCATAGTAGCAATAGCGGCCTTTGTCTTGCTTCTTGATCAGATAGGCGAGCTGTCTTACTCCCATATCTTCCATTTTGGTGACTTCCACACCATTCTCGTCGAACTTCTTCTGAACGAACTCCGACCCGCTTGTGGCCTTCTCTTCATCGGCATAGAAGATGGCCGTGAACTCATAATCTCTCATGGTTCCTCCTTACGGACATTTTACATTGATCCATCGCAAGATGGATAAAGAGGTTCTATCAAAATACCACCAAGACATGGATTAGTCAACAATGCCGATGAACCGGTCGCTATTGGGCAATCAGCTTCCGCCTTAATAATCATTCATTCTTTGCAATAACAACACAATGCCAATGAAACGTTGGAGAAACCGATGTTTTTTTCCCAGCCAGACCCTTGACGAGAATCGCCCCAGTCTACATAATGTTACGGTAATTACACAAATCCTGGCGGCTTACGTCAGAATAAGGAGCTTTAAAGTGCCTTGCGGAAGAAAAAGAAAAAAGCACAAGATTGCAACTCATAAGCGCAAGAAGCAGCTTAGAAAGAATCGGCATAAGAAAAAGTGATCTTAGCCTTTTCGGCAGTCAGAACCGTCGGTCGCTCCGGCGGTTTTCTTTTTATCCCTATGTTGATTCAACCGCCTTTTTTATATATCTTTCAGTCCAGGAGCATTCAATGTCAGGTCTTTTCATGAAGCTGTTCTCTTCGGTGAAGTCGCTCTTCCCGCGCCAGCCTGAGCAGACCGGCAAGATATCCGGCGCCTCGGTCGCCTCTGTCAGCATCACGCCAGGCAAGGCTGAAGAGAAGACTCTCTTTCTACCGCGCGTCATCGATGACGATATAATCTTGGTTAAAAGGCCTGGAGACACGGCACAGGAGGTGCTTGTTGCGCATCTCGTGCCGCTTCTGAGCGGCTGCTGCATACGCAAGTCTGACAGTCCGCCGGATGCCGCGCGGGAAAACGTGGAGCGCTTTGCAGCGAACAACTGCTTTTATTTCAAGCGTCCTGTGTCGGAATCACGCAGGAAATGGAGGGATGTCTGCATGGAAAGCTACGACAGGGCATTCCTTATAACAGATTCTCAGGCTGAAAGGATACCGAAGCTGGCAGAACAGCTTTCGGCCAGGCTTAAGGACAAGGCAGAAGTCGTTGCATTCATGCTGGACTGCGTGCTGCTGATAATCGACAGCGCATCAAAGGAGCAGGTCCGGATCGCATCTGAGCTTTTCTCCTCGCTGGGGGTGGGCGAAGGCGCATTCAAATCAAGGCTAAAAAACGCCCGTAAGACCGGCAAGGCGCTCGGCTTCAAAAAAGCCCGTGGAAAATAAGCTGAAACAACACGTATCTTTTGGCGTGTCCGTTTGTTTCCCAAATGATATGGGAGGAGGAGCATGAAAACGCTGATTTTCGGATTCGGAACACATGGAGGAGGATTTGCTGCAGCAAAATACTTCCTTGAGCATGGGCATCAGGTCAGAATCACCGATAGAAACAGCCTTTCAAAGCTAGGAGACAGCATAAAATACTTCCAAGAACGCGGTGTGGAGCTTGTCTTGGAGCAACACAGGGAATCAGATTTCACCTGGGCAGATGTAGTTGTCAAAAGCCCCGCCATAAGCCATGATTCGGTTTACATACGCAAAGCCAAAAGGATAGTGACTGATTTCACCTGTCTGTTCGAGTTCCCGGATATCGGCAAGATAAAGATAGTCGCTATAACCGGCACAAAGGGCAAGACAACAACGGCGGCGGCAGTGGCGCATGTGCTGAGAAATCTGGGTCATGAATCTGTCCTGTGCGGCAACATGGGTATATCAGGCTTCTCGGTGCTTTCCGATTTAGAGAAAAGGAAGAGCGAAGGCCGCCCATACCCGGAATACATCGTCTGCGAGCTGTCATCATGGCAGATTGCCGATGTGTTCTCATATGCATCCTCCATCCCCGTGCTTGAGGCAAGCTGCCTGACATCTCTGTATGAGGATCATCAGAATTATTATCACAGCATGGAGTCTTACATAAGGGACAAGCTGATGCTTTTCGGGAAGGAAAGCCGTCATATAATAGCGACCGACTCCATGAGACCCAGCGTAGCAAAGGCCAGCGGCATGCCTCTGAGCAGAATCGCATCCATCGAGAAAGCCGGCAGGAACATCAAGGATTCGGCGCTCTCCCCTGCATTCGCCACATGCCAAGCCATGGGATTCAGCGGCGAGCAGATACTCAAGGCCCTCAAGACGTTCCCCGGCGTGCCGCATCGCAATGAAATGGTGAGATTCCACAACAATATAATATTCATAAACGACAGTGCGGCAACCGTGCCTCAGGCGGTTGAATTCACATACAGCAACTATTATTCCAAAACTCCGGTGTTTCTGATATGCGGCGGCACGGACAAAGAGCTTCATGCGACAGGCATGGAGAACGCCGTGAGCCATGCAAAGCATCTCTACCTGCTGAACGGGTCATTCACCAGAGAAAAGCTGATTCCGATGCTTGATGAGCGGAAAATCGGCTACAACGGTCCGTACAGCACAATGAACGATGCATTGAGCCGGGCTTATATGGATGCCATGCATTTCAACAGAGATAAGAAAGGAACGGCTTCCGTTATCCTGCTCTCCCCTGGAGCGGCCAGCTTTGAGCTCTTTGAACATGAATTCGACAGAGGGGATCAGTTCAAAAGCCTCGTCAACAATCTAGATGCACTGGATGCATTGGAAGCGCATAAGGCATGATTCCGTCCGGATGTGTTCCGGATGTGTAAAGGCAGCGTGACACCCCATCGAATCCATCGAGGATGACCCGATATCCGGACGGAGCGATATGAAGGCTCCTTGCCCCTCATCTTCGGGAATGCTTGAGCCTTATTCCCTCC
>JBQNBA010000135.1:0-5157 GCA_052170175.1 Sphaerochaetaceae bacterium | reverse complement strand
TTCAGGATTCTGAACTGAATCAGAGAGGCATCAATCAGCCTGCCCATCGCACCGCCCAGCGCATCGACTTCCCGGACTATGTTCCCTTTTGCCAGACCGCCGATTGCGGGATTGCAGGATAACCGGCCTATGGTATCAAGACTCTGAGTGACCATCAGCGTCCTGAAACCGGTTCTGGAGGCGGCCAGAGACGCTTCGATTCCGGCATGCCCCCCTCCAACCACTATAACATCGTAATCCATGCTGCCACCTGATGCAATCCGGACCTATGCCCGATGCCCTATGCCCGATGCCCGATGCCCTATGCCCGATGCTCTATGCCCGATGCTTTATGCCCGATGCCCAATCGCTTCTCATTTTCCAACGCAGAATCCGCTGAAAATCCTGTCCAGGATGTCATCAGCCACAACATCACCGCAGATGAAGCCAAGCTGATCCAGAGCCTCTTTTATCTCAACCGCAATCATATCGAAGCTGACATGACTTTGCTCCATCCGCAATGCTTCATCAAGCGCCTTCGCCGCCAATTCAAGGCTCTGATGCTGGCGCGGGCTTGATATCACAAGCTCACCGCTCTCATCGGAAACGCCGGAACCGATGCTGCAAGCGATAAGGGCGGCGAGCTTTTCAATCCCCTCGGACGTTTCCGCGCTTAATGCAACGAAGCCATCAGGGGGCGGAGCGCTGCTTATATCCGTCTTGTTCCAGACCATCAGCTTCTTCACTGCGGGGAATTCACTTTCAAAGGATTTCCAATCCGGCTCCGGCTCCGAGGAATCAACCACATATACAACAAGGTCGGCGCTGCCTATCAGAGCTTTCGTGCGTTTTATCCCTTCGGCCTCTATCGCCTCGTCCGACATCCTTATTCCTGCCGTATCAAACAGCCTTGCAAAGCGTCCGTTTATCTCGCATTCGCTTTCAATGAAATCGCGGGTCGTTCCGGGAACAGGGCTTACAATCGAGCGATCCTGCTTGAGCAGCAGGTTGAAGAGAGAGGACTTGCCGGCATTGACTGCGCCGGCAAGCACAACATGCGCCCCTTCGGACAGCAGTCTGCCCGCACTGAACGTTCCGGCCAGAGACATCAGGTCATCCCGGACAGATTTTATCGCTTCATGCGGAAAGGAGACATCACCCCCTATCTCATCCTCGGCGTAATCCAGCTGCACCTCCACCACGCTCATGACCTCAAGCAGCTTCTCCCTGTCCTGATGAATCCTCCTGGACAATGCTCCTGCAAGCTTTTCAAGGCTCATCAGCTGCGCCCGCTTTGTGCGCGAGGAAGCAATCTCATTGACCGCTTCGGCCTGTGTAAGGTCAATCCTGCCGTTGAGAAAGGCGCGCAGAGTGAACTCCCCCGGCTCCGCCTGACGGAAACCCAAGCTGGAAAGCTTTTCAAGCAGCAATGAAACCGCCGCCAGACTTCCATGACAGGTGATTTCCAGAGCCTCCTCGCCGGTATAGCCATGCCCTTCCCGGTAAACAGCGACCACAACCTCGTCGACATCCTTTATGGTTCCATGAACAAGCGTGTTCGTGGGGGCTTTCAGAAGCTTGCCGGCGGCGGAGAAGCATGGGGCGAATGCGCCTATGCTCCCGATGCCGCTTGCCCGGACAATCGCCAGGGCGCTTTTGCCCCAGCAGGTGGCAAGTGCGAATATCCTGTCATTTGAAACATAGCCTTTCATGGGTAATCAGTATAAGCGCAAAGCCCTGCGGTTTCAATAACGCTAATCGGCAGGATAGCTGAACGTTCCTCCCTCGGGAGTCGTTATCAGCCAGCCCTCTCCTGCTTCACCCTTTGACAGCGAAGCGGTGCCGATGCTGACCTTGCCGCCGCCGTGGGGCAGATCTATTGAATAAACAGGCAACGCAAGCCCCGAAACCTTTTCGGAAAGCTCCTTGTATATTTCAATTCCCCGTTCAAGCGGCACTCTGAAACCGGATGCGCCGCTCACCAAATCCACCTGGAAAAGGTAATAAGGCTTCACCCGGCAAGCCAGAAGCCCATTGCAAAGCTCCGCCAGAACGGCGCTGTCGTCATTAACGCCCTTAAGGAGAACAGATTGGTTGAACACAGGGAAGCCCGCATCAACGAATCGGCCAAGCGCCTTTCGGCTTTCGGCGCACAACTCCCTTGGATGGTTGAACTGGGTGAGGATGAAAACAGGGGCTGAATCATGCCTTTTAAGCACCTCAACAAGATTTCGGGTGATTCTGGACGGCTCGCTTGACGGGTATCGCGTGCACAGCCTGAGGATAAGGTCAGGCCGCACCTCTCTGAAACGCCCTATCAGGCTGTCAAGCTGCTCATCTCCAAGCGTCAGGACATCGCCGCCTGTCAGAAGCATCTCCTTTACCTCGCGATGCGATTTCAGGTAGCCTTCCGCCTCGCGCACCTCGTCTGCGGAAGCCGGCCCCCGCAGATTGCCCGTGAACCTACGCCGAAAGCAATGACGGCAGTACATTGGACATATATCGGTGACCAGAAAAGCCACCCGGTCAGCATACCGATGAACAAGGCGTGCGCCGACGCTGTGACGCTCCTCTTCCTGCGGATCCATGTCCTCACAGGCCAGAGCCGTGTTCTCAGCGCATGTGGGAACAACCTGCCGTCTGAGAGGATCGTCAGGGTCATCCGGATTAATCAAAGAAAGAAAATGCTCTGTGATTGCAAGAGGCACCGTGGATGAATCCTCATGCCAGGCCAGTTCATCGGCCGTGAGCCTGAGCGACTTCCGCAGCGCCTCCAGAGATCCACTCCTGGACATTCGCTAGCTGTTGACCCTCTCCAGGTATTCCTTGGTCTCCGTGTTCACCCTTATCTTCTCGCCCTGCTTTATGAAGATGGGAACCCTTACCTTAAGTCCCGTTTCAGTCGTCACATACTTCGTGGCGCCGGTTACGGTGTCGCCCTTGATGGCGTCCTCCGCCTCGGCGACAAGGAACACGACCTTGCTGGGAACCTGGATGTCAAGAATCTCCTCGTTGTAAACAGTGCAGCGATAAGTCTCGCCTTCCTTCATGATGTACTGGTAATCGGGAAAAGAGGTCATCGCAACCGCAACATCCTCGAAGGTCTCGACGTTCATGAAATGGAAGCTCTCGCCATCGTTGTACTGGTACTGGAAATCCATATCCTCAACGGTGATGTCCTCGGCATTGTCCTGGCTCTTCATCGTCTCGGATAAAACCTGACCTGTAGCCGGGCTCTTAAGCTTGAGCCGCACAAACGCCGAGCCTTTGCCCGGATTGACGAACTCACGTTCGATACAGATGAACGGCTGGCCCTTTATCAGAAGCGCCGTACCTTTGTCAATCTGCCCTGCTTTTATCATAAAACACCTCTATGCAATAGAATTAAAAAAATAAACAACTGTCAGATTATATCAGAAAACGGAAACAATATCAAATCTTCAATGGAGTTTTTTCCGCATTCAGCCATCAACAGCCTATCCATTCCAATGGCCACGCCCGAGCATTCAGGGAAGGATTCAAATATCCTGAAATAACCGTTGTCGATATCCGGAATGACGGAGCCGGCGCTGGCGCGGCTGTGGGCCAGGCTTGCATATTCTCTTTTGAAATATTCCTCCACCTTCACCGGATCGTTCTCCTCGGCATAGCAGTTTGCAATCTCAATTCCGTTGAAATAAAGCTCCCAGCGCTTCTTTGTGATTCCATTCCCCTTGGCCAGGCACTCTATCTGGGCAGGATAGTCCATTATGACAATCGGCGCAGGGCCATTGAGAGACGGCTCCACGAAATTGATGAATATCCGGTTGAACGTATCGGCCCAGGGCTCTTTTAAATCGTCATCAATAACAAGCCCGAGCCTGCGGGCGGCATTCCTCAGCGTGGCGGGATTCTGAATCCTTTCAAGCTCCAACCCGGTCTCCCGTTTCAGCGCCTCCGCCATTGACATGACCATGAAATCATCCTTCAACCCTGATGGACAGCCGGTAATGGCCGTCTGCCTGAACATCTGCTGTGTAAGCTCTATCGAATCCTTTTCATCGAATCCTACAGTGTAGTACTCCAGCATGGTGAATTCAGGATTATGAAGCCGCCCCAGCTGCTCAGCGTTCCTGAAGCATTTGGAAATCTGATAGATGCTTCCGCTGCCATTGGCTATCAGCCTCTTCATGAATATCTCCGGAGACGGGACAAGATAGAATTCACGGGAGAAGGCGAATTCGCTTGAGAATACGGTGGAGAAGTTCTCGATTGTCGGTTCGGGGATCAATGTCGGCGAAAGAATCGGTGTTTCGACCTCAATGTATCCTTTTGAATCAAAGAACTCCCTTATGTTTCTGTACAGGAGGCTTCTTGCCTTTATCAGCTCGGTGTCCATAATCAGCTTGGCGTTCATAATTCAGCAATATATCAAACAGCCGCATCATGGACAAGGAGCAACGGAAAGAGAAGCCTGCACGGAAAAGCGCATATTCCGTAAGCGCCAGCCAACTGCCGGTCAGGTGCCAGCCAACTTCAATCAACTGTCAGTCAGCTGCCAGTCAGCTGCCAGCCAGCTGTCAGAAAAAGCCTCCGCATTGCACATTGCTCATGAATCGCTCAATATCGTTCAAGCCAGCATTCTGAGATACCTCTCCGCAGCCTTCACCGCAGCGGAGGAGAAACCCTGGCTTCGTATATTGTCAACTATCACCTCAGCATCCATGGCGGTGCGCTCATCTATGAAGCCCCCATCCGTCAGGGCGGATGCAAAAGCCTCAAGCCCCTGGCTGCTGTAGCCCTTCACTTTCTTCTCGGCTATGGCCGCAAGCAGCTCCTTTGCGGAGACAGGCCCGTTCTCCCGCACGAAACGAACCGTGTCCTGCCAGTAGCCCAGATTCTTCCTGCGGGCAGCCAGGTCAAGGTCATTCAACGAGTTCTGGTCGACAAGAGGCGGCCTGCCGGATATCGCAAGCTTCCTGGCCTGTTCAAGCGCATTCCGGACTTCGGCCAGTCCAAGGCCTGAAAGGGAGGGTGCGGCAACGGCCTGATAGACCTTGAACAGCCCTTTGTCCATGCAATCCGCCAGAACTGAAAAATCGCTTAGCAGATACCAGACGCTAAGCTCCTGAACCGGGGTGTGAAGCTTGCCGGAACCGACATCATTGACCTTCATCCATTCATCGTATGAACAGTCAA
>JBQNBA010000134.1:0-5186 GCA_052170175.1 Sphaerochaetaceae bacterium | reverse complement strand
CATCCATCTTATGAGCGACGAGCCTTACAGGGAGCTTGTCTACGATGGTCTGGAAACGCCTTTTATCCCGGATATCTACGGCAATACCATAATATGCTACTCTTTCAGCAAATCGCTTTCCCTCCCCGGCGACAGAATCGGCTATATGTTCGTTCCGGATACAATGGAGAACTTCGATGAGGTCTGCTGGGCCACGGCGGGAGCTGCAAGGTCAATGGGCTACGTATGCGCGCCGGCGCTGATGCAGCGGATGATAGCCCGCTGCGCCGATGCCAAGACTGATATTGAGACATACGACAGAAACCGCCGATTGATATACGGAGAGCTGACAAGAATAGGCTACGAGTGCTGCCACCCGGACGGGGCTTTCTATCTTTTCCTAAAGGCCCCTCACGGGCATGGCTCGAAGGAGTTCTCTGAGATGGCGAAGAAGGAGAACGTGTTGCTCGTTCCCGGCGACGACTTCGGATGCCCCGGATATTTGAGATTATCTTATTGCATTGACTATGATAAAATAAAACGTTCAATTCCGCTTTTCAAGAAGCTTTTTGATTTAGGCTGACCTGTGATATAATTATCCACCTGAGATTCGAGGATGGATATGGTAAGCATAAAGGACAGCGGCGGATATGGCTTTGGCTTTGCAGGCAAGCCTTTTCTAAGGGAAGGCGAGGATGAGCATTCGCTTCGCTTCGCCCAGAATGGGGGCAATGAACAGTATCGCCACCTGTCAGAGGATGAGATTGCAGCCCTGGAGGCAAATGGCAACTATTGTCCCGATTGGAGCATGGTTCTGGTCAAAGATCCATTCGAGACGAAGCAGATACGGCGGACTGATTTCTATGGACTTGTCAGGATAGGGGCGGTGGAGAGCAAGGTTCTCGGCTTCCATGATTTCATGCAGCCCGAGGGGATTCTTTCCTCCACGATAATATCCTGCGACATAGGCTCGCATTGCAGCATCTCGCATTGCCGCTTCATCGCCAACTATATAATAAAGGACAACTGCATTCTGGCCAGCGTGGATGAGATGCAGACCACAAATCATGCCAAGTTCGGAAACGGGGTGCTTAAGGAAGGCGAGGATCCTGCGGTTCTTGTGCAGATTGATTTGATGAACGAGGCCGGGGGGCGCTCCATCGCCCCGTTTGCCGGCATCACCACCGCCGATGCGTTCCTATGGGCAAGCTACCGCGAGAATCCGGAGCTGCCGAAGCGTTTCCAGGAGATGACGAATCTTGTCTGCGACAGCCGCCGGGGAAGATACGGGATAATAGATCATGACTGCGTGATAAAAGGCTCGCGCATAATAAAGGATGTGTACGTAGGGCCCTGCACCTACATAAAAGGGGCCAACAAGCTCAAGAACCTGAGCCTTATGTCCACCGAGGACAGCCCTGTCCAGATAGGCGAGGGAGTGGAGCTCGTCAATGGAATCATCGGCTGCGGCTGCAATGTCTTCTACGGATGCAAGGCCGTCAGGTTCGTCATGGGTGATAACTGCGCCCTGAAGTACGGAGCGCGGCTTATCCATTCGGTTCTGGGGGACAACTCCACGGTTTCATGCTGCGAGATGCTTAATAACCTCATATTCCCCGGTCATGAGCAGCATCATAACAATTCGTTCCTCATAGCGTCTCTTGTAATGGGGCAGTCAAATCTTGCGGCGGGCGCTACAGTCGGCTCGAACCATAACAGCAGGGGCAATGACGGCGAGTTAGTGGGAGGAAGGGGCTTCTGGCCTGCGCTCTCAAGCACCTTGAAGCATAACAGCAAATTCGCTTCATACACCTTGCTGGCAAAGGGCAACTATCCGGCGGAGCTGTTTGTGGAGCTTCCGTTCTCTCTTATCAGCGACAACACCAGTCTGCACAGGCGGGAGATAAGACCCGCTTTCTGGTGGATGTACAACATGTACGCACTTGAACGCAACAGCTACAAATACAAGATACGTGACAGGCGCAGGCATCCACGGCAGATAATAGAGACATCGTATCTCGCCCCCGATACATCAAATGAAATCCGCAAGGCCCGCTTCCTGCTCTGCATATGGACCGCCAAGAGCTACCTGAACTCGATTGACACCTCAAGCCCGGCGCTTATAGACCAGCTGGAGGGAATCGCCGGGACAAAGCTGACCGCTGACATCCTGGACAGGCTGAAGGCAACCGCCACTGTCCACGCCTGGGGGCATGCCGACGAGAACACCCAGAATCTGCTTTCGGCTCTGGTCATCATAGGAAAGCACCTTTTGGAGTCAATGCCAGAGCTTGTATCTTCACTGGAAGTCTTCGGGGAAGGAATAGAGAACTCTCCCAATCCGGTTCTTATCATCAAGCCGGAATGCGCCTACAAGGCCTACACATCCATGCTGTGCTACTATGGAATGGCAGAAGCCAGTCTCTACTGCAAGGAGACAGGAATGTCGTTCTCAAGCCTTATGGAGGATTGCAGACGCAGCGACCTCGTCAACAGAGGGCAAGAGCAGCTTGGCTTCTATGCGAGAGCCCAGTCGACGGGACAGATTTTCTGGGAGAACGCAGGGGGGCAGCTTATCCCGTCTAAGAAAATCACCCAGCTGCTGGATGATGTCCTTAATCGCAATATTACAAGCTGGGATGATATGCACCAGCGCTATAAAGACCTTCATTTAGAATACCCACAGCAGAAGGCCTACGATGCCTGCCTCGCGCTCTTCGCTATCTACGGAACCGATTGCCTATCTCCAGAGCAGCTGGAAGATGCCAGGGCAAAGGCTCTGGATGCGAGGGATTTCATCGACCGGCAGGTTTTTCTTACAAAGGACAAAGACTACCGTAATTTCTTCCGTTCCATCACCTATAGAAGCCCTGCAGAGCAGGAGGCGGTCATAGGCATCCTTTCCGATAATGCGTTCATAAACTCGACGAAGGAGCACTCCGCCTGCATAAAGGGGATAATAAACAATATGAGGTACTGATATGCGTGCTTTGATTGCAGTTCTTATGCTTTCTCTTGCGCTGAACAGCATTGATGCTGCCAGCATCTCTCAGGACAAAGGCCGGATTCTCCCAAGCGCTGCTCATCTGTTCATGGATTGCACAGAGGCTGAGCTAAGCCGTATAGACCATTTCGAAGCAGCTTCGCCTTCCGGTCAATCGTTTCCTGCCTCCATCTCCCCGGACGGCAGCCTTATGGTCAAAGGACTGTGGCCCGAGAGCGAATTGGATTTGGTCATAACCGGTTTCAGCCCTGATGGAGATGCCGTTTGTAGCGCATCATGCGCAGTGACCACCGGAAGCTGGGCCGGAACCTACCTGTGGGTGAATCCGACATCAAAGGACAACAAAGGCAAGTGCCGCCAAATCAAGTTTGAAGTGCGCCTGTCAGACGATGACGGCCAAGGAGGGAAGTACTACGAGATATATGATGCGGACATGAACGCCCGCCTGTTTCCTCCCGAACCGCTTGGGGTTTCCTATGAATCCCACCCCTACAATGAGGATTCCCCTGCAGGCGAGGTGTTTCGTTACAACTCGTTCAAGTTCAACACGACTTCCGCCAAGCCATCATCGTGGCGTGTGTCAGACATCACCATAATGCCTGACAAATATTCTATCACCGTCAAGGCGAGGGCGATGATTTTCCTTGTATCAACCTTCACCAGCTATGCCTTCGTCATGGATGAAGATACCGACGAGGCTCTTCTGCTGTTCCGCTTGGATGGAGACGGTCTGGCAAGCACCGGCCTGTTTTCCAATCCCGCACCTGGAGAGGGCGGCAGGCATGTGTTTGTGCTGGAGCGTGTAAGCAACGCAGACGGCTCTGCAACCGGAACCAGCGATGCGGCAAGATAAGGTTTGACATGTTTGCTGATATCAGTTCTATAAATTGCCGATATGTGATATTATTTTTCCGATGGACAGCAAAAAACGCAAGTCGGTTTCTGAAATCTCCCGCCAATGGAGCATCTCTGAAAGGAGCGTGAGGAACTACTGTGCTCATGGCAGGGTTGACGGGGCGGTTCTTGCCGGCAAGACATGGCTCATTCCGGCTGATGCAAAGAAGCCAGAGAGGATGACAAGGCATTCCAAGGCCGGCATAAAAGGCATTTCCCTTCTGGAGCGGATGAAAATAGAGAAAAGCCAGTCGCTGCATGGAGGGATTTATCACAGGATCCAAATTGATCTTACATATAATTCCAATCATATAGAGGGTTCCATGCTTACGCATGACCAGACGCGTCATATATTTGAGACAAGCGCCATAGGCTTGACGGATATTGAGGTGAATGTTGATGATATTGTTGAGACTGTCAACCATTTCCGCTGTGTGGATCTTATCATAGAAAAGGCAAAGCGCATGCTGACTGAAAGCTTCATCAAGCAACTGCATGGTGTTTTGAAATCCGGGACTTCCGATTCCCGGCAGGCGTGGTTCATGACAGGAGGATACAAGCTGCTGGAGAACGAGGTCGGCGGAAAGCAGACCTGCAAGCCTGCAGAGGTTGGATTGGAGATGAAAAGGCTCCTTGGGGATTATGAATCCCGGCTGGATGTTTCATTTGATGACATCTTGGATTTTCACGTAAGATTTGAAAGGATACACCCATTTCAAGATGGCAATGGCCGTATCGGGAGACTTGTGATGTTCAAGGAATGTCTGAGGCATGGCATAGTCCCTTTTATCATAACCGATAGCTTGAAGCTTTATTACTACCGCGGGCTTGATCGATGGGACTATGAGAAAGGCTATCTCAGAGATACCTGTCTTACAGCCCAGGATTCATTCAAGGAAATCCTGAAAGGCTTTGGCATTCCAAGCTGAACCGGTTTTGCATGCGGCTGGCTTGCTGCATTGGCTTGTCGCAGGGCGGGGTAGTGTTTGACCCTAAAATAAAATTTTCAAAATTTCTCAAGAAAGCTCTTTAGTTTGTCTAGGTTTTCCTTTATGGTAACCAAGAAAAATCAAGGGCGAACAGCAATGCAGATTCGCAATTGACTAACGGCCACCTCTTTCAAAGTGGATTCCGCTCAGCTTCCAGCGGACTTCGAATCTTGGTCGAAAGCGGTGTGGATTGCAAGGACACCAGGAACCTCACCATAAGCTCAGTGATTCTAGTCGTCGGAATCGGCGGCGGCATGCTGCAGTTCAGCATGGGAGAAGACCCCCATTTCCAGCTTGGCGGAATTGCCTTGGCCACGCTG
>JBQNBA010000133.1:0-5195 GCA_052170175.1 Sphaerochaetaceae bacterium | reverse complement strand
CTCGTATTTATCGACCCATCTGTCTGTGGTGAGCCCTTTGATAAGAGTGTCTGCATAGGCCTTTCCCAGAGGGGCAAGCGCCCGGGCCACAATCTTCACGGCTTCATCGAACGGCGTCACGACCTTGACGGTTGAAACAATGGGGACGTAGACATCGTAGTGGGCAAGCTTGTCCAGTCCAAGCGCCTTGCGCTTGAGCTCATAGAACCTATGCAATGCAGGGAGCCCTTCATGAATCGATTTTATCAGATTCATATATACCGAGATAGGAATGTTATCTGCGTATAATGCGGCGTCGAGAGCTGTGGGATATTTGCGGACGCGCGCTTCGAATATATCCTGCTTCACCGAGCCGTTGTACAGCTTGGCGATGGTGTTCTTGTGCGTCTCGAAGCCTTTGTAGAACTTTTCGTATGCCTGCCGGCGTATGCTGCGGTCAGGGTTTATCAGAAAGCCGGAGAAGGTCGTCTGGGTGAGCGGCTTGCCGTTGACGTCCTCGAAGTTCATGTCTATATCGCTCAGTGCTTCGAAGGCATCGGATGGCGTCTGGGCGACTTCTGCCTCCATAGCCATTATCTTTTCCTGGCCAGGGGGCAGGGTGTGGTCTTTCATCCTCAGAATCTTGCTGATTGCAATCCTGTAGTCTTTGAACCTCTCATCTTCATCGATGAACTTTGCAGCATCGGGGCAGGAAAGCAGTTCCGGCCGGAAGAAGCTCACAGCGGCCTCGTATGCGGCGCAGACCTGGGTGGCTATCCCCATGCGTCTCTGATTGGCATTGTCGGCTCCGTCCACGGCCCAGTTGAGAAAGGCGTAGTTTCCAACGCTGCTTGCGGCAAGCTGTCCATCATAGTACCATTTCAGGGTCTTTAGGAAGCTGTCGGCATCCTTGCATAGCAGCCCTTGGTACTGTGGAGCTTCCTTTGTACGCATCTCTATTTCCTTCACCGCTGCATTGAATGCATCTTCGCTGGCAAAAAGGCTTGTAAGGTCCCAAGTGTCCTGCACATTCACGTCTTTTCTTAGTTTTATCTGCTGGCTCATCGATATTCTCCTCTTATCGTATCCATCAGAGCCCTGAGCTTCATAGCTGCACGGCCTCTGTGGCTTGTCTTGTCTTTCTCTTCTTCTGATAGCTGCGCCATCGTGCACCCATGGCTTTCCAGAAAGAACACTGGGTCATAGCCGAAGCCGTGAGAGCCGTTCTCCTGCGTGACGATTCTGCCCTCTATGGAATCTTCCACGATGAACGTGCGGTGGCTCCCGGCAATCAGCGCAAGGGCGCACACGAATCTGGCCCCTCTGGCGGACTTGGGCAGACCTTCCATGTTTTTCAGGAGCAGGGCGTTCTTTTCGGAGGCGCTGAGCATTCTTCCTGCTTTTTCAGAACCGTACCTTGCTGTATGGATTCCAAGCTCTCCTGGAAGGGCATCGACTATCAGGCCTGAATCATCCGCCATGATGATGCTGCCGGGATAAAGCCTTCTCAACGCCATTGCTTTCATCAAGGCGTTCTCTATGAAGGTCGTTCCGTTTTCCTCGCATTCGAACGGAGAATCGGGCAGGACAAGCCGGTCATCAGGAAACAGGCTCTGAAGCTCTTGCAGCTTGTGCTGGTTCGAACTGGCTAGAATGATTTGCACGGAAACAGGATAAATCATAAAGCTGAGTTTGTAAACGGCAGGTGACCGGGATGTTTGACCGATGTTTGACCGATGGTTGGTCGATGTTTGACCGGAATTATTGACCGGATGCTTGGCGGAATGTTTGGCGGGATGTTTGGCCGAACCTTGCTTGACGTGTCGCGGCGGACGTGATACAATCCAATTAATTCATTTAATGAAAAATTAGTCAGGAGAGCGATATGGATAGACCTCTTATAGAGATATGTCTGGAATCGGCGACCTCGGTGCTGAGGGCGCAGGAGGGCGGTGCGGACAGGGTGGAGCTTTGCAGCGATTTGTTCGAGGGCGGCTGCACGCCGTCAGTCGGAACGTTCAGGGTTGCGAAGCGGCTTGCCGGCATTCCCATAAATGTGATGATAAGGCCACGTGGCGGGGATTTTTGCTACAGCGACGATGAGTTCGCCGTGATGATGGAGGATGTTAAGGTTTTCAAGGCTGAAGGGGCCAATGCGGTGGTCTTTGGAATACTGACCCCCGATGGCGAGATTGACATGGAAAGAAGCGCCAGGGTGATTGAGGCCGCCAGGCAGATGAAGGTCACGTTCCACAGGGCGTTTGACATGACGCGCGATGCCTTCGGGGCTCTTGAGAAGCTGGTGAGGCTGGGAGTGGACAGGGTTCTGTCCAGCGGGCAGGAGGCCACCGTTGCAGAAGGAGCGGACTTGCTGGCGGAGCTTGTAAAGAGGGCTGCCGGCAGGATAATAGTGATGCCCGGCTGCGGCATAAGCGAACGGAATTTCAAGAAGCTTGACGAGAAGATAAAGGCAAGCGAGTATCATGTGTTCCTTCCCGGGGAGGAGCGATCTCTGATGAAGTTCCACCCGGAGCATATATACATGGGCGGATTGCTTCGGCAGAATGAGTTCGCCCTTTCACAGACTGATTCGGCAAGGGTCCGTGAGATTGTCTCGATGACAAGATGATGGTCAGGACGGTTGGCAACGCAGTATTTCAGAAACAGGCTAACAGCTTGCTTATTCTCAACGCCTTGCGCAGAGGGCCGCTTTCCAGAACTGAGCTGTCCGATATGCTTGGTTTGCAGCGGTCAACCGTGACTTACAGTGTGGCTCGATTGATTAACAAGGGTCTTGTCGTTGAGCTTGGAAGCACGGCGGCCGCATCGCCGGAGATTTCGGCGGGCCGGAAGCGCAGGATGGTCGCTATCAGCAGGGATTATGGGCGGTTCGCCGGGGCGGAGATGCTGGGTGAGTCTTTCCGGCTTGTGATATGCGGCATGGATGGTGAGGCGATTGAGAAGACAGAGGTTCCGTATGAGCCTTGTGACGAATCAGCCGAATCCGAGACGCTGGATTCTGATTCGCCCCGCCGGGAAGAAGGACGGGCTGAGGCTGCGAGGCATCGTTTTGCCGGCAGGCTTAAGCAGGTTGCGTCAAGGGCCGAAGGGCTCTGCGCCGGCTGCCGGATGCTTGGAATAGGGTTCTCGGTTCCCGCCGTTGTCTCGGAGGATGGCGCATATGTCAAGGAAAGCTGGCTTCATGGATTGGAGAATGCCGATATGAAAGACGTTCTTGCCGGTTTTCCTTTCCCGGCGAGAATAGAGAATGACGCCCGTCTGTGCGCACAGGACAAAGGCGAAGCGGGCGGCGATATGGCTTATTTCCTGGTCAAGGCCTCCGGGCTGTCCGAAGTCAGCGTGGGGGTTGGGCTGGTGCTTGACGGGAAGCTGCACAGAGGTGCGTGCGGAAGGAGCGGCGAGTATATTTCATCCGTTATCGCAGGCAGGAAGCATCCCGATTATCAGCAGGTTGCCAGACCGGATGATATGGAATATGCGGTGAAGCAGATAATCAGCGACATGCTGTGCCTTGTCTCCGTCCTTGACGTCTCGAAGGTGTATCTTAATTTTGACAGAGGCATGGAGACGCTTTTCCAAGAGACTCTGAGGCGTGATTTCAACCATTTGCCTGATTCAATCCGCAGCAAGATATCGTTTGATGTTTCGCCGTGGGATTCGGCAAGAGGCGGGGCGATGATGATGCTGAACGGGTTCTTCGCCGTTCCGCAGGTCGGTGAGCCTGTTGATGGCGTGTTTTTTTGAGAATAAGGATGTTTTGGAGGGAATATGAAGAATAAGAAGAAGGTTTTCGTCGGCGGAATGCACCATGAGTCGGACACGTTCAATCCGATTGTGACTTCCGAGAAGGACATATGGGTGACAAGAGGCGAGGCTTTGCTCCGCAGCAAAGGCAAAAGCTCGGTCAACGGTGTCATCGACACTCTTGTGGCCGCCGGCTACGAGGTGGTTCCCGGGCTTATAGCAAGGGCTGTGCCGAATGGGGAGTGGGACAAGGATTATTTTCTCAAGCTGAAAGATGAATTCATAGGTGCGCTGAAGGCTGCCCTGCCGGTGGATGCGCTCTGCCTCAGCCTCCACGGCTCGATGCGCGTGAAGGGGATAGGGGAGGCTGAGGGGCTGATTCTGGAGGAGATGCGCCGCATATGCCCTGATGTCCCCATAATCTCATCTCTTGACATGCACGCCACAGTGACTGAACGCATGATGCTCAATGCGGATGCTTTCGTAGGTTATAAATGCGCCCCGCACACAGATACATATGAAACGGGGGTTCTCGCCGCGACCATCACCCGAAAGGTGCTGGAGGACGGTGTCAAGCCGTTCATGGCGGCGGTTCACCTTCCATTCATAATAGCCGGGGAGCAGTCGGAGACAAGCGTCCAGCCGATGAAGCGCCTTACGGATCTGCTTAGAAGCGTTGAGAAAAGACCGCATATGATGGGAGCCTCGTATCTGCTGGGCTTCCCCTGGGCGGATGTCAGCGAGAATGGAGTGACTGCTGTGGCGGTAAGTGATGATTGCCAGAAGACAGCGGATGAGACTGCGTTTGAGCTTGCCCATGAGTTCTGGGACTCCAGAAAGGAGTTCGGGTTCTACAACGAAACGCGCGAGGTTCCTGATGCCATTGATAATGCATTTCAGAGCATTGAGGCGGGCATATTTCCGGTTGTGCTGTCGGACAGCGGCGATAATCCCACCGCCGGGTCTTCCCAGGATGTCACCAATTTCCTCAAGGCCATCATAGCCGATGGCAGGCTTGCCCGCTTGAACCCGCCGCTTTGCTATCAGGCGATATACGATCCGGCTTTCTGCGCAAAGGCGATTGAGGCGGGGAAGGGCAGCAGGGTCGAGGGGGAGCTTGGGGCGGCCTTTGATAAGCTGACCAGCACACCGATTCATGTTTCAGGGGCTGTCAAGGCGGTTTGCCGAGGCTGGGACGGTGGTATGGGAACCGATATGGCGCTGGTGGATGTCTGCGGGGTTGATGTCGTGGTCACGTCAAAGCATGTCGGCTGCTACGACCCGCAGATGATGAGGGCGCTTGACGTGGAGCCGGAGGACAGAAAGGCGATTGTGGTGAAGCTGGGCTATCTGGAGCCTGAGATAAGGGCGATAGCCAGACGCTCGATAATGGTGCTTACAGATGGAAGCACAAATGAGATATTCACCCGTCTTCCATATAAGAATCTATC
>JBQNBA010000132.1:0-5203 GCA_052170175.1 Sphaerochaetaceae bacterium | reverse complement strand
GGTCACCGCCATTGCAATTGATAAGCGGATAAAGGCTCTTGGAGAGGTCATGAATGCAAATGACCTCTTCTCGGAGGCGGACAACAGGACAAAAAGAATAATAAGAGCATTCAAAAAAATGCGGCCTGAACTGCCAATCGAAGGGCATTGTCCACGTTACTCAGGCAGTCTGCTGAATGCATTCATGGCAGTAGGCGTTGATTCTGACCACTGTGAGCAATCTCCCGCCTCAATTCGAGAAAGACTGTCTAAAGGGATGTTCGTTGAACTCCAGTACAAAGGGTTTGACAAAGACGTTATAAAAGCCCTCGACGACGTCAATCTTGACGGGCATTTTTCATTCTGCACCGATGATGTGATGCCTGATGTTCTTCTCTCCGAAGGGCATTTGGATAGAGTAATGAGAAAGGCCATCGCTCTGGGAATGCCTGTCGAGCGGGTCATATATGCGGCCACCTTGGCCCCGGCAATCAGGATGAGAATGTTTGACCGGGGGATGATCGCGCCCGGGAAGAAAGCGGATTTCGTCATAATAGACGATATCAATACACTGTCAATATCCAAAGTATATCATGATGGAAAATGCATATACGAAAAAAGCAAATCATTCTCTTACGATTATCCGGTCAAAATGCCAAATGGGATTGATAAGTCAATTCGCAGAAAGCCGGTCCGCCCCGAGGATTTCATCCTAAGATGCCCAACCGATGGGTCTCAGAGAATAATGGCTGTGAAGCATCTTAACCATACAACCATGACGGAAGCGGAAATCCTTAAGGTCAATGTGAAAGACGGCCTTGTACCGATGCTGGGATTGAACATAGTAGCGCAGATTGAGCGTTACGGACACGAGGCCCCTATCATCCCCGTTCCGCTGACAAACGGATTGAAGAAGCCCGGAGCCATCTGCTCGTCATGGGCGCACGACAACCACAATCTTCTCGTTCTGGCTACAAATCCGGAACTAGCGGCGCAAGCAGTCAACATGGTCATAGACCGACAAGGCGGAATCGCCGCTGTGGACAATGAAACAGAGCTTTTCCTTCCTCTGTCATATGGCGGCATAGTCTCTGTGGAACCGTTGGATAAGCTGGCCAGCAAGGCAAGAGAAATCCGCAGATGGCTTAAATCCCATGGCTACGAGGCGCTTGATGAGATAATGAGCTTTGCTGTGCTAGGGCTCCCGGTGAGCCCTGCTTTCAAAGTGACTGACAAGGGTTTGATAGATGTAGCCAAGAAGCAGATTGTCAACTGGAAACTTGACCGATGAAAATACTGAGGCATGCCCATATAGTCACCATGGATGACGATAACCATGAATTCCAAGATGGATACATCGTATTCGATGAAATTGGAATAAAGGAACTGGGAGAAGAACGGGATATCCCGAAGAATCTGAAACCGCTTGAACATGAGAATCTGCACGGAGCCCTGGTTCTTCCTGCATTCTGCAACACCCATACCCATTTAGGGATGATCCCTTTCCGTTCATTGGCGGATGATATGCCAGACCGGCTGCGAAGATTCCTGATGCCGCTTGAAAACAAAGCGATGACACGAGAATTGGCTGTCGCTTCCGCCAAGATGGCCATTGCGGAAATGCTGCTCTCAGGCACGGCCTCGGCTGTCGATATGTATTTCTTCGAAGCTGATATCGCAAAGGCTTCGCAAGAGATGGGATTCCGGCTTTGGGCAGGAGAGACTTTTCTGGATGCGCCGCACTGCGATGCCAAGGATTTCTCCGGGGGATTCGAGGTTCTTGAATCTATCATGAAGCTATCCTCGAATCTTGTAATCCCAGTGGCTGCGCCCCATGCCCCCTACTCTGTCTCAATCGCCAATCTGCACTCCTGCGCTGATTTCGCCAAGGCAAACAATCTGATGTGGACAATGCATCTTTCTGAAATGCCCTATGAAATCGAATTATTCAAGAATTCATATGGACTGTCTCCGATTCAGAAGCTGCATCAAGAGAAGCTTCTTTCTGAAAACCTCATTGCCGTTCATCTTCTTTTGATCAATGACCATGATATCCGATTGCTTTCCGACAACAAAGTCGGAATCTCCCACTGCCCCGGCAGCAACTCAAAAGCCGGAAAAGGGGTCGCTTCTGTCACTGAAATGATTCAAGCGGGCTGCACCGTCACTATTGGCACCGATGGCCCCGCTTCTGGAAACACCTTGGACATGTTCACTCAAATGAAGCTTTACGCCATCCTCCAGAAGAACAGGCTTCATGACCGTTCCGCAGTTCCAGCCAAGGACATCCTTCCTTTAGCCACACGGAACGCCGGTCTAGTCTTGAAATCCAACATAGGCCAGCTAAGGGACGGTTTCAAGTCAGATATACAGGTTCTTTCTTTTGATAAGCCAAACATGATTCCATGCTACGATGCATTCTCCTCAATCGTCTATAGCGCTCAGCCGCAGAACGTCAAAGACGTCTATGTGAATGGCCGCCAGCTTGTAAAGGATTCAAATCTCTGCGTGACTGACTATGATGCAATAAAAGAGGAATTCAATGAAGCATCGGCTGATTTCGAAAGACAGGCAAAGAGCTTGCTGTAAGCCTGGTTATTTCGACAAAACCGATATTGTTCCCATCTGTACATTCTCAAAATTTTTGAAAGAAACTCTCACGAAATGACACAGATTCTCATCGAATTTGAAAGATTTTTCGTGCTTTTGTCAAATTAAGTTAGATTTAACACAAAAGCAGTCCCTAAGGACTGCTTTTTCGATTCAGCTTTGCATCAAAGCTCTTGACTATTATTGCGGCAGACTGGACTTGAACCAGCACAGGCATTACCCCACAAGCACCTCAAGCTTGCGTGTCTACCAATTCCACCACTGCCGCGCAATAAGCGAAAAAATCCGCCAGCTGTTTGAAGATACATCAAATCAAACTGTTTAGTCAAGCCAAAATTATTGAGATTGCCGACAAGTGAAATGTGAATTGTCAATGCCCGATTGGACATGTTCTCATGGGATGGTGTTAAATCTCACTTAATTTGACACAGGTATTCTCACTTTTCGTGAAATATCAGGGTAAAAATATCTGTTTCGAGCTGTTTTTCAACGCCGAATCACCCCATATTCAACGGTTTTTGCCCTGATTTTGCAAAATTGCAAAAGAAAATCGCGAAAAAACCGCGAAATTTCGCAATTCAGGTTTAAAACTAGCATAAAGAGCGTTTCAATCCCGGCTTTTCTCTGTTTTCACCAGCTCTTTGCTCCCTGCCGTTGCGCAACAATAAACAAGAATCAAACGATATTAAACGGTGTTGAACAACGGTTTAAACCTATCATTAACGCTTATCATATCAGCATCCCGTCTATCTCATTGATTCTGTCAGCCTTCGCCGACATCTCGGCGATCACATCAGCGTATTCTTCCACCGTGGCCCTGCCTGTGGCTATCTTGATGCCTATGTAGTCATGCTCTTGAAGCCATCTCTCGCATTCCGTCCGCTCCGCTTTCAGCTCCATTTCCGTCAATTCCTCTGGGGTGTATGGGATGTAGACCTGTATCCTCTCGGTCTCATCGTATGCTTCCCTGATGGTTTCGTCATATGCTTCTCTGGCTTCAACGCCCTCGATGTAGATTATCCATGCAACATCCTTGCCGCCGTTCGGATACTCGGCAACGGTCTCGTGATGGCCTTGCTCCTTGACTCCTGCCACTGCGGGGTGATGCACAACCTCCGCTTGGCGGTGAGTGCATATTTCATCGTCAATGAGATAGCCGGCCCCCAAGTCATACTCGGCTAGTTCCTGTGTCTTGTCCTGATTGAAAACCCTCATGCCAGCCTCCCCTCTATGCAATTCTTTTCCACATATAAACCGCAAGATACGGTGGCATGTTCTTGCCTGCTCCGCTCTCGCCGCTTGCTGAAATCGACCCCTCAGGGGTCATGCTGAAGTTGATGGACCATGTAGGTAGAAGGCTCCCTCCCCTCCCGTTTATTGAACTGATTCTGGCTATAGACAGCACCCCGCTGCCACTAGAGGCAGGGTATGCGGGGAAGCCAGAGGCAGTGCCTGTCCTGTTGACGCCCGCGAACGTGTGGCCATGGGAAACCACCACGGCATCCGCGCTGCCGCCTATAGCCCCCGCATCATAGCCTGCCCCTGCGCCCATGAGGAACCTGCCGGAAAGCGGCTCCCAGGTGCCGCCGAAAAGGCTTGCCGGGCTGGTGCTGGAGACGCTGAGATAGACGGCTCCGACAGGATATAGGTCAGCTATCTTGCCTCTGGGCAGCTGCGGTATGTCGTCTGCCATGAGGGAGCGGAATGCAGGAATCCCTGCAGCATTGCTTGGGGCGGCCAAGACGTTCCCCTTCGCCTTGCTCCCGTATGGGTTCTTGGCATCGCCGTAGCCGTCCGCTAGCGTGGCCGCCGCCACCTTCGCATTGGAATCCAGCGGTGCAACGCCTCCGGCAGCCCCATTGGCGGCTACAGGAAGGAACGGGCCATCGCCTATCAGATGGGCGAGGTCGGCGGGCTTGCTCTTGGCGGGGTGCGGGCTGCGGGCTGCTCTGATTCAGCCCCAGGATATACGTGTCTTGAGTTATCGCCTGTGCGCCGGAATAGTCTATCGCATCACTCATTGCTTCCTCTTTACCTTATCAGCTAATACTGATAGACAGCGGGTACCAGATTCCCCTCTTTGACAACCATATTGGACTGTCCGCTGCCTCCCCTTATAGTATCTCCGTTGATGATCAGAGATACGGATGCGTGGCTCATTCCATATCTGCGCATGATCCCTTTGACCATACGCTGAAGATCAGGCAGGTATTCAGGCCGTAGTATTTGTAGTTGTCATATTTCAGAGTGTAGCTTCCTTCCATGATTGAGATTAACTGGACTTTTCTTATTTTTCTTGGATGATTTTATTTGTTCAAAAAAGCTTATTTAAATCATCTATTTCTTCTAATGCTGAGAAATTCCCTAAGAATTGCTGGAATGTTGCAGCCAATTTTCTATCCAAGATATCGTGAATTTTCTGATTATCATAGCTTCGTAGACAGTTATAACAAGAAGGATCACAATTACATTCAGTCATTCTTTGGTAGGCTTTTTCTAAAATCATCTGCAATGGTTTTCCATCGTCAGTTACAAGTCTTCTTGAATGTCCCGCTCCTCCAGGAACAGCATCATATATGATTATTGAGTAATCATGAGTGTCGTTCATAATCTT
>JBQNBA010000131.1:0-5250 GCA_052170175.1 Sphaerochaetaceae bacterium | reverse complement strand
TTGGCGATGAGCGGAATCAAATCAAGACCAAGGCGCGGGTTGTCTTCACCGGCAATCCGGTGCGTGACGACATCCTGCATGGAGACGGGCGAAGGTTCGCCCGCGATAACAAAATCCCGGAAGACAAGGCCGCAGTGCTTGTCCTGGGGGGAAGCCAAGGCGCGCTGAAGCTGAGCGAAGCTGTTGCCGCCGGAATGGACAGACTGGCAGGGAAATGCTATGTGCTGCTTCAGACGGGAAGCGGCAAGCGGCTTTCCACTGTTCCCGATGGTCTCTGGCAATTTGAGAGCTTTGATGATGATCTGGGAGATGCGCTCGACTTTGCGGACATAGTGGTGAGCAGGGCCGGGGCAGGAGCCATAGCTGAGCTGGTGACGCTGTGCAAGCCTATGATACTTGTTCCTCTGGGGCTCGACGCTTCACGCGGAGACCAGATAGACAACGCAAGGGAGCAGGAGGAAGCAGGGCGCGCCATTGTGGCTGATTATGGGCAGGTGATTGAAAAAATAGAGGAATTAATTGATAATGAATCATTGAGGGACGCCTTGAAGAAAGCCTGCCTGAACGTCCCTCGGCGTGACAGCGCATTTGATATTGCCAAGATAATCCTGGAGGTCGCAGAAGGTGCTTGACTTTGTTGATTGGATTTTGATAGCGGTGACCTGCATAGGAGGGATATCGGCGGCTTTCACCGGTTTCTTTGAGGAAATATCCAGAAAGCTTGGAATCATACTGGGCATCTGGCTGGGGCTTATCTTCACTTCAAGCTTGATGGGCGTGGTGCAGGAAGGCACGGGGCTTGGTCGTTTTCCATCGGCTATCATCTCGTATGTCATCCTGTTTCTGGGCATATATCTTTTCATCACCTTCCTGGGAAACGTGCTTGAGAAGCTCGTGGACACTCTTAGTCTGGGATTTGTGAACAGCATGCTGGGCTTCTTTCTTGGGATGATAGAGACGATTATAATTCTTTCCATGGCATGGCTTCTGCTTTCGTCCCAGTCTGTTGTTTCACTGGACGGCAAGATTGCCGATAGCTGGATTGTGAACAACATCTTAAGCAAGGTCGCCATGGTAGGCAAGGGGATCATAGGTGCTTGATGAAGTCAGAACAACCCAGGAGCATATAGCCGACTTGCTTTGCGCCCAGGTTGAAGGGGGAGAGCTCCCCGGCGCTATGCTTTTCTGCGGCCCCCGGTTCGCCGGCAAGCTTCACTGCGCCTATCAGCTCGCATCCGAGCTTGGAGCCGTCAGAAGCGGCGGCTTCGCCTTGAGCTCTTCCCGTGACTTTCAATTGCAGGTTTCGCTTGCCATTGAATGCTTCTGTTCCAATCCATCGCCGTTCACCAGAGCTTTCCTAGTGGAGAACATTGGGCTTTTCCTTTCACAGTTCCATTCGGCGCTCATGGTCGATGACAAGATGGATGCTTCCGCCGATTCCGTGGATGAAATAAAATCCCTTCTGGGGCGGCTTTCCTCAACAGACAGACCGGGCAAGCTCGGGGGGGAGCTCCGGAGCGTATTCGACTCTGCGTCCAGGTCTCTCCGCTCTCTGCGGGGCAGGGGGCTTGGCATTGCCCAGGTGCGGTCGCTTCAAAGCTGGGCTTATATGACAAATGCCTCCGAGGGATGTAAATTCATCGTGCTTGACAATATCGAAGATGCGAATGATTCGGTCAAGAACAGCCTTCTCAAGATATTGGAAGAGCCGCCGCAAGGGGTCGTCTTTGTGCTGATTTCCGCGCATCCTGAACGAGTGATGCCTACGATTCTTTCCAGGGCAAGAAGATATTATTTCCCGCCGATTGGCTCTGAGGGCAAGCGCAGGCTGCTTGCTTCGCTCGGAAAGACAGACCCTTCGCCGCAGCTTTCGCTTGAAGATTCCTTTTCATCGCTGGTTTCAATCTCGCTTTCCTGTGGGAATATTGCCAAGGGCTTCTTGGATGACGCAGGATTTGACATTGCCGGGCTTCTGCAGGCTGTTGTCGATCAGAGGCTTGCCGGCTTGTTCTTCCGGCAGCTTGCCGTTGAGGTGCAGGAGTTTCTAAGGCAGGGCTCGATTTCGGATTACGAGGCGCAGAGCCTGACAGCGGAGATACGGGATACCGCCAGAAGGGCGGATGTGTTCAACCAGAATCCCAAGCTGACAATCGAGGCGCTTTTCTACCGGATCGGCGCAGCGGCAAGGGGGCGTTCATGAGCAACTTTCTTAAGAAAGCGGCTGAAAAGCTCAGCCTTATGGATTCTGTCCAGCGAAAGCGGCTCATCAAGGAGATACTTGAAGCGATTGATGCGCGAGACAGCATACTGGACTCGTTTGAAGACGGAATCATACTTCTGGACAGTCAGCATAGAATCTTCTATATGAATGCAAGCGTTCGGCGGCTTGTTTCGATAAACTACAAGAAGGACTGGCTTTCGAAGGAGATAGGCTCCCAGATTGCCGACCATGACATAACTGATTTTCTTTTTGATAGATGGAATGATTCCAGAAGAGAGAAAAGCGAATCCAGGGAGTTCACGTATCAGAACGGTGAAAGCGTCAGGATAATCCGGGTCACGCTTTCCAGCGGCTTCACGAAGTTCAAGGAGAAGAGCCTGGATCTTGTCCGGATAACCGATGTCACAGCTTCCAAGCTGGAGGAGAACCGGCTTAGAAGAAGCGAGAGCCTGGCTCAGATGACGACAATGGCCGCCGGCGTTGCTCATGAAATCAAGAATCCGCTTGGCTCGATAAGCCTGTACCTGCAGCTGCTCAGGCGTGAGTACAAGAAACGGGGTGTGCTTTCGGCTGGCGAAGCGGAGAAGTACCTTGGCGTGATAGGAGAGGAGATAGACCGTCTGAATGCCATAGTGGTGGATTTTCTCTTCGCCGTCAGGCCGCTCACTGTGAATCTTGCAAAGGAGGATTTGAACAAGCTTGTGTCGGAGCTTGCTGATTTTGCGGGGCCGGAGCTGAAACAGAATAACATGAAGCTTGAGCTGAAGCTTGAAAGCGGGCTGCCCAGGCTCAACATCGACAGGTCGCTGTTCCGTCAGGCGGCGCTTAACATAGTGAAGAATTCAATACAGGCGATTCAGGCCCGTTTCCCATCGATGCTGTCGGAGGGCAGGATATCAATAGAGACCAAGCTTAGAAACGACTGGGTTGACGTGCTTTTCTCAGATAATGGCTGCGGAATTCCGGAGGATATGATATCAAAGGTCTTTGAGCCGTATTACACTACAAAGGAGACGGGAACGGGACTGGGGCTGACGGTGCTTTTCAAAATCATCAAGGAGCACAATGGCGATATAAACCTCGTCTCCAAGGTGAATGAAGGAACTACGTTCATTCTGTCGTTCCCGGTGCCTAAGGACGAAAGGCTCAAGCTGGGTTACAATGGCGCCCACAAGATAATCCTGGAGAGCGGGCAGGATGGCGGGCAGGAAGGTGTTTCATGAAAAGAACGATATTGATAGCTGACGATGAGAAGAACATCCGGGAGGGGCTTGCCCTTGCCTTGGATGAGCATGACTGCATTCTTGCATCCGATGGGAACGAGGCCTGGAGGCTGGTGAATGAACGTCATGTGGATCTGGTCATATCCGACCTTCGGATGCCCGGGATTTCCGGTGACGAGCTTCTAAAGAAGATAAACGGCGCTTATCCGGCGATTCCGGTGGTTGTCCTGACAGGCCATGGCACTGTCGAGGCTGCTGTTGAGTCGATGCGAAACGGGGCGGTGGACTTTTTGACCAAGCCCGTGAACATAGACCATCTCAATCTGCTCATAAAGAGAACCTTCGCCAACATGGATGTGATTGAGCGCAACAATGCGCTTATCAAGGAGCTTGATGAAATCAAGAGAGGGCAGCGCTTTGGCAAGATAATCGGAAACAGCTCCGCTGTGAAGAAGATGATGGAAACGATAAACCAAGTCGCCCCCACCGATTCTTCCGTGCTTATAACCGGGGAGAGCGGAGTCGGGAAGGAGCTGGTCGCCGATGCCCTTCATTCGCTGTCCAACCGGTCAAAGGGGCCTTTCGTCAAGGTCAACTGCAGCGCCCTCGCCGAAACATTGCTGGAAAGCGAGTTGTTCGGGCATGAGAAGGGAGCATTCACAGGGGCGATAGCCCAGAAGAAAGGACGTTTCGAGCTTGCTGACGGAGGCACTATATTCCTGGATGAAATCGGGGAGATAAGCCAGAGCATACAGGTGAAGATCCTGCGTGTTCTTCAGGAGCGGGAGTTTGAAAGGGTCGGCGGAGAGAAAACAATCAAGGTTGATGTAAGGATAATCGCCGCTACAAACCGCGATCTTGAGGGCGAGATTGCAAAAGGGAGATTCAGGGAGGATTTGTATTACCGTCTTAACGTGGTTTCGATAAATGTGCCTGCCCTGCGCGACCGGAAGGAAGACATACTCCTTCTGGCCACGGAGTTTCTGAACCGGTTCTCGTCAAAGAACGGCAAGCGCATCGATGGATTCACGGCAAAGGCCAAATCGTTTCTTTTCAACTATGACTGGCCGGGGAACATAAGGGAGCTTCAGAACTGCATAGAGAGCGCTGTGGTGATGACAAAGGGCAGCGTGATTGATGTCGGCGATCTTCCTGCAAAGCTTCGCTCCTCCGGTTCGGATTGCGATTTCATCAGTGTCCCATGCGGCTCGACGCTGCAGCAGGCTGAGAGGATGATAATAGCCAGCACGCTTTCCCGCAGCAACGGCAACAAGACAAAGGCCGCCCAGCTGCTGGGGATAGGTCGCAAGACGCTTCTTAGAAAGCTTCAGGAAGCAGCTGATGAATGACAAGCTGCCTGATGTCTACGGGTATCTGGATGAGAACGGATTGCTGGCCGGATCATTCGAGGGATTTGAATACCGTGATGGACAGCTTGAGATGGCTCTTCTCGTGCAGCAGGCTTATCAAGACAAGGCCGTGGCCGTCATCGAGGCCGGAACCGGAATAGGAAAGAGCTTCGCTTATCTTGTTCCCGCTATCATGAATGCCCGGCGGCATGACGACGAGGAGCGCACTGTCATAGCGACTGCGACAAAGAATCTGCAGATGCAGCTTTCGCACAAGGATGTCCCCCAGCTTCTGGCTCTCTCCAACGAGGACTGCAAGGTTGCGCTGCTGTTTGGCCGGGCCAACTACGTCTGCCTGAGAAGGCTGGAGGATCTGCAGCGGGGAAATCCGCTGCTGGTTGACGATGATGAGAATGATATTTCACGCTTTCGCAATTTTGTGAGCGGGACTGAATCG
>JBQNBA010000130.1:0-5319 GCA_052170175.1 Sphaerochaetaceae bacterium | reverse complement strand
TATGAATAAAATCAAAGCCAAAGGATCCGCAGCCATCGGGCAAAGCCTTCTGACTGCGGAAAGCTATTGCTATTTGAAGGTCACTCCATAAAGATTCAATCTGCCGGCACCGTTCATAGTGATGCCATGGACATGCGATGTCGTCACCAGTATGTTCTCTTTGTCCCAAAGGAACACACAGGGGGCGCCCTCGATTATCTTGCTCTGAGCCTGTCTGTAAAGCTCCTTCCTTTCAACCGGATCCAAGCATACTCGCGCCGCTTCGAGTATCTTGTCGACTTCAGCGTCATAGAACCCGGTCGTGTTGGACCAAGTCGGCATCCCGCTGTGATATGTCTCGTAAAGTCCATAATCAGCATCAAGCGTGGTTGTCTCCCATCCCAAGATGAACATCTGGACATTAGCATCCACTATGTCGTTGAGATAAGTGGCATTCTCAAGAGTTGTCACTTTCAAGTTTATTCCAACATCTTTCAGGAATTGCTGAACAATCTCGGCGATGTCAACCCTGACCTGGCTGTTGCTTGTCTTTATCTCTGCGGAGAATCCGGAGCCGAACCCTGCCTCGGCAAGAAGCTGCTTTGCCTTCTGAGGATTGTACTCGAACTGCGGCGTATCACTAGCATAGCCCCACACAGACGGCGGGATAGGACCTGTCGCAACAGTTCCGATTCCACTGTATACAGCATCTACTATTGCATTCTTATCCACCGCATAGCAGATTGCCTGACGCACTTTCGGATTATCAAACGGCGCTTTAGCGCAATTGAAGCCTATCCATGTGTTGGAAATTCCAGTGGAGCGTATAACCTTGACATTGGAATCCTTTTCCAGTGAAGCCACATCGCTTTCCAGGATTGAGAGGGCTATGTCAACATTCCCGGACTTTATCTCAATCGTTCTGGTTGCCGCCTCAGTGATAGACCGGAGCACAAGCTTGTCCACAGAAGGAGCTCCTTTCCAGTACTCCTTATTCGCCTTGAAGGAAAGGCTGTCGCCCTTGACCCACTTCTCAAACACAAACGGGCCGGTTCCCATTGGCTTTGTCTCAAGGATTCCGGGCTGGCTCTCAGTGTATGACTCGCTCACAACCAGCAGCTGCCCCAGTCTGGCAGGAAGAGAGCCAGAAGGCTCCTTCAGACCAATCGTCACAGTGCCTGCGGCATTGTCAAAGCTTGTCTTTTCAAAATCGACTCCTTCGACAATCCACTGTGTATACTCACTATCCTGAGCAGACACAATTGTATAGTGAACATCACTTGGCTTAAGAATCTCTCCATTATGGAATTTGACATCATTTCTGATTGAAAGCAAAAGGGTCTTGCCGTCAGTCCATTTGAAATCTGATGCGATGGACGGCTTGACGGAAGCATCGGAATCAACATACAGAAGAGTATCATACATCTGGACCTTGATATCCGTCGAGTTCGAATCATTTGAGCCAAACGGATCAAGCGATCTCGGCTCAGACGAAACAGCTACGGTAAGGGTATCCTTGACCACCGGCTTTGCGGAGCTTTCCTGTGTCCCCCCAGCGATTACCATAGCCATTGACAGCAGCATGAAAACTACAATCAATGATAGTCTTTTCATGTTCTTCTCCTTCTTAATTCTTCATGAATGGCTCATGAATTCTTTCAAAATAGAACCCCGTTGCGGGCCCTAACCTTTGCATGCTATAACCTCGATTTCGACAAGCACTCCCTTTGGAAGCGTCTTGACCGCAACGCAGGACCGGGCGGGTTTGCTTGTGAATCTCTCGCCGTAAAGCCTGTTGAACTCAGCAAAGTCATTCATGTCCGCCAAGAAGCAAGTGGTTTTCACGACTGAGGAGAAATCCACTCCGGCCTCATCAAGAAGGATGCCTATGTTGTCAAGAACCCTCTTTGTCTGCTCAGTTATGCTGGAACCTGATACCTTGCCGTCTGCGGGATTGATTGGGATCTGGCCCGAAAGATAAACAAACCCATTCGCAATCTTTCCCTGTGAGTACGGGCCAATCGCCGCCGGCGCCTTGTCAGTGCTTATTGTTGAAATCATCATCTCATCTCCTGAAATACTTTTTATTAAATAAGCATTTTTTTATTAATATGTATTATAAACTGTATTTTTATACTGTCAATGAAAAATTTTAAACTTAATGAATATTTTTTGCTTCTTTGAGCTACTTTAATATGACAGATAATATGGCGGGCGCACAATCAGCCTGATTGCAACGCAAAACATGCCGGCAATCTAATTCACAAGCCCTAAAGCCCTAAAGAATCGAGCATGACCTCGATTATCTTGTTGCGCCGAGTAACCAATGGGTGTAGAATATAAGCTGAAATTAATTTCAGCCAATAAACTAAGAGCATTTACTTACAGGCAATCAGAAGCAAGGGGAGAATGATGAAGCTTTCAAAACTGGATAAGTCTATACTTGAATCGTACAAATCAATCATAGACGGCCTTGCAGACTATATGGGCGCAGGTCATGAGCTGGTTCTTCATAGCCTTGAGAACCTTGATGAATCAGTTATAAAGATTGTCAACGGGCATTATTCGAATCGAACCGATGGAGCTCCAGTGACAGACCTTGCGCTCAAGATGCTGCAGGAAATACAGAAATCAGACCCCTCCCACCAGTTCAAGACATATTTCAGCCGTGCAAAGAGCGGCAAAGCCATAAAATCCTCCACCCTCCCTATTGTCGGAGAGGACAACAGGATAATAGGCCTTCTGTGCATAAACTTCTATATGGACACACCTCTTTCGAGCATAATAGATGGTTTCATAAAATCCAATTGCCTGAGCCTTGCAGAGGATGAGACCTTCGCCTCTAACTCCCAGGAAGTCTTCTCCTCAGTCTTGGAAAAGGCGCGTCAGAAAATATTGAACAGCCCATCGGTGCCCAGCGCCATGCGCAACCATGAAATCATCTCAATCCTGTATGACAAAGGCATCTTCAAACTGAAGAACGCTGTTTCGATGGTAGCAGAAAGCCTTGGCATTTCAAAGAACACAGTGTATCTGCATATCAGAGAGCTTAAGAACGACATCAATAGGCCTTCCTCTGAGGGCTGAGCAATTCAAAACCATCAGAAAGCGCCTGCATGAACCTAGACAATGCAGAGCAAGTCCATAAGATTGCAATCCAATGAATATCGCAATCCAACAAACCGCCGCCAAATGAAAAGAGCCGCCCGGATAACCGAACGGCTCTGATTTCTCTTTAAGCCAACTGCTTACTTCTTGTAGATATCCTTGACAGGATGGTAATCCATTGTGTTGGTGTGCCATCCGCCCCAGACATCAGTGTTGATCATGTTGTTTGTGGTGTAGTAGTACAGAGGCATGATAGCCTGGTCATCATTTATCATGATGTTCTCAGCCATGGCCAAGGTGGCCATCCTGTCCGGGCCGTCCGCCATCATCGCCGCAGTGCTGATATAGGCATCGTATGTCAGATTGTTGTACCTTCCGCCGTTCATTGCGCCGCCGGTGACGAACATATCCAGGAAGGTGTTAGGATCCTGATAGTCGCCTACCCATCCTGCTCTTGCAATCTGGAAGTTCCCGGCGTTCCTGTTGGCAAGGTATGTGGCCCACTCCTGATTGACCAGCTTGACCTCGATTCCGAGGTTGGTCTGCCACTCCTGCTGGATGAACTCGGCGATGGCCTTGTGGCTGTCGGAGGTGTTGTACAGAATCTCAACGGTCGGGAAGCCCACGCCATTCGGATACCCTGCATCGGCGAGGTACTGCTTCGCTGACTCGATATCGTAATCCTCCGGGAAGGCCATTGCTTCGTAGCCGGCCATTGCGGGAACAATGCCCCATGCCGGAAGCTGTCCGCCCTTCGTCACGTTCTCAACAAGAGCATCCCTGTCAATAGCACGCGCCAGAGCCTTTCTCACGTTCGGGTCGTCAATCGGTGACTTCTCGGTCTGGAACACATAGTAGTAGGTTGAAAGCTGCGGAGCGCTCTGATATTCCTTCTTAAGCTGCGCAGAGGCAAGCTCATCAAGAGGAACCGTGTTGATCCAGTCGACCTCTCCCTGGAGGAACATGTTGTACATGGTGGTGTTGTTATCCGAAGCCAGGAAGTACACCGTGTCAAGACGCACTGCATCCTTGTCCCAGTAATTCTGGTTCTTCGTGACCTTCACGTACTGCTGCGGAAGCCAGCTGTCCAGCACGAACGGCCCGTTGCCCACGAAGTTCTCCGGCAGAATCCAGTTGGCACCGTATTTCTCAATGGCGTGCTGCGGGACAATGGCGAAGCTGTAGTGAGCAAGTGCGCCCAGAACGTACGGAAGCGGTCCGACAAGCTCCATCTGGAAGGTCTTGTCATCCAGAGCGGCGATCTTGACGGCGGAGGCATCGGCGCTGCCGCTGTTGTACGCTTCGGCTCCGGCAAGGAACATCGCCGGGAACCACGCATAAGGCGAAGCTGTGGCCGGGTCAAGAACCCTTAGGAATGAATACACAACATCATCAGCTGTGATTTTCACGCCATCGCTCCACTCGCAGTCACGAAGCTTGAAAGTATAGACTGTTCCATCGTCAGAGACAGTCCAGCTCTCAGCTACGCCGGGAATCGCTCCTGCCGTGACAGGATCGTTTGCTGTAAGACCCTCGAAAAGAGCCTCGTAGATTCTGTGCTCGGGAACGCCCTGAATCTGATGAGGATCAAGCGATTCAGGCTCCGCGCCATTTGCGATTCTGAAGACAACGCCTTCGTCAGAGGCCGTAGCGGCCGGCTGTGCTGCGGGCTGTGCCGCTGGCTCTGCAGCGGGCTGCGCTGCTGGCTGTGCTGCTGGCTGTGTCGTGGCCGCTGTCGTGGTCGTTGTTGTCGCAGCAGCGGGCGTCGCAGCCTGAGCTGCTTCCTGCTTCTTGCCACAAGAAACAAGGAGGACGGAGGCCAGGAGAACGCAAAGCATCACGGTCAATACTTTCTTCATAACAATATCTCCTTTGTCATAGAATTTCGTACTCTGCCCCGTGAAACAAAGCACCGGGATTTTGAAATATCATAAAGCATGACAACCCTTTTTTCAATCACCAAATGCAAAAATAATCGAAAAAACACTTCAGTAGTGGATAATTAATGCATTTTCATTTATTCTTTATCCATGTTCAAGCTTAGAATATTAAAAACCGGGACAAGGCTTCTATACAGGGTCTCGCCCTGGATGCGCCTGCCATACATCTTCCTCATGGCAATCCTTTCCTGGGGTCTGGCGGCAAACCCACATGCCTTCTCATGGCTTGCCGCCGTCATAATGATGCTGTGCATCGCCGGATCCCTGTATGTGGAATCATGGGAATTCAACA
>JBQNBA010000129.1:0-5438 GCA_052170175.1 Sphaerochaetaceae bacterium | reverse complement strand
TGCTTTTGCCGCTGGGGATATCATTGCCAGGACTGAGGATGGACGCATTGCGATTCTGCATGGGGACAATACTTACGAATACTTTGTGAAGAACACTCCGGAGGAAGAGACGGGGTTCAATGTTGATGCAGGCGATTTCCTGGGAGTTGACTGGGACAGCGCCAGGCTTGTGAATCTGGGCAATGTGCTTTCCAATGGCAGGATAACCTTGGGCAGTTTCTATATGCTTGAGCTGACAGTGAGCGACGATTCGGCTGTGAAGGCGGAGCGGGGATGGAATGTTCCTGTCCTTAGGCTGTCCAACGGAGAGGAGGCGAGGGGCTTTGGTCAGAGCCTGGAGCGGTATTACTCTGCCTCAAGCTTCTACAAGCTGAAAACCGGACAGCAGAAGCGCACCATGGTCTACAGCGTGCTGTTTGAAGTTCCGCAGGGGGCGTCGGTTTCGGAGATTGGCTTCTCCAAATCTGTGAGCAGTCAGGAGACTTCATGGATTCCAGTTGGTTCCGAGGGTGCGTTGAAATGACGGCGGAATAGGTTCAGCGAACGGATTCTGGATTCTGAGCAGGGGCGGTATTCTGCAAGCCTCCCACAGAAATCCGTGAAGAGCTTATTTGCCGGAGCGTTCGTTCTGAATTCTTGCCAGCGATGGCTCGGTCTGCTATATTAATGTGGTCGGGGAAGCTCTTAGGCGCGTGAAAGAGAGCGGCAGAGTCAACTTCTTCCCTAACCCACATTCTGGAGGTCCCTCATGAGTTTTCTGTACGAGGGTATCTTGAGCATCGGATGGAAGCAGATTCTGATGTACGTCATCGGTGCTGTTCTTATTTATCTTGCCATCAAGAAGAACATGGAGCCGGCATTGCTTCTTCCCATGGGATTCGGGGCTATTCTGGTGAATATCCCGTTCTCCGGGGCGCTGGACTCGATGATGATTGCGGCCAGCGGTGAATCATGGACAGTCCAAGGGGTGCTGGACTGGCTGTTCAGGGTCGGCATCGAGGCTTCGGAAGCGATGCCGCTTCTTCTTTTCATAGGAGTCGGGGCAATGATTGACTTCGGGCCGCTTATCTCCAACCCCAAGCTTGTCTTGTTCGGCGCGGCGGCCCAGTGGGGAATATTCGGCACGATAACCGTTGCGGCTATTCTGGGCTTCAATCTGGCGGATGCCGCATCTATCGGAATCATAGGCGCGGCTGACGGTCCGACTTCGATTCTGGTGTCGCAGGTTCTCAAGAGCAGCTATGTTGGGCCTATTGCGGTCGCCGCATATTCTTATATGGCGCTGGTTCCGATAATACAGCCGTTTGCGATAAAGCTTGTGACAACGCGCAGGGAGAGGGCGATAAGGATGCCATACAGCCCGCGCGGGGTTTCCAAGACGGCCAGGATTATGTTCCCCATAATCGTGACATTCATTTCCGGGCTTGTCGCTCCGGCGTCTGTCAGCCTTGTGGGTCTGCTGATGTTCGGAAACCTTATCAGGGAATGCGGCGTGCTCGGGTCGCTTTCCGAGACGGCTCAGACTTCGCTTGCCAATCTCATAACGTTGCTGCTTGGCATAACGATAGCATCCACTATGAAAGCGGAGAATTTCATCAGGCTGGAGACGCTGATGATAATGGGGCTGGGCTTGCTCGCCTTCGTGTTTGACTCTATGGCGGGATGCCTGTTCGCCAAGCTTCTGAATGTTTTCTCTAAGAACAAGGTGAACCCCATGATAGGCGCAGCCGGGATATCGGCTTTCCCGATGTCGGCCAGGGTGATACAGAAGCTAGGTCAGGAGGTTGACCCGCAGAACCACTTGCTGATGCATGCGGTCGGGGCGAATGTCGCCGGACAGATAGGGTCGGTCATTGCCGGCGGCGTCATACTGGGGCTTGTCCCCAGCATGCTGTAGGAGGTTTGGCATGAATCTTGTTATGGCATCATTGAGCCTTATGTGGAAGGGCATGGCGGCTATTTTCGTGGTCATGCTTCTTATCATGATAGTCATGCTGATTCTTGCGCCTAGGAAGAAGGGCAAGGATAAATGCTGAGAGGCGCAGCCTCAGTGCGCTTCGACTTCGCTTCTCAATGGAATTGACTGCATAGCCCCGGGTCTGGATACGGCAAGGCCGGCGGCCATGCAGGCATCGGCAAGGCAGTTCTCCATGCTGCGCCCCTCGTTCTTATAGGTGAGGAAATAACCCAGGAAGGTGTCGCCCGCCCCTGTGGTGTCCACCGCCTTGACTTTAACGCCGCTTGCGAAGAACTCGTTGCCTTGGAATCGGTAAAGGGCGCCTTGTGCCCCCAGCGTCATCACTGTTTCGGTGGAGGGATATTTGACCTCAAGAACCGAGAGAATCTCCCTGTAATCACTGTCCGGCCCCAGGCCTGCGATTGCCGCTCCTTCGATTTCGTTGACCACGAGGATGCTGACCTTTTCCAACGGGAGAGCGGCGATGTCCGTTGGGATGGGCGAGGGGTTGAAGACTATGCGCATGCCTCTCTCCGCGGCTTTCTCGATAAGATATCCTATGTGCGGAATCTCGTTTTGAAGCACAAGGCAGTCACCATCTCCGAAATGCTCAAGGACAGAGTCTATCTCCGTTCTTTCTATCTCTCCGTTTGCACCGGGCAGTATGATGATGGAGTTCTGTCGCTTTCTGTCAAGCTGTATGATAGCCTGCCCATTGGGGTTTGCTGTCCGGCACAGGTATTCCGTGTGGACGTTGAAGCTTTCCAGCAGCCTGACTATCCAATCGGCGCTTTCCCCGGCCTTGCCTGCGAACCAGACATCGCTTCCGGCTTTTGCCAATGCGGCCGCCTGGTTGGCCCCTTTTCCCCCGGCGCTGATTGAAAGCCCTGTTGCCTTTATGGTTTCTCCGGGAAGGGCTATGTGATCTACCGAATAAACCGAATCAATGTTGATGGAACCATAAACGAGAATCTTCATTGTTTGAATATACGACAAAACCGCCGGCCAATCAACATCAGCTTGTCCGGGGGGGCTTATTCGGATTTATCTGGCTTGTCCGGGTGGCTTATCTGGGACATAGCGTATCAGGCAGGAGCGGGTCAAACACCGCCTCTTGGTCGAACCGCAGCTGGTGGACATACTGCCTTATTCTGGCCGCCCATTCCTCCGGTGGCACATCGTTTGTCAGAGTCTCGGGGCTGATTGGGTTGCCAACCGTGAAGACAAGCTCGCGTCCCTTGCACCTGAACATTTCATCGACAAGATAAAGCGTCTCCACCGAAAGCTTTATATGAAGACGTTTTCTTAAGGTGTACCAGCGATATATCCTCTCTCCAAGCCGACCGGATATGTAAATCGGAAGTATTGTCCTGGAATACCTTTGCGCAAGCTTGACGAAGGTGGCTTTCCATTCGGGGTCAAATATTTCCTTGTTGTCCAGTCTTCTCGAACAGAATCCCGCCGGAAAGATGATGACAGGATCGCCGTTCTTGACGGAGGCCAGGGTGGTCATGAGCCTCTTGCCGTTGTAAACAGCGATTTCCTGCATGGGCTTCAGAACCGAAAGCATATTCTGAACCATGATTTTGGCCTTTGGCAGGATGGGGAGCACTTCTTCCATCAGAGACAGGCCTTCCGGCCCTCCGATTGGATGATTCGCCACTATGAACAGATTGTCATTTCTCCGCTGGGCCTCGATTTTCTCCCTTCCTACGATTTTCACCTTGAGGTCAAAGGCTTTCACGCATTTGCTCAGGAAGACCTGAGGCGTGTCATGCTGGGTGTCCTCAAGCAGCTCATTAAGCTCTTGGATGTGAAGAATACGGCTTAGTTTGTTGTAAATGAAGCCGGGAATCAGCCTTGCGACCTTGGGATTCCATCGGCCGGCTATGTCTCTTATATCCAGTCTCGTTAATCCTGGATGCGGTTGGGTGTCTTTCTCTGTCTCTGGATATGCTTCCATTTTTTCAAGAATACCATTAAAAAGCCTAAGGCACAATGCAAAGGAAGGCTGACAGGAAATGGTTCATCAGCCTTTTAAAGGAATCGGTGCGAACGGTGCGAACAGCACGAACGGCACGGACAGTGCGAACGGCACGAACGGTGCGAACAGCACGGACAATGCGAACGGCATGAACGGTGCGAACAGGACGGACAGTGCGAACGGCACGAACAGCACGGACAGTGCAGCCGGCGGGGATGTTGCGCCTGTGGTCTGTCACAGGCTGTAGTTCATTCCGAATGTAAGCTGGACATCGCTCTTGGTTCCATTTGCGGCGATATTCTTGTAGTTGTTTATGACAATATAATCACACTGGGCGAATATCTTGAGATTCGGCAGGATGTTGCAGGCGGCATTCACCCCCGCCACCGTGGTGTAGGATACGCTGTCGCGCAGATTAACGCTGTCATCCTTATGGTTCGCCATGCCGGCATGCGTGGTGGTGGGCGTCTGGACGTTTTCCCAGTACGGGTATTCCGGTTTCGTGCCGTTGCCGATTTTTGTCCATCCGGTCCACTTGTCAAACGTTCCATGGGCCATCAGGAACAGGTTCCCCGTTATGCTGAACTTCTCGAACAGCTTCCAGCCGGCGTTTATGTTGAGCACCTTGGCATCGCCGCCGTACTTGTAACCCAAAAAGTATTCGTCGAATTTTGTTCCATGGTATGGCGAGAATGTCCTGAAGGCGACTACATAGTTGATTCCATATTCCCCCTTGGTTTGGGCGGCTTCGGTTATGCCTTTGCCTCTTAGGTACAGGAACGGATCTGTTTTGGCAGCTTCCATTGATGCGTGGAAGATGCCGTCACCTAGAGCGAAAGCCGTCTTGACTCCCATAAGGAATCCAAAGGCTGTCGGGAAAGCGTCAGCATCGGTCTTGGGGGTCGATTCGCCCGGCACGGCAAACTCATCAACAATCGCTTGCCCGTATATGTTAAGCCCGCTGAACGGAGTGAAATCAGCTTCCAGTGCAAGTGTGGAGTTCGCATTTGCCCTGATGTAGTAGTTGTGGAAGAAAGCGACAGGATTCAGCACGCGCAGGTCGACCTGATTGTCCTCCGACATGTACATGATGGCTTCTGTCAGGGTCAGGCTGAGCTTGTCACTAAAGAACCGACCCTCGATTCTGTGGGCCATGTAGAAGCTCAGCCCCTTGTTCAAGTCGGATTGACTGCCCAATCCCCAGTTTGCAGTAATGTTGCTGGCGTAATTCATGGGGTGGGGGAAGAAGCTTGTCAGGAAGGTGTACTTGTACCTGCTGGAGAACGCTGCGAACCTTGCCATGTTGTGATGGGGCAGGGTGTCCGAGATTGTCAGGTTTCCGGTTTCGCCCGCGCCCCAGCTGATGCGATCTTTTCCAAGCTCCACGCTCCAGCAATCGCCGCCGGCGGATACAATCGCCCTGTCGGGGAAATTCATGTCGAGATTGTCAAAATAAAAATAAAGGTTCTGGAAACCCGGAGAATTTATCGCAAGCTT
>JBQNBA010000128.1:0-5479 GCA_052170175.1 Sphaerochaetaceae bacterium | reverse complement strand
AAGGGCGTCACGGGGTCAGGCAAGACTTCACGATGGCCAAGATAATAGAGAAGGTGCAGCGCCCGACTCTGGTGCTGTCGCACAACAAGACTCTGGCCGCCCAGCTTTTCAGGGAGTTCAAGTCGTTCTTCCCAGAGAATGCGGTTGAGTATTTCGTGTCAACGTACGATTATTATCAGCCCGAAGCTTACGTTCCCGGCAAGGATCTTTACATAGAGAAGGATGCTGACATCAACGAGGAGATAGACCGCATGCGGATGAGCGCATCGTTCTCGCTGATGGAGCGCACCGATGTCATAGTCGTGGCGACGGTTTCGTGCATATTCTCATTGGCAAACCCGGTGTCGCTCAGAGACATGACCCATCTTTTCAGGGTAGGGATGAGGTTCGACTACAAGACGGAGCTTGGTCAGCTTGTGAGGATGCAGTACACCCGCAATGATTTCGCTCTGGAGCGGGGGACTTTCCGCTTCCGAGGCGACAGGCTTGAGATTTATCCTGCGTATCTGACGAATGCGGTCAGGCTCACGATTGATTGGGATTCCGTTTCCGATATCACTTGGTTTGACCCTGTAAGCGGCGAGACGCAGGACAGCGTGGATTATTTCACTCTGTATCCTGCAAAGCAGTTTGTCATACCCCAGGATCAGATAAACGCCGGCATAAAGAGGATTGAGGAGGAGAAGGACGAGCAGTACGAACACTTCATGGCTCTCGGCAAGCCTTTGGAGGCCGAACGAATAAAGACCAGGGTGGAGTACGATATGGAGATGCTGGGAGAGATAGGCTATTGCTCCGGCATAGAGAACTACAGCCGCCCGCTTTCCAACCGCAGACCCGGAGAGAGGCCGGCGGTGTTGCTGGATTACTTCCCGCCGGGGTTCGTGACGTTCATAGACGAGTCCCACGTGACGCTGCCTCAGGTCGGGGCGATGTACGAGGGAGATCATAATCGCAAGCAGACGCTTGTGGAGTATGGTTTCAGGCTGCCGTCTGCCCTGGACAACAGACCGCTGCGCTTCGATGAGTTCACCTCCATCATAGGTCAGAGGATTTTTGTTTCGGCAACGCCCGGCAAGCTGGAGAAGCAGCTCTCCACGAATACGGCGCTTCAAGTGATAAGACCCACGGGGTTGCTGGATCCGGATATTTCGGTGCGGCCAAGCGAGGGGCAGATTGAGGATTTGTTCGGTGAGATACGCAAGTGCATTGAAAAGAACCAGCGTGTGCTTGTCACGACTCTGACCAAGAGGATGGCGGAGGAGCTTGCGGATTTCTTTGTCTCCCATTCTGTCAAGGCGCGTTATCTGCATTCAGAGATAGAGACGATAGAGCGTGTTCAGATTCTCAAGGAGCTTCGCTCCGGCGAGTTCGATGTGCTGATAGGAATCAATCTCTTGAGGGAGGGGCTTGATTTGCCTGAAGTCGCCTTGATAGCGATTCTGGATGCGGACAAGATAGGTTTCCTGCGTTCCGCCACCAGTCTGATACAGACGATAGGCCGCGCAGCGCGGAATGTTGATGGGCATGTGATAATGTACGCCGACAGGATGAGCGAGGCGATGAAGGAGGCGATAGATGAAACGCAGATGCGCCGCAGCATCCAGATGAAGTACAACAAGGAGCATGGAATAACCCCCAGAAGCATCAGCAAGGCGATAGAGGATATTCTCCAGACCGAAAGGCAGGAGACACTGGAGAACGAAAGAATGGAGATGAAGGTGCGGGCAAGCGGCTATAATCTCCTGAACCCGGCTGACAGAAAGGCGTTCATAAAGGATATGGAGAAGCAGATGATGGCGGCGGCGCAGGCTCTGGAGTTTGAGCGCGCGGCTATAATCCGTGACCAGATCGAGGCGATAAAGAAGGGCAAGCTGGACTTTGATTCAATAACGCCTGATGCAGAGGTGTTCAAGGGGTGCTAGCGCTGCGGGCATGGATGCACCGAGGTTCAGCCCGGTAATTCTTTGACGATTTGAAGCTTCAAACGGGCTTTCGGTATTGTTTGTCCAAAAGAACCTCGTTTCATTGATGGAATCTTACAGTCCCTCTCCGTGATTCCGGCATATTTCATTGCTGCCCGCCTGCTTCCAGTCTCTGCTGTTCAAGCAGCCACAGAGGGGCTTTCATTATCCTGGAGTGAAGCCAGCGGATGCCGATTCCAACGCTTGCCGTCATATAATCCACGCTGTAGAGGGCTCTGATGGGAAGCACAATCTGGATGTTGTCCTCCACGAACGTCTTTATGTTGATTTCGGGTCGGAGCTCCGCAATATGCACCGCACGCTTGACATCGCTCTGGGCTATGGTGGAGGAGATTCCAAGCCTGTAGCCTATGCCTAGGCTGAAATTCTGCGAAGGGTGCAATACGGCCATCAAGCCATAGCCGATTGTGAAGTTGGCGCTTACATAGGCGGAGCCGACATGGATTGAGTCAGAGACAAGCATGCCGAAAGGGCCTGTGTGAATCTCCGCCGGCCCTATCTGAACAGACAAGAGGGCAAGGCTGAGCGCCGCGCTTGCGCTGGAGCGCGGGACTTTCAGTTCGCTTTTCATGTTTTCCGAAAGCGGAACTGTCAGGGTTCCTCCGCAGTCGATTGAAATCGATGGCGCATAGAATAGTCTGGGCCGGTCGCCTGCCATGTAGAATGGCGCCGCTGCACGCAGGCTGGCTGTGAGGCAGACAAACAGAATCACGGTGGCGGCAAGTTTCCTCATCGCACTAACTATAGTCCAAACGCCGTCTGTGGGCAATTGCTTTGCACCTTACGGGGGCAATTGCTTTACGCCGTCTGGGGCAATTACTTTATTCTTGCGTCTTGGTCAAATATCATTATATCATCGGCTTTTACCTGGAGGTCGAGGCGTTCCGTCCGGGGCGGTCTTTTGCTGTAGGCTTTTATCGTGGAGGAGCCGAACCGGAATTCGATGCTCCAGCGTTCTCCCTGATATTCGGCGCTGATAACCTGACAGCTTGAGAATTCAAGGCGGTTGAACAGTCTGCCCAAGCCTGATGAAATATCAACAATGGACACATTCTCCGGTCTGAAGAAAACAGTTCGCTGCGTTGCTGGGGCGCTTGGTTCCAGCATTGAGCCGGCGCTTATATCAAGGCCGCTGATTCCACTGATTACATTGACGCTGCCGATATCGCCAATGCCACCGATTCCACCGATTCCGGCGGCTTCCTCGATTGCGCTGATTCCGCTTATGGCATCCATATCGCCGATGCTTTGCGCTATGCTCTCCGTATTGCTTGAGCTGTTATCGTCTATATCAGTTCCGAAGACAGCTTCGGGGGCTTTGGGGTCTACGGAAGAGGCTTTGAAAGCGGAGGCGGCAAGGTTCATGGGCAATGCGTTTCCTTCTCCCATGAAATCCGCTGTGAATCTTGTCTGCGGGTTGTCGTAAATCTCCTGCGGTGTTCCTGTTTGCTCGATTTGCCCGTTGTTCATCACTATGATGCGGCTGCTTATGGCCAGAGCCTCGTTCTGGTCATGGGTGACGTATATTGTTGTCTGGCCAAGCTTTTGCTGAATAGAGAGTATTTCGCCCCTAAGCTGGTTTCTAAGCTTTGCATCCAAGGCGGAAAGCGGTTCGTCCAGCAGCAGTATGTCGGGATTTGCCGCCAGAGCGCGGGCCAGGGCGACCCTTTGCTTCTCTCCGCCGGAGAGTCCATCAACCGGACGTTTGCCGAATGACCCCAGCTTGACCTGTTCAAGCAAGCTCTCAACCTGCTGCATGATTGCCTGCCGCGGCATCTTGCGCAGCTTCATGGGGAATGCTATGTTGCGCTGGACGTTCATGTGCGGAAACAGGGCATAGTCCTGGAATACGACTGCAGTTGAACGTTTCTCGGGAGGCAGTTCGGTGACATCAACGCCGCCGATTGATACTGTGCCGCTGTCGGGGGGCAGAAGCCCCGATATCAGGTTTATCACAGTGGTCTTGCCGCAGCCGGATGGGCCTATGATGCTGACCAGCTCGCCTTCGTCGATTGAGAAATCGACATTAAGCAGGAAGCCGCCGATTCGCTTCCTGATGTTCTTCATTAAAAGCGCTTTGTCAGGCATATGAAAACTCCTTCCCACGCTGCATGCTTTCTTCTCGGTGTATGCTTTCTTCTCGCTGTATGTCCTCTTCACGCATGGATGCTCCTTTTCCTCGCTGCCTCTGTTGTGATGAACACGGCAAGGCAGACAATGATAAGCACTGTGCCAAGCGCACATGCGCCTTGGTAGTTATATGCGTTTATCAGGCGGTATATTGCCACCGGGATGGTTTCGATTGAATTGCTGCTGAGCATAAGCGTGGCGTTCATCTCGCCGACTGAGATGGCGAAGGCGAATGCGAAGCTTGTAAGCAGGGCGGAACGAAGCATGGGAAGCTCGATGCTCATGAATGTCCTGAACGGGCTGCAGCCGAGCGTCAATGCGCTTTTGGGCAGGTTCTCAGGCATCGCCCGATAGACAGGCATGATTGCCCGCAGACAGAACGGCAGGGTTATCACCACGTGTGCAAGCACAATGAGTGAGAAAGCCGATCCGCGCCCAAGGAAGCGGCTTGTTATGTAGTATCCAAGCCCTATTATCACCGAGCTTATCGACATTGGAAGCATGGCAGCCATTTCAAGCGGAGATTTTGGATGCCTTTTAAGGTACACGGCCAGCAGCAGGCCAAGGGTCACCGATGAAATCCCTGCCGTCAATCCTATGAGCAGACTATTCACCGCGGCCCTTGCCGTCGAGTTCGAAAGCATTCCGGCATACCACTGGAAGCTTATGGTCTTCGCCCCGGCTCTTGTGGCTGACGAGAGAAAAGACCTTGCGACCACAGAGGCGAGGAGGGAGATGACAAAAAGCACAAGCAGGATGGCATAGATGGCAGCGGCAGCCCTGATTGGCGCTGTCGGTTTGCTTATTGCTTTGAATGCTCCGATTCTGCTCTGCCGGGGAGCGATTCTCTGCAACAGGAGGTCTGCAACGAGGACTATGAGGCAGACGGCCATGGACATGATGCTGAGCGCTGCGGCGGCCCCAATGTTCATTGCGCGCTTGGCCTGATTGTATATCTCGACTTCGATTGTCGTGAATTCCGGCCCGCCGCCCAGAACGAGAACAACGGCGAAGCTGGTGAAGCAGAAGAGGAATATCATCAGAGCGGCAGATAAAATCGATGGCATCAGGCGCGGAAGGGTTATGCGGATGAATGTCTGCCATTGATTGGCTCCCAGGGTTCTGGCTGCCTTCTCGCAGTTCTCGTCAAGCTGCTCCCAGCTGTTGCCCGCAAGGCTCATCGCTATGGGGAAATTGTAGAAGCTGTGGGCCAGAATGATGGCTTTATATGAATAGAGTATCCGCAATGGCGGCTCTGAAAGCCCGAACAATGACATCAAAGCCTTGTTGAGAAAGCCGCTGTTCCCATAGAGCATCACAAACCCCAGTACGACCAGAATCGGCGGAAGCACAAAGGGAACGGT
>JBQNBA010000127.1:0-5565 GCA_052170175.1 Sphaerochaetaceae bacterium | reverse complement strand
CAAATCTTATCGTAGCCGAGGTTGATGCGAACAGTGAAGGAATCCACCGGCTTGTCGCCGATTACACTCCCGAACTCCTGCCAGCCATACGATGCTTCCAGATTAAATCCGGGAAGCAGGATTCCTGCTCCAAGCGACATATAGCCTCGATTCACTCCGGCTCTGACAGCCAGAGTCTTGAGTATGTTTACCTCAGCCCCGGCGTTCAGATGGAGAAGCAGATTCTTCCACTCGAACTTCTCCCTTCCCGTCACTATATCAAGCATATCCACGAGGTCAGCCGTTATCACAGGATTAACGACAGGAACATTCGGCACCCAGGCCATCCCCAAAGTCAGGCTCCAAGGGGCGGTGATTTCAAAATCAACCGAGGTTCCGGAAACATGCCCCGCAGGAGGCGTGACGGCTCCGGAATAAAGAGAGTTGATCAAATCCCCCGCACTGGCATAGCTCTTCATGTGATAAACCGAGTTGATATCCTTTGCGACAGCGCTTACACGAAGCGTGTTCCCCAGCAAGCCCACGGTCACACCCGCATTGATAGGAACGGCCCAGCCGCCCATCACAGGAGTCTCCCACAAAAGCTTATTCTCGGCTCCCGAAGAATCATTGATGATATCCATGAAATCAGAGGCGCCCACCTTCTTGGAGTACGCCTTGTAGACGAATGCACCCGAAGCGCCGATATCCAGATTGATGGAAGCAGTGTCGATGACCCTGAATCCCAAGGCAACGGTCGCCCCGATGTTCATTTCAGGAACAAAATAGACATTTGCAATATTGGAGGAGCCGTTTGCAATAGTATGAAGCTTCTCCTGAGCCACCAAGCCTATTCCCAGATTCCCGAGCGCCAAGCCAAGAGAGGCATCGGTGGTAAGGAACTCGTTTCGTCCGGCGCCGACATTCTCAATCATATCCTGCAGCAGCTTGGTCATCTTGGACTGGTCGTTCAAGGTGGAGGGATCTGCCATGGCATCCGCTATTATCTGAGCATCTTCCGGATCGCTGAGCAAAGCCTGCAGGTTGTACAACGTCACAGAGACCGATGGGAAACTCATCCCGAAGCGCTTCTGCGCCAAAGCCGCCGGATTCGCCATGAAGCTGTCCATCCGGCCGGGGGCGGCGATTCCGCTGTCTCCCATCGCATCAATCCTGGAGGAAGTTGCGGCGAAAGCCGAATCAGAAGAACCGGCATACTGCTCCACGCCCACATCCGCTGCAAGCAATGAAGGAAGAGCAAGCGCCAGAACCAGCAAAACAATCAAAATTCTTTTCATCTTATCCCTCCTTCTCACTGAAGATCATCAAGAGCTTCGTTCAGCTTACTGTTCAAGAACGTCTCAAGATTGACCGCTTCCCCTTCTTCAATAACTCTCTTGATAAGAGAACCGTAGTTGGCATCCGCTGCAATCACGACAATGGCATTGATGACAGAGGCGACCTTATGCGCAAAAGCCTTCTCGACCTCTGCAACCGTATTCACACCGAAATAACTCTTCAACGCAGCGGCGACGACAGCTCCATCATCAAACGATAAGGAATATGCAACATCCTTCCTGAACTGCTGGAAGCCAGCAGGCTCATTGAACTGGAAACCGGAGGCAACCCCGCTTGCAAGAGACGGATTGGCCTCAAGCACCGAATCCAGAACATCGAAGATATCGTAGCTGGTCTCCGCCTCGCCAAGCTTCACCTTGCCCGCCATCTCGTCCGCCGTTGTGAATACAAACGAAAGCACATAGAGAGTAAGGTCATTGACAGTGAAACTGTCAGCCTTTGCCAAGCCCACGCCATCGATGATGCTGTCAATCCCGGCAAATCCGAATTCCTTTGGGTTTGAATCGAGGTTGACGGTGTAATGCCTGACCGCATATGTCGCCGTCTCGTATACAGCCCTCAGGTTCTTCATCTCTCTGATGAACTTCCTATAGCCCTCTTCGCTCAAACCGCCGCTCGCATCTTTGCCGATTCTGGCGATTATCTGCTTGATGGCGTTGTTGAAGGTCACGATGAATTGATTGACCTTCGGATCAATCTCATCATCACCGCCCTTGGCAAGAGCCTTTGACCCCTCCAGAAGAGAGGCGATGTCAACACCTTGAAGCAGATCTATCGAAGCGGAGCCGCTTATCACCTTTATCGTGTCAAGCGCCGAGAGCGCCGCATTGGCAACGGCAATCTGCGCCTCAGTGTCAGTGGCTATCGTGGCGGCATTGTCCTTTATGGAATCCGCAAGATTCGCAATCACGGCGACAGTGACAAGCTCCGCCTGGGTTGGGTTGTCGGAGACGGTGACCATATTCTGGATATTGCCAACCACGGCGTTGAGCGCATCCGCCATCTCCGCTGAAAGCCCCGCCGCAGCGATTGCCGCCTTGGCATCATTGACAACCTCATCCTTCTTGTCATCAAGGGCTGTCTTCACGGCAGCCGCATCCGCCGGCGTCGATGCCACCGGCTCGGACATCGCCTCCTGCAGAGCCTCCGCCTTCTGCGGAGAATTCTTTATCTCGGCGATTGTATCCTGAACTGACGCAGCGCTCTCAAAATCAACAGCAGCCACGCCCCCCTCAATGGTGACAGAGGCGGCAACCGTGGAAGATGCCTCGTTCACATCGTCCATCGAAGGCTGGATGCCATACACGTTGTTCCCCAGCTTTCCCATGCTGCTGCCAAGCTTCTGTATGGCGGCGGCATCACAGGAAACCACGATGGCCGCAACCAGGCAGATTGCCAGCAAAACTGATAATAGCTTCTTGATTCTCATTCTCTCCTCCCTGGAAAACCCAAGAAAAATCCTCGTGCCGGATTCGTCACAGAACGCCCGAGACGATTGCGTGTCTGTGATTATAAACCAACACCTTGTATAAATCCACTAAATTCCACGCTCCACGACATATAACAAACAAGGGATGAAAAGGTTGCACGCCACCCCGAAATCTGCCATGGACGGGAAGGAAACCCGGGAAGGAAAATCGCAGTTTTACTTATCGGGAAATCCATGATAGAATCCATGATAGAATCATTATGGCACGCTGGCTTTCAGCCACGGCAATTGGAGGAGAAGATATGAAGAAAGCGCTTTTGGCCTTGCTCTTGTCTACAGTGCTCATCGCTTCTGCATTCGCAGCCGGAGCAAAGGAATCTGGAACAAGCAACGAACCGGTTACAATCGAATTCTGGACACACGAAGATGCTGCAAGGCAAGCCCTTGAAGATCAGTGGATTGCGGAATTCACCCAGTCTCATCCGAATGTCACGGTAAACGTGACCCGTCAGAGCGCAGAGAAACTGCGTGAGCTTGTGCAGACCGCCTATGCGGCAGGGCAAGGCCCCACGCTCTGGAATCTGCCGATCGAGAATGCGCATCAGTACATCGAAGCCGGTCTTGTGGCGCCTGTGGATTACAAAGCCGTAGGCTTCAAGGATGCAAAGGACACCCTTGCAAACTATGCGGATGGGATGATAGATGCCGTTTATTACGATGACGAGCTGTACGGCCTTCCCCTTGAGCTGACCAACTGGTCTATATTCATCAACAAGAAAGTGTTCCGCGATGCCGGCCTTGATCCTGAGAAGGATTTCCCCAGGACGTGGGAGGACATGGTCGAGGTTTCCAAGAAGATTGTCCGCAGAGACGGCAACATAATCACAAGGCGCGGATTCGATTTCAGATACTCGTACTCGCTCACCTATTTCGTTCCGATGGTCGAGCAGCTTGGCGGCGAGCTTTCAGCGACCGAAGGCTGCGTCAATCCGGAGGCTTGGAAGAAGGCTCTTGCCTTCATGCAGAACTGGGGGCCGAACGGCGAGAATCTGGGCAATCCGACCATGACAGCCGCAAGAAAGCTGTTCAACAAGGACAACAACGACATCGGGATGTGCAACACCGGTCTTTATCAGGAAGCAAGGATAAACTCCGACAACCCGGGCTTCTATAGCAGCGGGGAGTGGATGGTTGTCCCGTTCCCGGTGTTCAAGGATGCAGTCAAGAGCGTGGGAAGCTGCTACTACGGCCACTACTACATGGTCAACTCCGAGGCAACGGCAGCGCAGCAGAAAGCCGCATGGGAACTTGCCGCATATTTCCTTCTGACACCAGGACATGCCGAGCAATATCTCACAAATGTCGGTCTCATCCAGCCGCTCAAGGCCCTGATGAATTCCGAAACATACAAAAGCATGCCGTACTCGCAGGTGTTCAGTGATGATTTCGCCAGATCCCATATCCTGTACTTCGGAAAGAATGCGGCAAGCGTTCAGACAGCCATCGATACTGCCATCAAGAATGTGATGCTCCAGGGAATCTCCACTGACGACGCATACAAGACATTGCAGGAAACGGTGCTTGAGTTGATTCATGACTGAGTTCTGCACAGAGTCTTGCAGACAATGAATCTTTTTATGGCAGCGGGCCGTTAATCGGCTCGCTGTCTTGATTGTTTCAAACCTGTTTCAAATTGAAGGAATATCTCTTATGCCAGAAAAGCAGTTTAGAAAATACAGCATTGAAAAACAGCAGGCAAGATGGGGCTTCGCATTCACTGTGCCATGCCTTCTGTTCTTCGCCGTATTCAGCTTCTACCCCATAATCAACGCCTTCATCACAAGCCTTACAAACCGCAAGGCAATAGGAAGAAGCTGGAATTTCATAGGTCTTGAGAACTATGTATACCTGTTCACAAAGAGCAACGGGGGATTCTCACTAGGCAATTCGCTGAAGGCGACAGCGATCTTCACCCTAGGCTGCTTCGTCCCAATGGTGGTGGTGTCGCTCATATTAGCCGTTCTGATAATGCAGCTGCGCAAGCCCTCTCAGAAGAAACTATTTGAGCTTGCGTTCTATACGCCGGCGGTTCTCTCATCCGTGGTTGCGGCGACCATATGGATGATCATGTTCCAGCCGACAGGCCTTATAAACCAACTCTCAAACAGATTGATGCAGACCTCGGGATATGATTATCAATGGCTCACCAATGACAGCATGCTCCGCGCATCCACGATAATCGTCTACTTCTGGAAATACATAGGGTACTTCGCAATCCTGTTCATAACGGGCCTCGCCTCGATTCCGCCCACAATCTACGAAGCTGCCATCGTGGACGGCTCTTCCAAATGGCACACTTTCTGGCACATAACCCTGCCTTTGCTCAAGCCGACCATAGTGCTTGTTTCAATCATGGCGATGCTCCAGTGCCTCAAGACATTCAGCACGCAGTACATGTTCTTCAGAGGCGGCACGGCCAGAGAGCCGATAGACGTCATCACAATGAACATCTACTTCACCGGCGTGAGCAACGGGTACCTGGGCAGGGCCTGCGCCATGTCAATCATCCTGTTCTTCATCATGCTGCTGTTCACATACCTGCAGTTCAGCTTCCAGAAGGGCGGCGACGACGTCGAATATTGATGGAGGCAGCCAGAATGAACAATCAGTATGTTGGAAAAGTCAGAAGCGAAGAGATAATAACCTATATCCTGCTTATAATAGTGCTGCTATTCACGATAATGCCGCTGGTTTTCATGCTATGCGCCGCCTTCATGGATGCGAAGCAAATCATGTCC
>JBQNBA010000126.1:0-5587 GCA_052170175.1 Sphaerochaetaceae bacterium | reverse complement strand
TGTATCTTGCGCTTAAATCGTTATAGGCATCCTCTGCGGTGGCGATCCACATGGAATCATTCGTCTCCAGAAAATCATCCGCGCTGGTGCCATGGCCAGGATACCTGATGGCAAGGCAGTCCAGGCCGGCCTCGTAGAAATCAACCGCAGGCCTGATAAGCTCGCCGGGGTATCCGGTGAAGCCATGAAGCAGCAGCACCGCCTTTTCCGGCCGTTGGGTGTGGAAAAGCCCGAAAGGATGAGCGCAGCTCATAACAGGGGCGTACTCAACATGATAGCGCGCCGCATAGTCCTTCACGTCATAATCGAACAGACTGTAATCTATGGATTTCATTTATTCGTTTCCTTCAGCAGATTCAGCAAATCGATGCGGCTCCGCACACCTGTCTTGGAGAATATGTTGGCCACATGGTTGTTCACGGTGTTCACCGAGATACCAAGCCTTGAGGCGATTTCCTTGTTTGTCAGCCCTTCGGACACCAGCTTTATGACCGAGAATTCGCGTTCCGATATATGATACATCTTGAGATCATCAATCATGAGCTCCTTCTCTTCCCTGGCCGTGGACTTGTAGTCATTGGCGAAGTACGAGTAGAAGTAGACTATCATGACTATCGAGAATGCCATGCTGTATATCCCGTAGCTTGCAATGAGGAAGTCGGAGAATATCGTGGACAGCACGAACACGGGTATCAGCGAAAGGCTGACTATGTTGGCAGCGACAATGATGCGTCTCGTGTAGATATCCCGTATCTTTCCGACATTCTTCCACAGAAGCATCATGCAGCAGAAATAATCCGCGATGAATATCCCCGCCTGAAGGAAGAAAAGCCACTGAGTCCCCGGAACAAGCTGCCTGATGATGCCGGCTGCGAGGTAAGTCCCGGCCAGCACCGAAAGCCCCGACCAGAAAAGCCTCTGATGATGCAGTGTCCCCATTATAAGAGTCGTGAAGAACGGAACGAACATCACAAGGAATGCGGCGCAGGCTGAAACAAGCGATTCAAACACAATGCTGATTATCCGCGCAGCCGCCTGGTTGCCCAGATTCGAAAGAGACAAATTGGTGTAGTGCTCCACAGCCATCAATGTCATCGCCCCAACTATCACGGAGAGGAAGGTGACAAGCAGCTCTGACCACGGCGCCTTTGTCCTTTCAGCGTACAGGATGCAAAGCCCCAGCGCCAGACTTCCGAGCGCGATGGAGGTCATCGTGACGAGCATCGTTACAATATCCATGTCACGCTCTCTTGGTCAGCATCTTCTGATTATGAGTGATGTCGGCATTTCCGCAGAATGCGTGGATATCGGCGTAAATATCGGGGATGTTCGTTCCCTTGAGCCCGAAGCTGGACTCGCAGAGCCTGTTGTACGAGGAGGCGTTTGCAAGCGCCTTCGAGAAGTTCGAGAAGAGCGCAAGATGCAGGTTCTGCCCCTCCCCCAGCATATAATCGCCGTTTTCAGCGTATCCTGATATTGACTTAGCCAGACCATCTATTATCGGCGCCGCATCAGTCAATACCATTGAGGGCGCCTTGAAATGAAGATAAATCCACAGTGACAGCGAAGGATTTATCCATCCGAGCTTTATCCGCTTCTTTGCGGCCAGCTCCTCCGCTGCCTTGACATCAGCAGGGGCAAGGCCGAAATCGCTGAAGCTGAACAGGGCCCATGCGCAGTCGAACTTTCCACGGAGCTTTGCCTTGGAGGCCTGCATTATGAGCTCTTCAAGGCTGCCGGGATTCTGAGCGCACATTACAGTGAGGTTTGCATAGCGGCAGTCCTTGCGGACCTGGCTGAAATAAAGCGCCTCGAACTCAGTGGCCGCATAGATAAGCATGGCCCCCTTGGGCATCATCGTGTTTCTGGTGCGTTTCATCACTTGACCTCCTTGTCAGATACGAGTCCCTTGTCAGATACAAACCCCTCGTCAGATACGAGTCCCTTGTCAAATACGAACTCCGAAATGATCGGGAGAGCGCCGAACGCCCCGTTCTCGTACATCCTTCTCGCCTTATCGGCCACATTGGAAACCTTGAAATCCGCAAGGCTGTAATACTCAGTGGCTCCCGTGGAAGTCTTCTGCGCGAACCAGATGCCATCCTTCCTGAGCAGCCCGTTTGTCAGCAGCGCAGGGTTGCAGTCCACCGCGATAAGCTGCGATCCGTCGAACGCCGAACGCTCAAACACCCCCAGCACGTGAGCAAGAACCTCCGGGTGGAGGAACATCCCGAAATCGTCAACCACCAAGGTCTTGGCGGATGTGAAGCTCTCAAAGAACGCCGTGCCCAGAACGCAGAGCCTTCTCAGGCTCAGGCTCTCGGCAAGGAAGCTGGAGCTGTAGTGCTGAGTCACATTGGTATGGATGAATACAACCTTCCCGTCCTTAATCCTGATTCCTCTTATGTCGGTGATGTCAAGGCTCCACAGATAGTCTATAAGCTGCCTGGACCATTCAGGATGCGCTTCAAGCACGCCGGCCATGTACATCTCGGAAGCGGTGGCGGCTCCCATAGGCACGATATGCAGGGAATCGCTTATCCAGCCATACAGCTCAGAGCAGGTCTCGCCCCCCTTGAGGGCAGCCTCGGCCAGATACGAACGGCATGGGGAGAGCTTCTTCTCCATGCGCTTCTTCTCGCCGCGGTACATCTTGCCCCAGCGGTACTTGTAGCTGGCGACCTCATCATCGATGGACGGAAGTATCTTGCGTTCGAACATTATCTTCTTGGAGTTCCCGAAGCTGTATATAAGGGATTCCTCATAGAACTTGTTCATATCCGCCACGACCTTGTATATGGCGGTTATCGGAACCCCCTCCTCCGTCGTCCTGGGCAAAAGAACCTTTATCTCGATTTCGGATGGCAGCCCCTTGACCGCGGAATAAGCGAAAGCCGTCCCGGCAAACGCCCTGGACAGAGGATTCTCCACGGACTCATCAGCCATCACGATGTTCTTCAAAGCCTCGAGCGCCCTCACCAATGTGCTTTTCCCCGCCCCGTTCGATCCGATTATGGCCGCTGTCTTAAGGACATTCACCCCGCCCGGGGATCTGAACATCTTGCCCTCCGGCAATCTGGAATCCTTCAGAGCCAGAAACGACACCGACTGAGGCTCCTTCACCGAACGGAAATTAGCCACGTTGATTTCAATAAGCATAAATGCCTCCTGTTCCAAACGGCCCGTTCAAGGCTCACTCCTCGAAGCCGGCCTCTATCTCATTCATCCTGGCTCCCACCTCCGGGAACCTTTCGCATGCCTCCACAAGGCATCTGGGAAACCCGGGATGCCTCCCATGATTATCAGTGGCGAACAAGTCAATCATGCCTGTCTCCAGCCATTCCATGGCCCTTTTGCCACCCGCCTTCACGGAAGCTGCATTCATCTGAAACAGGAAGCCTCTCCTCTTCAAATCCACCGCAGCCGCCCCGCCCGGCTTGAACCATCCATAACGCTCCACATGGGCCAGCACTATCTCCAGACCCTGCCCCTCCACAAGCTGCGACTGAATCTCATCGGCGAACCCTATCGGCTCCGAATAAACATCCATCTCGCAAAGCGCATACCTGCCGATGACAGGTATTGTCTTGAGACTCTGATGCCTTACAAACAACTCAGCGCCCAGATAGGTTTCAATCCCCATATCAAGAGCCTGCCTATGAAGATCCTCGAACACGCTTCGTATCATCCCCACATTCGTCTTCACATAAGGATCGTACAGATGCGGTGTGAACACAATCCGGCCTATGCCCGCCTCTTTGTACTCCCTAAGCAAAGCCAGGCTGGAATCCCTGTCCTTCACACCATCATCAATCCCATATAGAAGATGAGTATGAAAATCAATCACGTAGAATCCTCCCGTCCGCACTCTATGAAATAGAATTGTAGAGCATTCCGGGCATTTTGTGAAGAATCGAACTAAAAAATCTCAATATCGGATATCAAAAGCCCATATGACACAATTCAAAGCCAAGAAAACATCATTTTGATATTCTATTTTGGGTCAAACATCACCCTAATGCCGTCAATTATTGAAAACGAGAACATCAATACTCTATCAATTCGCGGGCCTTTTCGCCTAATGTCCTGTAGTGATGCTTTATCTCAACCATCTCGGTGACAGTATCGGCGGCGCTGATAAGCGCCTCGGACGCCCCTCTGCCGGTTATAATCAGACAAGGGCCATCGGCTTGAGCCTTAAGGTCTGAAATCCAGCCGATGACCTCTCTCTCGTCAAGCAGCCCGAATGACAGGGCGTATGTAAGCTCATCCAGAACCAGCAGGTCATAGCAGCCGCTTCCGGCAAGCTCCTTCGCCCTGTCCAGCCCCTTCCTCACCTCGGCTCTGGTCGGCTCAAGGTCACTTTGGCTCCACAGGAAGCCTTTTCCGTATGTCTCCCACAGTAGCCCGCAGCGCTTTGCCATCATGTATTCGCCAAGCCTATGCGGGTCGGACTTTATGAACTGAATCACGGCGCATCTGCCGCCGCGGCCCATGGCTCTGAACACCCCGCCAAGCGCAGCGGTGGTCTTCCCCTTGCCATTGCCCGTATACAGAATCACAATCGGCTTCATGCCCGCCGCCTCACCGTGCTGCTCCTATCTTCCGAAGAAGTTCCGTATCTCGAATTCCTCTACCCTCGCATCGGAGGCGACAGGAGCCTCGCTCATCTGCATATCCGCCAGCCTCCACTGCTCAAGCGTCTTCTCAAGCTGCTTGAGCTTGTCCCAGGCCTTCGAATAGCCGGTGGTTTCCACGACTTCCTTCATCAGCGCAATGGCCTCCTCCAAATCGCCCTGAGCATACATCAGGATAGCCGCATTGTACCCGGCGGCCAGATCCTTCCTGCTTTCCCAGCAATCAAGGAAAATCCTGCAAGCCGTATGATAGTTGCCCGCATCGGCCATCTTGTACGCTTCATCAAGGCTCTTTATCTTCGCCCTGTTCTTCATCAACGGCTCATAGGCTCTCTCCCAGCGCGGAGCAAGGTCCTCCGCCACCTGCGATACCATCTGGCTGATGGCTTCCCTGTATTCAGACGTCAGCACCGGAGCCGAGTTTATCACAAAGGACAGCTTGCCATCGGACATGCCGCTGCTTCCATACAAGAAAGTGGCCGCCAAGGTCTCGTTCTCCACCGTCCTGGTGTAATTCCTGGAGGTCACAAGCCTGTTCTGCTCCACTCCCACCACATTGTACTCGAAGCCTATCACCATAGAGGTCTCCAGATAGTAGTCAATCCCCACGACCACATTCTTCCCAAGGGCGGAGTCATAGCTGATTCGCTCTCTCGATGTGATATACTCGTTATAGCTCAGAATCGAAAGCCTGGACGACAGGATTGCATCTATTCCGGCATCAATGAACAGCTGCCTCGTCTTGCCAAGCATCTTTCCAGTGGAGAAAAGCGCATCGGTATCAGCAGGCATTGAAATCTTGAAATAATCCGTATTACCCAGTTTCTCAAGCAGAATCCCCTGGGCGTATTTGCCCAGATTGCCGGGAATCAGATTGCTCCAGCCGGTGAATACCCTTATCCGGGAATCCGCCCCGCTGAACGAACCGACCACCTTGACGACCGGGCTTC
>JBQNBA010000125.1:0-5658 GCA_052170175.1 Sphaerochaetaceae bacterium | reverse complement strand
CACTTGCTGAACCCTTTCAATAGCTGACATATTCCGCCTCCTTTCAGAACCGACCCGATTTTACCTTGCCGCCTTGACCTGAGCAACGAGAGCGGAGAAAGCCTGCTTGTCCTCGATTGCCATGTTGGACAACGTCTTCCTGTTCATCTCGATGTTGGCAAGCTTCAAGGCGTGGATGAACTGCGAATAGGTCATCCCCTCTGCCCTTACGGCTGCGCTGATCCTTGCAATCCAAAGCTTCCGGAAGTCGCGCTTGCGCTCCTTGCGTCCGCGATAGGCATACTGCCCCGCCTTTGCAACGGCGTCCTTGGCAATGCGGTTGTTGGTGCTCCTTCTTCCGTAATAGCCCTTCGCCCTTTCGAGAATCTTGGCTCTCCTATCCTTGTGCTTGGTTCCGTCAACTGCTCTTGGCATACTCTACACCCTCCTCAATCGTAGGGGAGCATGACCTTGACGGCCTTCGCTCCGCTTTCGCTCAGAATTCCAGTGGCTCTGAGATTTCTCTTAGTCTTTCTGGACTTCTTGGTGAGAATATGGCGCAGACCGCTCTTCTTGAAGCGAATCTTGCCAGTCCCGGTGACCCTGAACCGCTTGGCAGCGGACTTTCTTGTTTTCATCTTCGGCATATCAATACCTCGTCTTCAAAGCTTGCGAGGAACAAGAATCCCCTCGCTAAGCCGTATTTAAACATCCCTTACGGGTTGCTTTCTCTATTTCTTGACCTTCGCCGGCGAAAGGAGCATGCTCATCATCCTTCCCTCCATCCTGGGCATCTGGTCAAGGCTGTAGGCTGTCTCCATTTCGTCAAGCTTGGCAAGTATCTTGTCCAGGACAACCTTTCCAAGCTCCGTGTGCGCCAGCTCCCTTCCCTTGAAGCGTATGGTTACCTTGCACTTGTCGCCGCCTTCCAGGAAAGCCTTTATAGCCTTGGATTTCGTAAGCATGTCATGCACATCGATCTTGGGCTGCATCCTCACTTCCCTGACCTTGACAATAACCTGGCTCTTGCGCGCCTCCTTCTGACGCTTCTCCATCTGGTATCGATACTTGTCATAATCCAGAATCTTACATACAGGCGGATTCGCATTCGGGGATACCTCTATTAAATCAAGCCCCTCGTCTTCTGCCATCTGAATGGCATCGAGCGTCCTCATGACACCGCGCTGCGTGCCCTCTGAATCAATGACGAACACCTCAGGCGCTCTGATCTGACGGTTCATCCTAAGCTCTTTCTCTTTTGTAGCCATCGAACTCCTTTACGTCCATGCAGGAAACCCCGCACGCTAAACTGCAATATACCATAAGATTACTTCCTATGTCAAAGACTGCGGACGATTATTGCGGAAAAACGCCATTTTCGATTAATGCGCAGCTGATGCACGCCGATGATGCCGTCCTGCCAGAGAAAAATCAAGGCAAAACGAAGAAAACGCCCCTGGCATCTTTTAAAATCCGCGGACTCATGATAGCATGATGGTGAGTATTTGCCGTGGTGACAGGTAATATTCTCTTGCTCAAACTTAAAAAGAGGTTTGCGGCATAGTCTTGGTGCATTGAGCCTTCCCCGAAAGGCGGTTCAAGGCACAGAATCCAAGGCATACTGGCATCCAGCTTGAACTTGACGGTTCAAGAGATTTAGCCTCACCACGGTTTTTTCATGCAGGAAAGGCAGGGTTCTATGGAAGAGGACAAGGCAGCATTCAGCGATGTGGTTTTTCTTGACCTGAAAAGCGTTGACAAGATAAAGCAGCTTGAAGGGAATGCCGGCTATCCTGTGCCGGTGCAGATGCAGAATAGCCCGGAAGACCTGAAAGAAGTGACCATAGAGGCCATCGCCGCGGGTCTCATAAAGGTGATTTCAAAGGATCCTGCTTATCTGAGGAATGTGGAGAGGTTCGCCGCTTTCGGAAATGAAGAGCTTGAGAAGCTGCACGGCTATTACAAGTCGATGCTGCTGATGATTCATCCCAATGCGGAGACCGACCTTTCGCTTGCAGGAGTCGCCAAGACAAATGCAAAGGATTACGCCTTTGCCGAGCAGATACTAAGCGCAGTCAAGAACATCGGGCATTCGGCCCAGAGCTACGTGAACCTCGCCGTGCTGCATGCGAACCAGAGCGCAGATTTGCTGAGACAGAAGAAGCGGAGAGAGGCTGACGAGGCGGATGAGAAAATCGCCAAGGTTCTTCATGAAGGGCTCAGACACAACCCGGGCAATCCGGACATCCTCGCCGAGCTGGGAGGCTACCATCTAAGGCATCAGGAGCTTGAGGTCGCTTCCGATTTCTTTCAGGACAGCCTCAAGACCATGGCGGATGGGGAGCGAAAGGAGCAGATAAAGGGGCTGGTCGCAGACATGCAGGAACAGCTTGACCAGGAAAACGCCGTCTTCGCTGCATATGATCAAATCATGCTGGGCAACGAGAAAAAGGCCCTTGAGATAATCGAGAGGTTCCTGAAGCTGGAGCCCGGCTCCTGGGAAGGCTGGTACGTCAAAGGCTGGGCGTTGAGATGCCTTGAGCGTTACGGCGAAGCAAAGGACGCCCTGCTCCGAAGCGCATCCAGGAATCCGGATATAGCGGCGACTTACAACGAGCTGGCCATATGCGAGAGAGAGCTTGGAAATCCCCAGCTGTCAAAGGAATATCTGGAGATGGCGGTGGAGCAGGAAGAGGACAACGTCATATACCTTGCGAATCTGGCGTACCTCTATCTGGCCGACAAGGATTTCTCCAAGGCCCGATACTTTCTGGACAAGGCAAGGCTTGTTGACAGCTCTGACAATCAGGTTCAGGATCTGATTGAGGAATACGAGGTTCTTTCCGGCGAGAAGCTTGGGCCGGCGGTGGAAGAGATTCTGCGCAGCCGAGAAGAGATTCAGGAGATTGTGCATGAAGAGCATGAGAAGGGGCATGACTCTGCCGAGATATAGGAAATCAATGCAATCCGGGAAGCTCATATGCATGAAAAGACATCGATATGCAGAGAAGGCAGGATATGATGAATCGCGATGAAAGCAAAGCGACCGACAGCAAGCCGGCACGCCAGTCGGCAAGCAAGCCGGCACGCCAGCCGGAAAGCAAGCCGGCGCAGTGCATCTGCCGCACAGCAGAGGAAATGGAGAAGCTTGGATTCCGCCTCGGCCAGAAAGCAGAGACAGGAATGATAGTCTCCCTGCGCGGAAGCCTGGGCGCAGGGAAGACGGTTCTTGCAAAAGGCGTCGCAAGGGCGCTTGGGATAACAGAAGCCATCGTGAGTCCGACATTCACCCTTGTTCAGGAGTACGATGGAAGGATTCCGATGTACCATATGGATCTCTACCGCATTTCAGGAGCAGAGGAATTCGAGATGATGGGCGGAGAGGAGATGCTTTACACAAACGGCATCGTCCTTGTCGAGTGGTCCGAGAAAATCGCCGACATGCTCCCCTCCTCCACGATATTCATCGATATAAGGATAAACCCCGACCAGAGCAGGGTTGTGGAGATAAGAGGCATAACGCCATGAATACGCTTTCAGTCTGCACCTTTGACGAGACAATGCAGCTTGCCGTCTCCATGAACGGGCGGTTCTGCGCAAAGCTGCTGCGAACAGGACAGAACCACAGCGAGAATCTGATGCCGGGCATATTGTCCCTGCTTTCCGATGCCGGATTGAAGCTGAGCGAGCTTGACTTGCTCTGCTGCACACGGGGGCCCGGCTCATTCACAGGGCTGAGAATAGGAATGGCCGCTCTGAAAGGCCTTGCCTGCTCTCTGAACAAGCCGCTTGTATCGGTATCCACCATGGAAGTCCTGGCGCATGACCTTTCATTCTTTCCCGGCGCAGTCGTGCCGCTTCTGGATGCCAGAAAGCAGCGTTACTACAGCGCAGTGTTCAGCGAAGGCCGGAGGGTCTGCCCCGACATGGACAGTGTTCCGGAAGATCTGGCGCCGCACCTTGAGCCGTTTGAGCGGATTCTGTTCACCGGCCCCTCCGCAAGGCCATTCGCCAATCTAGTGATGAACCTCGGACAGCTTGCCGGCAGACAAATGCTGATAGAGGATTCTCCAAGGCAGCTTTTTTCCGCTCTTGCGCACCTTGCAAAGAAGCAGTTCAGCACCAAGGGGCCCGATGACATCGGACAGGGGCCATCGTATATAAGAAAGAGCGATGCGGAAGATGCTCTGGAGAAAAAATCAGGAGAGGAAAGCAAATGAATGAATCACACGCAGCTGATTTCGTCATAATAGGAGCGGGAGCGGCGGGGCTAAGCGCCGCTGCATATGCGGCCAGAGCGGGGCTTTCCGTGAAGGTTCTGGAGCAGATGGGCCCCGGCGGTCAGGCGCTGGTCATAGACCATATCGAGAACTATCCGGGATTCGGCGGAGGGATAAGCGGATTCGAGCTTGCCCAGAGATTCGAGAATCAGGCAACAGGATTCGGAGCGCAGATAGAGTACGCAGAAGTTGACTCCATAATGAAATCAGAGCAAGGCTTCATCATCAAGGCATCAAATGGCGAATACTCGGCAAAGGCGGTTCTCCTGGCGACAGGGGCGGTTCACAGAAGCCTCGATGTCCCCGGAGAGGAACGCTACAGGGGCAAGGGCGTCAGCTACTGCGCCACCTGTGACGGCCCGTTCTTCCGAGGCAAGCGAATCCTTGTCGTGGGCGGAGGGGACAGCGCGGTTCAGGAAACACTGTATCTGGCCAATCTCTCCGATAAGATAACAATCATTCACCGAAGGGACAGATTCAGAGCGCAGGCCGGCATAGTCAAGAGGCTTATGTCAAACCCGAACGTCACAGCGGAGCTCAGCACGATAATCAAGGAGATAAAGGGCGATGGGACTAAAGTCACATCCGCCGTGCTGGAGAATGTCGAGACAGGAGAGACTTCCGAGGAAGGATTCGACGCAGTATTCGGCTTTGTGGGAATCATCCCCCAGAACAAGCTGGCGATTCAGCTCGGAGCCAAGCTTGACAATGCAGGCTACATAATCACCGATGCGGGCATGTCCACAAGCATCGAGGGGGTCTTTGCCGCCGGCGATGTCAGGAACACCCCCTTCAGGCAGATTGTCACAGGCTGCTCGGACGGGGCGATAGCCGCCCACATGGCGCAGGAATACATCGAGAATCTGAGCGGGAATGCCTATCCGGGGAAGCGTAGCTGAAAGGCAAGCCAGCTGAAATAAGCCGACTTAGATAAAAGGGTCTGGGATTTCATTTGAAACAGCATTCCGGACAAAACGCATGGTTTTTCAAATGAACAGACTTAAGCACAGACTTAAGCCGATGATGATTTTCTCACTTGCTTAATTCACTCCAAGGTGATGTAATATAAGCATGAGAGTCTTGATGGTCACCAGTGAGTCAGTGCCTTTCAGCAAATCAGGAGGGCTGGCTGATGTTGTAGGAGCCCTATCCTCCAATCTTGCCTCAAAAGACTGCAAGACGATTGTGATGTTGCCATCATACGGAAAAAGCCCGGACGAAGCAGGAGATTTCCTGACAAGGCTCAAGCTGCGGATTCTAGGCGGCTTCAAGGAAGTCGAAATCAGAGCCAGGAAGCTTGGCGATGTCGTCTACTGGTTCGTTTGCTCCGATGAATTCTGCAAACGCAGAGGAATATACGGAGACACGAGCTTCACGCCTTATCCGGATAATTTCCTCA
>JBQNBA010000124.1:0-5702 GCA_052170175.1 Sphaerochaetaceae bacterium | reverse complement strand
GCAGAGAAGATAAATGGCGAAGTGCAGGCAAAAAGAAAAAGCTGAAGCGGCTCTGTGAGGCTGCGCTGTGAGGAAGCTCTGTGGGGCGAACATGCGATAACTGCGCTGCAACCGCAGTGAAAGGGCCGTTTGCTGTTGTACAAACGGCCTTTTTCAGTTACAACTATCTGTAGTTTTCTACGGCTTCAGGGGCATCAGTCTGCTTGAGCCGAAGCTATGGGAGGGATGATGGAAGTCAGGGTGAGATACGCTCCGTCTCCGACAGGTCTTCAGCACATCGGAGGGGTCAGGACAGCCTTATTCAACTATTTCTTTGCAAAGTCCAGCGGCGGCAGATTCATATTGCGAGTCGAGGACACGGACAGAACCCGATACAGTGACGAGAGCCTTCAGGATTTATATGACACATTGAGATGGCTTGGCGTCAAATGGGATGAGGGGCCAGTCGTGGGCGGGCCATGCGGTCCTTACATACAGAGCGAAAGGTTCGACATATACAGGAAATATGCGCAGATGCTTGTGGACAAGGGCGTTGCCTATTACTGCTTCTGCACGCCGGAGCGTCTGGAGGCATTGAGGGCAGAGCAGGAGGCCAGCCACAGTCCGAACCAAGGGTACGACAGGCATTGCCGTGATTTGTCTCCCGCGGAGGTCAAGAGGCTGCTTGACCGGGGACTCAAGCCGGTCATAAGGCTGAAAGTGCCATATGAAGGCTCGACCTCTTTCCACGATATCATAATGGGGGATATCACCAGGGCGAACAGCGACATAAGCCCCGACCCGATTCTTCTCAAGAGCGATGGATTCCCGACTTATCATCTGGCCAACGTGATTGACGATCACCTCATGGGCATAACCCATATACTGAGGGCGCAGGAATGGATTCCTTCCGGCCCGCTCCATGTGATTCTTTACAAGGCCTTCGGCTGGGAGCCGCCTGTTTACTGCCATCTCCCGATGGTGATGGGAAGCGATGGTCAGAAGCTCTCCAAGCGCCATGGCTCCACGAGCGTGCGTGACTTCAGGGAGAAGGGTTATCTTCCCGAAGCGCTTATGAACTACGTCACATTGGTAGGCTGGTCTTACGATGGGCAGCAGGAGTTCTTCTCCAAGCAGGAGCTTGAGAGAATCTTCACGATTGACAAGATAAACAAGGCGCCGGGGATATTTGATTACAAGAAGCTGGACTGGTTCAACGGCCAGTATATAAGGATGAAGGATGATGCGGAGCTTGCCGCCCTGCTTGTCCCGTACCTTGCAAAGGAAGGATTGCTCGAAGGTCTGTCCGATTCCGAATCGCTTGCCAAGGTCGTCTCAATCGTGCCGCTTGTCAAGGAAAGGCTCAGGGTGCTTTCCGATGTTAATGACATGGTTCGTTTCATATTCAAAGATCCCGGAGAGCCGGAGGCAAAGACTCTGTGCGCAAAAGGCCACACGCCTGCACAGGAGCTTGCAGCGCTTTCCAGTGCCTATCCTGTGCTGCGCAGAGGCCTTGAGGCGGGTGACAAGGACGAAGACATAGAGCAGAGGCTGTGCGCCATCGCCTCCGAGCAGGGAATCAAGGTGAACGGGGTCTTCATGCCCATAAGGGCGAGCGTCACCGGAAGCCAGATAAGCCCTCCGCTGTTTGACAGCATAAGGGCGCTGGGATATGATAAGGCGTTTTATAGAATGGAAAGGGCAATCAATACGCTTGAGCGCAGCAGCGCCGCATGCCGGGACTGAGGCCCAAGGAGGATTCATTATGGTTGATGTGACTATGGACAAGATCATATCGCTTTGCCGGAGACGGGGTTTCATATTCCAGTCCAGCGAGATATACGGCGGTCTCAATGGGGCCTACGATTACGGCCCTCTCGGCGTGCAGCTCAAGAACAACATAAGGGATTTCTGGTGGAAGGAGATGACCCAGCTTCATGATGACATCGTGGGTCTGGACAGCTCGATATTGATGGCTTCCAAGGTCTGGGAGGCCTCCGGTCATGTTTCAAACTTCACCGATCCCATGGTTGACTGCAAACAGTGCAAGAGCCGTTTCCGCGCCGACCAGATCGACCTGACTGGTGCCTGCCCCGTATGCGGCACGAAGGGCAGCTTCACCGCCCCGCGCAACTTCAATCTGATGTTCGCCACCCACATCGGCCCGGACACCGACAATGCCAGCACAATCTACTTAAGACCTGAAACCGCCCAGGGCATATACACCGAGTTCAAGAATGTCGTTCAATCCAGCAGGGTCAAGGTTCCGTTCGGAATCGCCCAGGTGGGCAAGTCGTTCCGCAACGAGATAACCACGAAGAATTTCATCTTCCGCTCTTGCGAGTTCGAGCAGATGGAGATGCAGTTCTTCTGCAAGCCTGGCAGCGATGACAAATGGTTCCCGTATTGGAGAGAGCAGAGGATGAGCTTCTATCATAAGATGGGAATCGTCCCGGAGCATCTGAGATGGCATCAGCACGGACCGGATGAACTGGCCTTCTATGCGAAGGATGCCTATGACATCCAGTTCCTCTTCCCAATGGGCTGGCAGGAGCTTGAGGGCGTTCATGACAGGACCGATTACGACTTGTCCCAGCATCAGAAGCTCTCGGGGAAGGATCTGGCATATCTTGACCCGGAGACCAACGAGCGTTATGTGCCGTATGTGGTGGAGACTTCCGCCGGGCTCACCAGAAACGTCCTGATGGCCCTTTGCGATGCATATGACGAGGAGCCGACTCCGGAAGGCGACATGAGAACCGTGCTTCACTTCCATCCTCTGATAGCCCCTGTGATGGTCGCTGTTCTTCCTTTGGTCAAAAAGGACGGGCTGGGTGAGTACGCCGACAAGCTTGAGCATCAGCTGCGCAAGGATTTCCACACCTACTACGACCAAGGCGGAGCCATCGGCCGCAGATACCGCAGGCAGGACGAGATAGGAACGCCGTATTGCGTGACAGTGGACTACGATACGCTGAAGGACAACACGGTGACTCTGAGATTCAGGGACACGATGCAGCAGGCAAGGGTGAGCGTTGACAAGCTGGTGCAGACAATACATGATGAGAATGACAGATACAGGAGGGTATGATGAACAGTGCGCTTAAAGTTTTGTTTGACAGGGGCTTCGTCAAGTCCTGCACGGATATCGATGCTCTCAGCGACCTGATGGACAAGGAGCCTGTCACGTTCTACCTCGGCTGCGACCCGACTGGAAGGAGCCTGCACATAGGGCATATGGTTCCGTTCTTCGCCATGCACCATCTCCAGGAGCATGGTCATAATCCAATCGCCCTGGTGGGCAACGGCACCGCAATGATCGGCGACCCGTCCGGCAAGACGGAGATGCGCAAGATGCTCTCGCAGGAGCAGATAATGGACAACTGCCGCCACATAAAGGAGCAGCTTTCCACTGTCGTCAACTTTGATGAGAACCCCGCCCCCGGAATGGGGAAGGCGGTCATGATGTTCAACGGCGACTGGCTTCTGAACCTTAATTACATCGACTTCCTGAGGGAGATAGGCTCGCAGTTCTCGGTCAACAAAATGCTGACCTTCGAAAGCTACAAGCAGCGCCTTGAGAGGGGGCTCAGCTTCATAGAGTTCAACTACCAGCTGCTGCAGTCCTTCGACTTCCTTACATTGTACCGCACATGCGGGGCGAGGCTCCAGATCGGAGGTGATGACCAGTGGGGCAACATCGTGGCCGGAACCGACCTGATACGCCGTATGGAGGGAGCCGAATGCTACGGTCTTACGATGCATCTCATCGCCCGCGCCGATGGCAAGAAGATGGGAAAGAGCGAGCAGGGGGCGATATTCCTTGACCCGGAGCTGTGCAGCCCGTACAACTTCTACCAGTACTGGCGGAACGTCAATGACGCCGATGTCATACGGTTCATGAAGCTGTTCACCTTCATGGAGCTTGATGAGATAAAGGATTGGGAGAAGGCCGGCATAAACGAGGCGAAGGAGAAGCTTGCCTACGAGCAGACCCGGATAATCCACGGACAGGAGGAGGCGGACAAGGCGCGTTCGGCTGCTAAGGCCATTTTCTCAGGCAGCGGCGACAAAGACGGCATGCCGTCAATCACCATATCTTCCGCCGACCTTGGACAGGGGATAGGCGTCATCGATTTGTTCGCCATGACAGACCTCTGCAAGACAAAGAGCGATGTTCGCCGCCTGATAAAGGATGGAGGCGCATCGATGAACGGAGAGAGAATCAGGGGATTTGACCTTGTTGTGAACTCATCGTTTGCAAAGGATGGCGACATAATCCTCAAGGCCGGGAAGAAGAGGTTCTTCCGAATCATTGTCAGATAGAAATTGCAGATTCATGTAGTGCTTTTTGAGCCGGAGATTCCTCAGAACACGGGCAACATAGCCCGCACCTGCGCTGCAACGGGCGCAGAGCTTCATCTTGTCGGCCCTCTGGGGTTCTCGGTTGACGAGAAGCACGTCAAGAGAGCCGGCCTTGACTACTGGCCGGCTGTCAAGATACATCAATACGATTCAATTGACAGCTTCTTTTCCAAGCATGGAGATGAAAATCTGTTCTTCTTCACGACGAAGGCGACAAGATGCTATAGTGACGTGTCCTACATTGATGGCAGAGCCTATCATGGGGATGCCCAAGATGGCGGTGCAGATGACATCTGGCTGGTGTTTGGGAAGGAAAGCGCCGGAATCCCGGAGGATATCCTCCAGCCGCGCCAGCAAAGGTGCGTCAGGATTCCGATGATAGGCGACACGCGCTCGCTGAACCTTTCCAACAGCGTGGCCATAGCCGTCTACGAAGTCCTGCGTCAGAGCAGCTTCCCCGGCATGACCACGAAAGGTCATCTTCATCATCTTAAGTGGGGGCGGGCATGAAGTACGAAATAAACCTTGCCAGGACACTTGACTGCGGGCAGGCTTTCCGCTGGAGCCTCGGTGAGGATGGATTCTGGACAGGCGCAGCCGGGGGCAATACGCTTTCTGTCTCGCAGAATGACCTTTCCCCTATAACGGGCTCGGCTTTCTGGCGATGTTACTTTGACATGGACTTTGATTACAGCGGAGCGATTTCGGAGCTTTCCAAAGTCTCTCCCGTGATGAGCAGCGCCTGCGCCTTTTCATCCGGCATCCAGATACTTAACCAAGACCCATGGGAAGCGCTGTGCTCCTTTGTCATCTCCCAGAACAACAACATCAAGCGCATCAAGCTGATAATATCCAGATTGTGCAGGCTGACGACCCTTTTCCCAACGCCGCAGCAGATTGTGGACATCGGCGTTGCCGGTCTCAGGGAACTTGGTCTTGGCTTCAGAGACAGCTATGTCCATGATGCCGCCAGCAAGGTTCTCTCCGGAGAGATATGCCTTGAGGAAATAAGCCGGATGGATGTCCCCAAGGCGATGGAGAAGCTCAAGACGATAAGGGGGGTGGGTGACAAAGTCGCTTCATGCGCCCTCCTGTATGGCTTCCACCGTTTGGAGTGCTTCCCGATGGATGTCTGGATGAAGCGTGTGATGAGCGATATGTTTGACGGCAGGAGCGGGCAGGAGCTGTTCGGGCCTTTTGCCGGCTTGGCTCAGCAATACCTGTTCTTCTACGCAAGAGAATGTTACTACAAGGGCAGGGAGCTTCAATGAGCCCAATCAAATGAACCTAATCAAATGAACCCAATCAAATGAACCCAATCAAATGAACCCAATCAAATGAACCCAATCAAATGAACC
>JBQNBA010000123.1:0-5716 GCA_052170175.1 Sphaerochaetaceae bacterium | reverse complement strand
GGGAGCCGGATTGAAGTGGATTTGAAGCCTACTCTGGTTGACAGAAGATTCATTATGTGCATTTTTCATCTTTCTATCTCTCATCGCCTTTTCAGGTGGTCAAATCCACTGTGAGGTAACCTGCATGCATCAAGTTTGTCCAGAATCTGTTTGAGAATCCTTCGTTCTGAACAGTCATGGCTGCGAAGACATGGATGCAATATGACGGGCCTGCACCTGAATTGACACCGTTGTAATCACTCTCGCCAGCTTCATTGAGTTCATTGAGAGCCGCCGCAGATACGGCGAAGCCCTGTCCGTTGAACCGGCAGAGCCTGATGGCATTCTCAGGCACGGGAAACGAATCGTCCTGGCGGGTATCGTATGAAAGCGTCAAGTATCCATCACTGTCAATCTCAAGTCTGAAATAATAATCAATATTGCCCTGCGCTGTCCGTTCATCCATGGCAAGAAGAAAATAAGGCGGATTCTGAGGCGCTTTTCCTCCGGACAACTCCGATACGAAGCTTCCGACTGTGTGCGAGGCGCCATTAAGCGAGAACTGCATCAGCGGCTCGCCAATTTCAGTGCCTCCGGCGGTCAGCCCGATTCCGCTGCTGCCCAAATACGTCTTTCTGAAATCATCCTCTATGGCTCTTTTCACATCTGGCTCCAACGAAGCGCTGCTGCTCACATAATACGCAAGGAGCAATCCCGGTCCGTTTGTAACCATGGACAAATCTCCATCGGTTCCGCTTCTGGAGTTCATGTACAGCCGGAATTGATTTGCAGAACCAAGGGGCTCTGTTCCATAACTCTTTGTATGAAAATAATTTGGTATCCCACAGGAAATTCCGGAGGCCATGACGGCAAAAACCGCAAGCACCAATATGGGAATCAGTTGCTTGCGGTTTCTGTGCATTTCACTTGCGCTCCTGTTAATTCTTTGTGCTATATATAATTACACATCTCATCCTATAGAGTCATCAAAGCATTCTTTGAAAGCGCCGCATATTCGGAGCCGGAACTTGCAGATGAATACTGGTCGACTATCTGCTGAAATGCAGACCTGGCCAAATCGACATCTCCGTTTGCAAGATGGAGCCTTGCCGAATTGAACAGCGCCTTAGGTGCAATTCCGGTGTCATATCCGAAATCAGCCGGCACTCTCTCATAAAGGGCCATCGCAGCCTGCGTGTCGCCAAGATTCTCCTTGCAGACAGCGGCGTTGAAGACAGCCAGCGGAGCCAGGTAGCTGCTGCCGCTGTTCTTGTTGTTCTTCTCGCTGGCCTTCATGAAGGAATCGCAGGCGTTGGCGTAGTCCTGTGCATTCAGATAGCAAAGCCCCATCACATAGGCGGCCTTGACGCCTGCATACGAATTCTTCCCTGCCTGCTCCACCTCCTGAAGCTCGGCCAGAAGCTCCGAATATTCCTCAGGGGTATATTCCGCTTTCTGAAAAAGCTCTTCGCACTTGGTTTGAAGGCCGTCAATCCTGAACTGGAGTTCATCCTGCTTTCTGTCATTCACGACAAGCAGAATCGCAAGGACGGCCAAAGCCAACAATGCAACGCACAGAATGATTATGACAACCTTCTTATTGTTCACGAAGAAGCCTGATATGCCGTTAAGCATCTTATCGATGCCGGATGGCTCAGGCTGCTTCGCGGGATTGCGCAACTTTGGATTCTTCATGCTCACTTATCCTCGTTCTTCATCGCAATCATCTCTCCGATGGTGGCCGTGTCTCCGTCGTCAGTGCCTTCCATGTACTTGGCGACCTCCGCCTGCTCTGAGCGCTTTATCATCTCCTTTATGGAGAGCGAGAGCTTCTGCTGGGCTGGATTGACCTCCAGAACCATAGCAGTTATCGGATCTCCGACCTTGAACTTCTTGAGGACTTCATCGGTGTACTCCTCCTCAGGAGCCACAAGGTTGAACTTGCTGATAAGACCTTCGATTTCTCCTATGACCTTGACGAATACCCCGAAGTCGGTGACGTTCGAAACAGTTCCGGATATTATGGAGAACTTTGGATAATCGTGGCGCAGCGTCTGCCATGGATTGCCTTCCAGCTGCTTCACGCCGAGGCGCACCCTGTGGGTCTCCGTTTCCACCTTGAGGACCTGGACGTCAATCACATCGCCTTCCTTGCAGAATGCGGACATGGACTTGACTTTCTTTGTCCAAGAGATGTCGTCTATGTGGAGGAAGCCGTCTATGCCCTCTTCAAGATTGATGAAGGCGCCGCTGTTGGTGACTTTGACGACAGGCTTGGAGAGATTCATTCCAACGGGATATCTCTCGGCTATCGTATCCCAAGGATTCTCCTGAAGCTGCTTCACGCCGAGAGAAACCCGCTTCTTGTCAAGGTCGTAGCCCAGCACCCTTGCCTGCACGACATCGCCGATGTTGAAAAGCTCCTTTGGATTGCTTATGCGCTTTGTCCATGAAAGCTCCGATATATGGGCCAGGCCTTCAATGCCGGGCTCAATCTCGATGAAGACGCCGAAATTGGTGATTTTCGTTATTGGAGCCGTGATATCATCGCCGACATTGTACTTGGAGGCGAAAGTCGTCCACGGGTCTTCGCTCATATGCTTCAGCGAAAGGTTTATCTTCTTGGTCTCCGGGTCGATGTTGATGAGGCGGAGCCTTACAACCTGCCCTCTCTTGACGAAATCCTTTGGCTTTGTGACATGGCCCCAGCTCATGTCGTTCAGATGAAGAAGGCCATCGAAGCCGCCGAGATCGATGAATGCGCCGAAGCTCGTGAAGGATTTCACAGTGCCCTCGACTATATCGCCGATTTGAACCTTGGAGAAGAAAATCTCCTTGTTCTTCTTTATCTGCTCCTCAAGATACTCCCTTCTGGAGACAACGCTCTTGAGCTTGTTGTTTGTATGAAATTTCTCGATTATGAACTTGTCTGTGATGCCAATCAAGGTCTCCGGGTCCTCAACACGGTTGACATCCGCCTTTGAGAGAGGGCAGAACCCGTAGTAGTCGCTTCCAAGATCAACTTCAAATCCGCCCTTTATCACCTTGACGAACTTCCCTTCAACGGGAGTCCTTGTCTCGGCCGCTTCTTTGAGCTCATCGGCCTTCTTCTTGGCATCCGCATGCTTCTTGGAAACTATCAGCTGCCCGCCGCGGCCTTCTTTGTTGACGATGAGAACCGTCACATTGTCGCCGACCCGCGGCAATGCGGAGAACTCCTCCGTTGAGATTTTTCCCTCTGACTTGTATCCGACATCCACAAACACGTACTCGTTATTGACCTGAACAACAGTACCGGTAACGAGCTGACCGTCTTCGATTCCATCAAGAGACTTTAGATACTCCTCCTGCAGCAAGGTCTGCATGACGCTTGCCTTCTGATCTGCCTGATCGTTTGTTTTCTCTTCAGCCACTTTCTTTCTCCTGATCCAATTTTTTCAATGATTTTGCCGTTTTACGACAGATAACACTTTCTCACAAACTTCATCGATGGTCAAGTGCGAAGTATCTACAATGATTGCGTTTGGAGCTATTCTGAGCGCTCCAACGGGCTTGTTTCTGTCATTTGCATCACGTTCCTCAAGGGATTTGAGAACCATCTCATAACTCAGGTCCGATGGGTTCTGGTCAAAGCGCCTCCTGGCCCGCACCTCCGGGGATGCATCGAAGTAGAATTTGAAGTCGGCATTGGGGAACACAACGGTGGTCATGTCCCTGCCCTCCGCTATGATGTCCATCCCCTTTGAAATCTCGCCTATGCGTTTGTTGACTATCTCCCTGACCTCCGGTATTGACGAGATGCGCGAGGCATTCATGTCCACTCCGCTGTTGTGGAGCTCATCGTCAACCTGTCTGCCGTCAAGCATGAAATGACCTTCCTTTATGTCTATCACAGCTTCTCCGGCGGTCTTTATACAGGCTTCCCTGTCATTGAAATCGCCGCCCTTCTCCAGATGCTTGAGGGTTATCGCACGGTAGAAGTTCCCCGAGTTAAGGTAATAAAGCCCGGCGGCATCGGCGACCATCCTGGCAATCGTGCTCTTTCCCACTCCGGCCGGCCCGTCTATTGCGACTATCATTCATCAGCTCCTTTCAGAAGCGAGGCTATCTCCGCCTTGTTCAGAACGCGATAACGTCCGACCGGCATGCGTCCCAGCTCAACCGCTCCTATTCTGGTCCGGGCAAGCTTGACGACATTGCAGCCAAGCAACCCCAGCATGTTCCTTATCTCACGGTTCTTGCCCTCGGTCAGAACGATTCTTGCCCACTGCCGGCTGATAAGCTCATAGCTCTTTATGCGATATGGATGTATATCTCCGCGGAGCGCCGCATCCATATCCCTGCGGGAGATGGGGGTGTCAGTCTTAACAATGTATTCCTTCTCAACCTCGTAGGAAGGATGCATCACCTTGTTGGCCAGATTCCCGTCATTTGTATACAGAATCAGTCCGCTTGAGTCCTTGTCCAGCCTGCCTATATGAAACAGCAGGTTGTTCCAAGGCACATCGATGAGGTCCACGGCGAACCGGCTCTCGTTTGGGTCGTGGTTTGAGCATACATATCCGACAGGCTTGTTGAGCGCATAATAGTAGAGCTTGTCCGCAGGTTCCGCAAGGACAGCGTCCACATAGACGACATCGCTCTCCTGGACACGCGTTCCCAGGATGTCGGCGACTTTTCCGTTAACCTTGACCCTCCCCTGCCTTATCAGTTCCTCGCAGGCTCTGCGCGAACCGAATCCGCTCTTGGCAAGATAGCTTTGCAATCGTATTGGATAATCAAGCTTCATCGTTTTCAAACCTCTGCTTATCGATTTCAGACATCTTGGGAAGATCGCCTATGCTCTGGAGCCCGAATTCATAGAGGAACTTTCTTGTCGTTCCGTAAAGGCACGGATGCCCCGGCACATCTTTCCTTCCGATGACTTTTATATAGTCCCTTTCGCGGAGAATCCTCATGATTGAATCGGACACGACCCCGCGTATGTTGTCAATCTCTCTTCGTGTTACAGGCTGGCTGTACGCCACGATGGAAAGAGTCTCCATGGCAGCCTTTGAAAGCCTTTTGTCCACCTTTTTCCCATACGCTTTTCTCAGGCCTTCATAGAGATCGGCGGATGGCAGGAACTGCCACTGGTCATCGGTCATCACAAGCTGAAGGCCGTGCAAGTGCTTGAAATAATGCTCCTCAAGCTCCGAGAGCGCAGCTTTCGCATCATCCTCGGAGAGTTCGGTCATCTTTGTTATCCTCTCCATGTCCATCGGCTCGTTCTCAAGGAACAGAATCGTTTCCAGAAGCCTTGCATTCATAGAAAGCGCTTTTTCGTCCATCTGTCCATCACTCCCTGTCGGCATCAGCCTCAACGCCATCGGGCGGCATTGCCTCGTATCCATCAGGCCGCCTCCATATGGCGATGTCGCCGTAATCAGCATCCTGACGTATCAGGATCAGGCAGTCCTTGACGCTTTCAAGAACAGCCAGAAACGCAGAAATCACGTGTTCAGGCGAATTTATCTTCACTATCACATCCGTGAAATGGATAACGTCATTGCTTTCAAGCAATTCATTCATAAGGGTGACCTTCTCGTTTATAGTCACTTCCTCATATATATTGAAGACTTTATGAGAAAGGCTGTCAATCTTCCCCATCAGGTCTGCGTAAGTCCTCAGCAGATCGACAACATCAACATCGTGCCACAGCTCCTCATCCGAGAACGGAAGCATGAACTGCGCCTTT
>JBQNBA010000122.1:0-5815 GCA_052170175.1 Sphaerochaetaceae bacterium | reverse complement strand
AGCAGACAGGCCCCGTCTCCTTCTCGTAAGTCACCTTGAATACAAGTCCGGCAAGCGGGCCCTTCGGATTGTTCTCTATCCGCACCTTCTCGTCTTTCTTGACCAAGGTGCCGGACATCGGCTCCACCTCATCAGGCGAAGGCAGAAGCGCCACTATCCCGTCCAGAAGACATTGCACCCCTATGTTCCTGAGCGAAGAGCCTGCAAACACCGGCAAAAGGCTATGCTCAAGCGTTCCCTTGCGCAGAGCGGCCACGATAAGCTCCTCCGGAATCGTCTTCCCGTCAAAATACAGCTCGGTGATCTTATCGTCAAGCGCGGAAACCTGATCAATCAGCTTGTCATACCAAACACGGGCGGGTTCAAGAAGCTCATCGGGAATCGGCTCCTCGATGATGTTAGCCCCCTGATCCTCCTGGTCAAAGCGGAGCATCTTCTGCTTGAGCAGATCGATGACCCCGGAAAACGAGCTCTCGCTTCCAACCGGAATGAAAAGAGGAGCGGGCGTGATGCCAAGCTTTTTCTTTATCTCCTCAAGCACCCTGTAGAAGTCGGCTCCAAGCCTGTCCATTTTGTTTATGTAGGCAATCCTGGGGACATGATACTCATCAGCCTGCTTCCAGACGGTTTCGCTCTGAGGCTCAACCCCTCCCACGGCGCAGAAAACGCCAACGGCTCCGTCAAGCACCCTTAGCGAACGCTCGACCTCGGCGGTGAAATCCACATGACCCGGAGTGTCTATGATGTTTATCTGATGACCCTTCCAGCAGCAGGTTGTCGCTGCGCTTGAAATCGTTATTCCACGATCCTGCTCCTGCCGCAGGAAATCCATTGTGGCCTCGCCGTTGTCAACTTCGCCTATCCGGTGATTCTCCCCCGTATAGTAAAGAATTCTCTCGGTGGTTGTTGTCTTGCCTGCATCTATGTGGGCGATTATTCCAATATTTCTAATGGCATTCAAGTCCATGATTGCGCTCCGGGTGTTACAGTACCATAAGAAAAAACCCTTTTCAACAGATATAAGGATGCAATGGAGATGATAACGTTTGACACAAGGCCTATTCCTGCGTAAAATTGTCTCTGCGTGTCATTTTTTTCATCTATATTTTTCATGACAGCCTTTTAGGAGGGATTATGGGTATTTCGAGCGTCGATTTAAGGAATTTCGCCATTGCGGGTCATAACGGCACAGGAAAGACCGCTTTTCTGGATCAGCTGCTTTACTACGCAGGTGCGATACAGAATCCTGAGATGGTTGAATCGGGGAAGACAGTCAGCGATTACACCGAAGAGGAAATCGCCAGAAAGATCTCGATTCACGCCGCCATGGCTTCCATGACATGGAACGGAAAGACGATAAACACCCTTGACACCCCCGGCACGGCGGACTTCATAGGTGAAGTCATATGCGGGCTCAGATCGTGCGAGACGACCCTCATGCTGGTAGACGCCAGAGAAGGGGCGCAGATTGAGACGATAAAGCTCTGGAGAAGGCTTAACGAAAGGAACAAGCCGCGGGTGCTGTTCCTCAATAAGATGGAAAAAGAGCGGGTTGATTATGATGCGACCATGGAGAATCTGCGCAAAGAGCTCAAGATGACCCTTGTTCCTGTGACCATACCGATGGGAGAGGCGCAGAGCTTCGAAGGCGTGATAGACCTTATAAACGGCAAGGCATATGCGGTGCAGAACGGGAAGGAGAAGCAAGTCGAAATCCCCGCGCAGTATGCCGCCAAGGTGGAGGAAGCCAGAGCCGCTCTGATAGAGTCAGCCGCCGAAGGCGCCGATGAGCTTATGGAAAAGTTCTTTGAGGAAGGCACGCTGTCAGCCGAGGATATCGCAAAAGGTCTGATGGAAGGTCTTCGGAAGAACGTTCTTGCGCCGGTTTTCTGCGGCTCCACCCTCAAGCGCTCCGGCATCACAAGCTTTCTGGATTTCGTCGCCTCCACCTTCCCCTGCCCCATCGGAGCGGAGGATTTCATCTATGAAGCCAGCGATGAAGCCAAGACCATCAAGCCAAAGAGAATCGAGGAAAGCGACCAGGTCTCCGCCTATGTTTTCAAGACGACAATCGACCAGTTCTCCGGCAAGCTTTCATTCATAAAGGTCGTCACCGGCACGCTGCTTCCGGAAACAGACCTGGTCAATCCTGAAATCGGCAAGAAGGAGAAGCCGGGCAAGCTTTACAAAGCGATAGGGAAGAAGCTTGTCGAGGTCTCATCCCTTGCAGCAGGCGATATCGGCATAATAACCAAGAGCAACAGCGCATCCACCAATGCAACGCTTTTCGGAAGTCAGGATCTGGGTTTCAGATTCCAGCCGCTCAAGCTCCCCGCCCCTATCTATGCATTGGCGATAAGCGCAAACGACAAGAACAGCGAAGTCAAGATGAATGATTTCATACACCGGATAACCGAAGAAGACCTGACGTTCCAGAGCAACTACAACGAGGAAACAAAGGAATCGGTGATTTCGGGAATGGGCGAGCTGCATCTCAACATGATTCTTGACAAGATAAAAGAGAAGCAGAAGATTGAAATAAACACAAGAATCCCTAGGATTGCGTACAGGGAAACGATAACGAAGAAGAGCGGAATCGCTGAATACGCCCATAAGAAGCAGTCAGGAGGCCACGGGCAGTATGGAAAGGTGCTGCTTGAGATAGAGCCTGCTGAGCGGGGCGCATACTATGCCTTCACGAACGCCATAAAGGGAGGCAGCATATCCAAGGGTTACATACCCGGCATCGAGAAGGGGCTTCATGAAGCGATGACCGAAGGCTTCCTCGCCGGATATCCGATTGTGGACATAGCCATAACCCTGATTGATGGAAAGGAGCATCCTGTTGATTCTTCCGAAATGGCCTTCAAGCTTGCAGCCAAGGGAGCCATAAGGATGGCATTGGAGAAAGCCGGAGCCGTGCTGCTGGAGCCTTTCATGAAGCTCACAGTCTACATCGACAACCAGTATCTCGGTGACGTGCTTTCCGATCTCTCATCAAAGCGCGGGCGGGTGCTTGGACAGGAAGACCTGGGCGGCAGCATGATAGCTGTCAACGCAGAGGTTCCCGATGCCGAGATGCTCACCTATGCCATCGACCTTAAGGCGATGACTTCAGGCACAGGCAGCTTCGAGCTGGAATTCGACCATTATGAAACGCTTCAGGGCAAGCTTGCGGACGATGTGATAAAGGCAGCCAAGGCTGCTCAGGAAGAAGCTGCAAAGTAAGCTGCAAAGCAAGCTGCAAGACAAGTCGCAGCTCAAGCGGCGAAGCAGGCAGCAAAGCCTGTTGCATTTCAGGTCCGGGCGTGGTCTGCGCGCTCGGACATTTTTATAAAAACATCCATCCTATAATGCATCATGATTCATGGCGCATTTGATGGCATCCATCACAGCAGGAGATCATAGATGGCAGGCACAGACGACGTAAAACCGACACTTGCGGACGCGATTGAAAAGCACCCGCAGATAAACCAGATTGAAATCAGGCGGGCGGACAGACGGCGCGGGGTGAAAACATTCGTCCTGCGCGGGCAGAAGCTTGGAACCCGCCAGATAGAAGCGCTGTGCAATGACTTTGACAAATACTGCCTCACATATCAGCCTGAGCCGATTGACTTCCATTCCGTTTTCGGAAATGCCAACCCGGTTGTGGTTGAAATCGGATTCGGCATGGGTGAATCCACAATCAAGCTCGCAAAGGACAACCCGGGAACAAACTTCATAGGGTTCGAGGTTTTCCTGTTCGGGTTCTCAAAAGTCCTTTATAAAATCGGCGAATCCGGTCTGTCAAATCTAAGGATAATGCGCTTCGATGCAATCGAGGCGATCGCTGCCATGATTCCTGACGGTTCGGTGAAGGGCTTTCATATATTCTTTCCCGACCCTTGGCAGAAGAAGCGTCATCACGGCCGCCGCCTGATTCAGAAGCCGTTTGCCGATTTGCTTGTCTCCAAGCTGGTCAAAGGCGGATACATCTATGCTGTGACGGACTGGGAGGAATACGGGCTTGAGATGCTGCAGGTGCTGTCATCAACCGCAGGCCTTTCAAACCCTTATGATGGGTTCGCAGACCGCATCCCATGGAGACCGCAGACGGGCTTTGAGAAAAAAGGGCTTGAGCATAATCATCAAATAAGCGAAGTCTGGTTCGAAAGAATCTGATTGCCGCAGGATGTTGAAAAACGATTGCATTAATATACCAAATCATGATTTTTTCGCAAAAGATGCATTTTTCCTGCTTATCAAATGCAATCAATTAGTGTACCATACCTGACAAGTGATGAAATAAACAGGCAAAGGAGGAATCTGCATGGGAACCGCCAATATATTGAAGAAGAAATACGGTCTCCTGACGGCTATAGCCATGGTTGTAGGAATAGTGATTGGAAGCGGGGTCTTCTTCAAGGCAGAGAAGATACTCAATGCCACACAGGGCAATCTCGAACTTGGAATCCTTGCATGGATAATCGGCGGAATCATCATGATTTCCTGCGCTTTTGTATTTTCCGTGATGGCGACAAAATACGAGAAAGTCAACGGGATAGTCGATTATGCCGATGTGACTGTAGGCAAATCCTACGGGTACTTCATCGGGTGGTTCATGACGGTCATCTACACGCCGTCCATAACGGCGGTTCTGGCGTGGGTGTCAGCAAGATACACCTGCGTTCTGTTTGGCTGGGGCGTGTTCGGCGGTGAATGCATGGTCATAAGCTGCCTGTACCTATGTCTCAGCTTCGCCATCAACACGCTCTCCCCGCGGCTTGCCGGCAAGCTTCAGGTATCGATGACCATAATAAAGCTGGTACCTCTGCTCCTCATGGCAGTGATAGGAACAATCGCCGGGCTGGTCAATGGCGTCCTCATCGATAATTTCCAGAATGCCACGTTCGGTCCGAGCGGCTTTGGAAGCCCGCTGCTGACGGCAGTCGTGGCCACCGCCTTCGCCTATGAAGGATGGATACTCGCCACCAGCATCAATGCGGAGCTTAAGGATTCCAAGAGGAACCTGCCCATCGCCCTCGTCTTGGGAACATTCATAATCATGCTTATATATCTGTTCTACTACATCGGGCTTGCCGGTGCGGTAGACAAGCAGACCATCATGGAAAGCGGAGAGAAAGGAGCGCGCGTGGCATTCTCGCACATATTCTCCAACGTGGCGGGGACAGGGCTGTTCGTGCTTGTCGTGATTTCATGCCTTGGAACGCTCAATGGGCTTATGCTGGCCACCACCAGAAACATGTACGCCATCTCCAGCCGCAACTTCGGCCCCAACCCGAAGGTTTTCTCAAGCGTTGATCCGATAACCGACATGCCGGGCTCATCCGCAGTGTTCGGACTGGGAATCTGCTCGGTGTGCCTGCTGTACTTCTTTGGATTTGCAAACGGCTGGTTCTCTTTCTTCAGCTTCGACATATCAGAGATTCCGATAGTCACGCTTTATGCTCTATACATCCCGATTCTCATAAAGTTCATTCAGAAAGAGAAGGATCTTGGCTTCTTCAAGCGCTGGTTCATGCCTCTGGTTGCGATGCTCTCATGCCTGTTCATGGTGTATGCCGCCATAATATCTCATGGCAAATCCTGCATTCCGTATCTGATTGTGTTCGCTGTGATAATGGCAGTCGGCATGCTGCTGAAAGACCGCGCCAAGCGGCATCCGGAAATCAACATAGCGGAATAATATCAGGGCGGAATAATATCAGGCATAGTGGATTCATGACCACCGGCTGAACTGGTGGTCATGATTATTGTCTCTTCACGGATTTCTGCGGGATGCTTTCCCCAATCCTTTATCTTGGCGAATCAA